>JAFAPI010000092.1 GCA_019247195.1 Gammaproteobacteria bacterium
CGGCTGGGACGGGGGATACGACTGGAGCCCGCTCTTCCCCGAGCCGCAGGCGTTCCTTAGCTGGCTGCGCGCGCGCGGTATCAAGCTCTCGCTCAACGACCATCCGGGCTACATCCACACCGACGAGAGCATCTTGTCGCTCGAAGACAGCCACGCGGGCCAGGTGCTGAAGGATCTGGGGCGCCCCGCTTCCGTATGGCCGGGATTCGAGCTCGACCTGTCGCAGCACTGGTCCTTCGCGCCCGACGCGCGCGATGCCGGCCTCAGCCAGCGCTGGTATGAGGACCCGGCGCGCGCCCGCTGGCGGCCGATCCGCATCGGCCTCCCCTGGCAGGCGCAGGGCTACGCCGGGCAGCTCGGCTGGTACCGCGCCTCCATCGACCTGCCGGCGCATCTGCCGCCCCGCGTCATCCTCTATCTCGGGGCGGTGCGGCGCGCCTACCGGCTGTTCGTGAACGGCCAGGAGGCGCAGCCGAGCCGCATCCACTGGCCGCAGCGCCTCACGCACACCGACATCACGCGCTTCATCCGTCCCGGCACCACCAACGAGATCCTGCTGCGGGTGGAAGCGGAGGGCGAGCGCGGCGGCGGCATCCTGCTCGGACCCGTGGCGCTGCGCGACGTCGAGCCCCCGCCACGCATCGCCTTCGATCTCTCCAACCGCGAGCAGGCGCAGGTATCCATGCGCGATCTGCATGGGCCACTCCTCGATCAGGGGGTCGACTTCTGGTGGGTCGACGGGGGGAGCGGGGCGACGGGCATGCCCGGCCTCAATGCGCAACTTTGGACCAACAAGGTGTTCTACGACTACACGCAGGAGCACAGCGGCCGTCGCGCCTTCATCCTCGGCCGCTACGGTGACTGGGGGAGCGAGCGCTATCCGGGCTTTTTCACCGGCGATACGTATTCGCAGTGGCCGGTGCTCGCCTACGAGGTGGCCTTCACCGCGCGCGGTGGCAACGTGCTGGTGCCATACATCAGCCACGACATCGGTGGGTTTCACGGCGGGCGCATCGATTTCAACCTGTACGCGCGCTGGATCGAATTCGGCGTCTTCAGTCCCCTGCTGCGCCTGCACAGCGCCCACGCCAACCCGCGCGAGGGGAACCTGCGCATGCCCTGGCAGTACGGTCGCCGGGGCGTTGAACTCATGCGCCGCTACTTCACGCTGCGCCTGCAGCTGTTGCCCTACCTGTACACCTACAGCTGGCTCGCGCACCGCGACGCGCTGCCCCTGCTGCGTCCGCTGTATCTCGCCTATCCACGCCTCGAGGAGGCCTATCACGCCTCCCAGGAGTACCTGCTCGGCGCGGAGATGCTCGTGGCCCCGGTGCTGGATCCGGCGGGCAACGTGAGTATCTGGCTGCCGCCGGGTGAGTGGATCGACTTCTTCAGCGGTCGCCACTACGAGGGCGACCGGCGCTTCAGCGCACACTATGCGGTGGACGAGACGCCGGTGTTCGTGCGCGCCGGAGCGCTGATACCGCAGCAGGAGCCGGCCCTCTACTCCGACGCCCATCCCCTCGACCGGCTGTTTCTCGATGTGTATCCCGGCGCGGCGGGGCATTTCGATCTGTACGAGGATGACGGCGTCACCCTCGCCTTCGACAAGGGCGAGTCGGCGCTCACCGGGCTCAGCTACAGGGAAGGGCTCGATGGCGCGCACACGCTCACGATCGCCCCGACGCAGGGTGTCTTCCAGGGGCAGCCACGCGAGCGGGCCTGGCAGGTGCGCATCCACGCCGCCGCCGCGCCCGCCGAGATCCGCATCGATGGCCGGCCCGCGACCGCCTGGCGTTGGGATGCGGCGCACCTCACCGCCGAGGTCGCGCTGCCGAGCCGCAGCATCCGCACCGCCACCGAGGTCACCTGGCACTGAGCGATCTTGAGCCGGGCGCCCAAGCACACTATCGTCCGGCCACTGCCTGAGGAGAAAGCGCGTGCCTTCCTTCCCCCCTCTGCCCACCCCGGTGCCGCGGTGAAGCGTCTGTGGATCTGGCTCACCGCGCTGTTGCCGGCGGCCGCTCCGGCGCCGCCCGCAGCGGAAAGCGTGACCGCGCGTACCGGCGCCGACGGCGGCTACATCCGCTGGCTGGAGGAGCGCTCGATGCTGCACGCCGCGCAGCAGCTCGCGCGGCAGTACGCCGGCAATTCGCTGCAGTGGCGCCACCCTTACGGTACCCCGCAGCCGCGCCTGGCGGTGTCACGAGCCTCGGTCTGGTTCACGGCCTACCCGGCCTCGACGATCCCGGCCAGCCCGGGGATGTCGGTGCTCGGCACCCTCGCCGATGAGCAGCTGTGGCGCGCCTTTCAGGCGATCGGCATCCAGGGCATCCACACCGGACCGATGAAGCGCTCCGGCGGCATCACCGACCGCACCTATACGCCCTCGGTCGATGGCAACTTCGATCGCATCAGCTTCGATATCGACCCGGCCTTCGGCAGCGAGTCGCAGTACAGGGAGATGGTGGCCGCCGCCAAGGCCCACGGGGCGATCGTCATCGGCGACGTGATTCCCGGGCACACCGGCAAGGGGGCGGATTTCCGTCTCGCCGAGCGCGGTTATGCTGACTACCCGGGCATCTACCACATGGTGCGCATCGAGCGCGGTGACTGGAGCCTGCTGCCGCCGGTGGCCGCGGGCCGAGATGCCGTGAACCTCAGTCCCGCGACCGTGGACACGCTGCAGGCCAAGGGCTACATCGTCGGTCGACTCTCGTCCTCGATCTTCTACGAGCCCGGGGTCAAGGACACCGACTGGAGCGCGACCGACGTCGTGCGCGGCGTCGACGGCGTCGAGCGCCGCTGGGTGTACCTGCATTACTTTAAGCAGGGTCAGCCCACGCTCAACTGGCTCGACCCCACCTTCGGCGCCGAGCGCCTGGTGATCGGCGACGCGGTGCATGAGATCGGCGTGCTCGGCGACGGCATGCTGCGCCTGGACGCCAACGGACTGCTCGGCATCGAGCGCGACCCCAGCGGCAAGGTGTGGTCGGAGGGGCACCCGCTGTCGCTGACCGCGAACCAGCTGATCGCCGACATGGTGCGCAAGCTCGGGGGCTACACCTTCGAGGAGCTGGCGCTGCCCTTCGACACCATGCGCGAGATGTCGCGCGGCGGGCCGGATCTAAGCTACGACTTCGTCACGCGCCCGGCCTACGACTATGCGCTGCTGAGTGGCGATGCCGAGTTCCTGCGCCTGGTCTTTCAGCTGATGCGCCAGAACGAGGTGGATCCAGGGCGGCTGATCCACGCGCTGCAGAACCACGACGAGCTCACCATGGGTCTGGGACACTTCGCGGCGCACGGCGCCGATCGCTTTCCCTTCCGCGGCGGCGAGCTCACCGGGCAGGCGCTGCGCGAGCTGGTACAGAAGGAGATGTACGCGAAGCTGCTCGGCGTGCCCTATAACCTCAAGTTCGGGGACGGGGTCGCTTCAACCACGGCCACCGTGATCGCCGCCACCCTCGGGTTGCGGGACCTCGCCGCCCTGAGCGCCGCGGATATCGAGCGCATCAAGCAGCTGCACCTGCTTCTCGCCTTCTACAACGCGATGCAGCCGGGGGTCTTTGCGCTCTCGGGGTGGGACCTGGTGGGCGCGCTCACGCTCCCCGCGGATGCGGTGCGCCCACGCCTCGCCGACGGCGACACGCGCTGGATCAACCGCGGCGCCTACGACCTCTTGGGGACCAACCCGGACGCGACCGCTTCCTCGGCCGGGCTGCCGCGCACCCGCGCCCTGTACGGGCCGCTGCCCGAGCAGCTGCGCCACCCAGACTCGTTTGCCTCCCAGCTCGCCCGGCTGCTCAAGGCGCGCGCCGAGCTCAAGCTGTTCGCCGCCCGCCTGGTCGATGTGCCGGCGGTGAAGGCGCCGGGACTGCTGGTACTGGTGCACGAGCTGCCCGAGGGAGCAGGCCTCGAGGTCACGGCGCTCAACTTCGCGCCGGCCGCGGTGCAGGAGCGGGTTGCGCTGCACGCGGCGGCCGCGGGCGCGCGGCTGACGGACGTCCTCACCCCGCAAGCCGCGCCGCTGGAGATCGCCGCCGACCGCAGCGTGCAGCTACAGCTCAACCCTTACGAGGCCAAGGCATGGCGGATCCAGTGAGGCCGCGCACGGGGCGCTGGCTGTGTGCGCTCCTGCTCGCGGCGAGCGCCGCTGCGCGCGCCGAGACCGATCCCACTTTCCTGCTGAAGGCGACGCCCGAGGATTGGCCGCGCTACTTCCCGAGCTACCTCGCGAACGGGTATCTCTCGAGCATGACCGGCCCGCGCGGCACCGAGAGCAACCCCGCGTACCTCGTGGCCTTCATGGACTACAAGAAGGAGGACATCGCGCGCCCGGCGGCGATCCCGGGCTGGAGCGGGATCGACTACAGCACCGGCAGCAGCACGGCGGGGCAGTTCTGGCTGAACAACACCAGGCTCAGCGACAAGTCCTTCGCCGACTACGGCCAGACCCTGAACCTCTACGAGGCGACGCTCACCACTCACTACCGCTACACGGATGACAGCGGCAAGCGCACCGCGGTCGTGGTGACGAGCTTCGCCAGCGAGGCCGCCCCGCACCTCGCCGCCTCGCAGCTCGCCATTACCCCGGAGTTCAGCGGCACCGTACAGCTCACCTTCTGGTTCACGCTCTGGGCGGAGCACCAGCCGCGCTTTCCGATCCGCACCATGAACGGCGAGGAGATGCAGGCCGCGGTCGCCGCCAACGACATGACGGTGCTCGAGCCGCTCAACCCGGCCACCCCTGATCGGGCGCCGGTCTGGTACTACGGCCATACCGAGGTTCGCGCTGGCGAGGCCGACGCGCGCGAGCTCACCTTCTGGCTCGACGGCCGCGCGATCGAGGGACTGTCCATGGCCGAGGCGGCCGCCGTGGGCGTGCCCGCCGATGCGCAGCCGAGCGACGTCAAGCTGATCCGCACCCCCTACCAGCTCGGCCTCACGCTGAGCGTACCCGTGCAGGCGGGGCACACCTATCGCTTCAGCAAGTACGTGGCCGTGGCTCGCCAGGGCTGGGGTGGAGATGCGCGCGAGATGCTCGGGGTGGCGAGCGCGGCGCGGGCGCAGGGTTTCGAGTCGCTGCTGGAGGCGCACCGCGCCGCCTGGCACACGCTGTGGCAATCGGACATCCGCATCGAGGGCGACGCGCCGGCGCAGCAGGCGGTGCACTCGGACCTGTACTACCTGCTGTCGAACTCCACCGTCGACACGGCGTGGCCGATGGGGGCCTGCGCGCTAACCCCCAACTATGCCGGGCACGCTTTCTGGGACAGCGACTCGTGGGTGTTCCCGGCGCTGCTGCTGCTGCACCCGGAGCGAGCCAAGCCCATCGTCATGTTCCGCCATCGCACCCAACAGCCCGCGCGCGAGCGCGCGCGTCAATATGGGGTGCGCGGCACGATGTATCCCTGGGAGGCGGACCCGGAGACCGGCGTCGACCACACCCCGTACTTCGCCTACGGCGTTTACCGTGAGATCCACGTCAATGCCGACATCGCCATCGCACAGTGGCAGTACTACCTGGCGAGCGGTGATGACGCCTGGCTCAGGGAGCACGGCTGGCCGGTCATACGCGAGATCGCGGAGTTCTGGGTAAGCCGCGTCACCTACAATTCCGCCGCGCATCGCTACGAGATCCACCACGTGGTCTCGCCCGATGAGGCCTACGATGACGTGCCGAACGATTCGTTCACCAATGCCGCCGCCCGCAAGGCGCTGCAGATCGCGACCGCGGCCGCGCAGCGCGTGGGCGCGGCGCCTGACCCGCAGTGGGCACGGATCGCCGCCGACATGTACATCCCGTTCTCGGCGCGCGAGCAGCGCCACCTCGACTTCGATGTCAGTGTGCCGCACGACAAGATCACCTGGATGGGCTCCTCGCTCTCCTGGCTCGTCTATCCGAACCTCGACCTGCCGATGAGTCCTCAGGTGCGGCGCAACGACTACGAGTTCCAGCTGCACGAGCTGAAGGTCCACGGCGACGACCCGAACGAGATGATGATGGTGATGCTGGCGGTGCACGCCGCCGAGCTTGGCGAGGGCGATACAGCCGGGCAGTGGATCGACCGCAACCTGGTGGGGTTCCTCAAGCCGCCCTTCAACGTGCGCAGCGAGACCGCCGCGAACAATGCCGGCTATATCCTCTCCACCTCGGCGGGGTTCATCCAGAGCTTCGTCTACGGGCTGACCGGGCTGCGGATCACGGAGCAGGGCCTGACCCAGGCGTACGCGCCGGTGCTGCCCTCGTCCTGGAAGTCTCTCAGGCTGCAGAACGTGGCCTTCCGCGGCGCGCGCTTCGATATCACGGTCGCCCGCGATGCAGCCGGGCGCGTGCGGCTCACCCGCGTCCCGCACGTGCCCTCATGAGCGGCAGGTTCAGCTTCACGTTCCGCGCCGGCGAGGCCGGTCCGAGCCCCGGGGCTGCCCGCGCCGCGCCGGCCGCCGGGCCGGCGCTGAACGCGCTCGACCTGTTCCCCACCCGGATCTGGCAGGCGCGCCTCGAGCCGCTCGCGCCTCGACTGCCGGAATGGGTGGATGCCGTGCTGGCGATGCGCGCCGCGAGTCCGCGCCCCGCCGGGCGCACGGTGCGCCAGGGATGGAACAGCACCGACATGCGCGTGCTCGAGCGCGCAGAGTTCGCGCCCCTGCACGCGGCGATTCGTGCCGCGTGCCAGGTCGCGCTCGCCGAGATGGGTCTCGGCAACCGCGTCTTTCACCTGCAGTCCTGGATCAACCTGCACGACCGCGGCGGGTTCAATTTCCTGCACCTCCACGAAGGTTCGCTGCTCTCCGGCAGTTTCTACCTGCAGGTGCCGCCCGGCTCAGGCGCGTTCGTGCTGCGCGAGCCCCGGCCGGGTGTCATCCACGGCTCGGTCAAGGGTGTGGTTCCCAACGGCCACAGTGACGTGCACCTCACCCCCAGTGCGGGGCTGCTGGTGCTCTTTCCCTGCTGGATGGAGCACTACGTCGAGCCCCACGAGGGCGATAGCCCCCGCATCACCATCGCATTCAACGCGGTGGAGGGCGAGCCGCCCCGCTGAATCAGCCGGGGCCGGCCGGCACGGCATCGAAGGCGACCGTGAGGCGGGTGCCGCCGCCGTGAAAGGGCACCGTGCCGTGCCAGAAGTACGAGGGGAACAACACCAGCATCCCCTCAGCCGGCTGCACCTCGTGCTCGGAGGGTAGCGGCGGATGGGTCGGAAAGCTCGGCGTGCCGAAGCTCAGAAAGCCTGCCCGCGTGGGCGGCGAGGGGGCGGCCGGCAGCTCGATGTAGCAGGCCGAGGAGATCCAGCCACGCGGGTGCACGTGAGCGGTGTGGAAACCCGAGCTGCGCAGCCGCACCGACCAGCTGCCATTGAAACGCCACCGGCCGGCGTTGCGGCGCCGCAGCGGATCATTCCCGTGTCCGATGCGGGCGAGATACGCGTCGATCGGTGCGGCGAACGCACGGAACAATCCCTGGATGAGCGGATCGGCACTGCGGGTGAGGTCCTGCGTGGTCTCGGTGCCGTGACGCAGCGACTGGAAGAGCAGGGCGTGTCCCCCGGGGTCGTGCAGTCGCTCGAGGCTCGCGCGCAGCGCCGCGAGGAACTCCGCGAGGTTGCCCCACGGCGCCGGCGCCTCGAGCTGCACCGGCATCACCAGGCGCGTGTAGTCGCAGCGCTCCGCGTAGCGCGGATCCCCGAGTAGCCGCCAGGCGGTCGTCTCGAGGGCGATGAGATATTGATCGTCCGGGCTGCGGGCGAGGAGGGTCTCGCAATGCGGCAGCGCCCCTTTGGCCTCGCCGACACCGAGCAGGGCCGCGGCCAACACGGTGCGGGCCGCTCTGTTGTCAGGCGCGCGCGCCAGGGCGCGCTCCGCCAGGCGCACGGCCGCGGCCGGCTCGAACTCCAGCGCCGCGAGTGCACCGCGGACCAGGAGCGCGGGCGCTGCCCCGTCTGCCTGCAGCCACCGCTCGAGGCAGCCGTACGCGGCGCGTGCATCCCCCGCCCCCTGCAGCAGCGCCGCCTTGGCGGCCCAGAGCGTCACATCGTTCGCATGGTGCCGCAGCGCCGTATCGAGCGTCGCGGTGGCCTGGCCGAGGTCGCCGGTGCGCAGCCACACCAGCTGCGCGAGGCTGCTGTGCGCCTCACTCAGGCGTGGCTCGAGCCGCACCGCCTCACGCAGGGCCCGCTCCGCTTGCGCATGCTCGCCGGTGGCGATGAGGCTGCGCCCGTGCGCTAGGCAGAGCGCCGGACTGGCCGGCGCACGCTCGAGTGCCTGCGCCGCCACTCGCGCCGCGGCGGCGGGCTCTCCGGCGGCCTGCAGGGCCAGGCTGAGGCCGTGCGCGACGGCCGCCGAGGTGCCGTCGGCCTCGATGCGCTCGCGGTACAGGGCCACGGCCTCGGCCGGGCGACCGAGGGCGGCCAGCGCGGCGACGTGCTGGGCCACAAGCTCGCTGTCCGCCTGACCCGAGGCGCACAATGGGGCGGCGATGGCGAGCGCGCGCTCGGGGCGGCCGCTGTCGTTGTAGAGTCGCGTGAGCAGCAGCGCGGCGCGTGGCATCGGGGGCGTGCCGGACGCCGCCCGTTCCAGCAGCGCCTCGGCCTCCTCCGTGCGTCCTGCGGCGAGCAGAAGTTCCGCCAGGGTGACGAGCGTGGGCGCCCAGGCGGGATCGAGCGCGAGCGCTCGGCGCAGCACTGTCTCAGCCGTGGCGGGCTCCCCCAGGGCGAGCTGGGTCCCGCCGAGGAGCCGCAGCGCCTCGGGGTAGTCCGGGTGTCGGGCGAGCACCGACTCCAGCTGCGCACGCGCGGCGTGCAGCTGCCCGGCGCGCAGCAGCTCGCCGATGCGTCGCATGGCCTCAACGGGTGGGGTACTCACCGTGCGGCACATTCTGCCTCGTACGCCGCGGTGCTCCAAAAAAAAGACCCCCCGCGCCCGGCAGGCGCGGGGGGTCGTTCCTAGCTCATCAGAACAGGTACTTCGCCTGGACGTTGATCTCGCGGCCCTCGATCGGGCGCGCCATGATCACCCCACCGATACCGGTGTTGACACCGAAGATACGCGCGTTGCCTTCCGTGAGCGCGATCTGGTTGGTCAGGTTGGTACCCTGCAGGCGGAACTGCCAGTTCTTGCCCACATCCACCACCAGGCCGCCACTGAGCATGTAGTAGGAGCCGAGGGGCTGCAGGCCCGACTGGTCCTCGTAGCGCTGGCCGACGTGCTCGTAGGTGACCCACAGCGTGGCATCGCCCCAGGTGCCGGGCACGGTGTAGCTCGGCGTGACCCGGATCTGGAACTTCGGCTGCCGCTGCAGCGGCGCGCCGTTGATGCTGATGCACTGTGTGTTGCCGTTGATGTCCTTGTACGGCGCACAACCGATGTAGTCGGTGTACTTGCCGTTCATGTAGTCGCCTACCAGGCGGATGTTGAAGTGCTCGATCGGCGTCAGGGTGGTGATGAAGTTGATGCCTTTCGAGTCCGAGCCGTAGTTGGAGATGGCACTCAGCGGGTTACCCTGGGTATCGGTCTCCTGGTACTGCAGACCGGTGAAGTCCTTCTTGTAGACGCTGATATCGACGTAGGCGAACTGGTTCTGGAACTTGAACCCCGCTTCGTAGTTGGTCAGTGTCTCCAGGGGCGAGAACTTGCCCATCGCGCCGCGGATGCCGTTGTCGAAGTCGTCGAAGTGCACACCGGTGTTGGCACGGGCATAGACGCTCATGTTCGACCCGATCTCGTAGTTGATGCCGCCGGTGTAGGAGGGCCGGGTGCGCACGTAGTGCTCATAGTCCCAGGTGCCGTTGCAGATCGGTACGGCGTTGTCCCACAGGTCGAACGGTCCGCCCAGCGCGGTTGGCGTGCGGTTGCAGGTGCGCTGGTTCGCATCGAGTCGCTCGACACGCGCCGAGACGTCGATCAGCAACGGCCCCGACTTCCACGAGTTCGACAGGTACGCCGCGATGTTATTGGCGTTGCCGTGCTCGAGGATGTTGTAGTTGTTGTTGTAGCTGACGAAACCCTGTGGACTGGTGATGTTGTACGTGCCGCCGGGGGCCGTCGCGCCCGCGCCGCAGGCGGGACCCGTGGCCCCGGTGCAGGTGAGCGTGATGGCGGTGGCGTGCGGCGTATTGGTCATGAGCATCGTGTTGCCGAGTGACCAGTTGTCGTCGTCGCTGTAGCGGGCCAGGTAGATCCCGCCGGTCAGCGTGTCGCCGTCGAAGATCATCCTGCTGACCCGGAACTCGTCCACCAGGTTCTTCAGCGTCTTCTGGATGTACCACCAGCCCTGGGTGATCACGCTCTGTGACAGCGGTACCGCACCGCCACCGACGTAGTTGGCGCTGACGGCGCCGGTCAGTCCCATCCCGCCCGGGCCGAGGTTGTTGGTGTCGACCGGAGTGCCGGTCCCGCTACAGTAGCCCGCCGGCAACGGCCCGGCGGCTGCCTGGCAGCCGTACAGGTAGTAGCCGAGCGGCCGCGGGTTCGGACCCGAGAACAGCGCGTTGGTATTGAGGTGGCCGCCGTCGATCAGGAAGTTGTTGAGCACGTTCCAGTCGCCGAACTTCTGTTCCCACTTGCTGCCGAGGTAGTACAGCTCGCCACCGCGACCGTTGGCGAGATCGGCGTTCTCCAAGCCGCCACCGGGGTTCGGCAGCGTCACGTGCTGGATGTTGTGACTGCCGTAGGAACCGGTCAGCGGGTCGAAGCCCGGATACGCGCCAAAACTGTCGCTGCCGGTCTGGATCAGGGGGATGGGCACGATGAACTGGTTCTTGTCATCGAGCGCCCGCGCCCAGAACATGAGTGACCCGCCATCCAGGTCGTGACTCAGGGTGCCGGTGAGCTGCCCGCCTTTGTCGGCCTTGAACTGCGGATCGCGCACGCCGTTCGACTCGCGGTAGAAGCCACCGATGCTGCCGTACCAGCCCTCGCTGATCGGGAAGCCATAGAACCCGTCGACGCGGTACAGGCCCTCATTGCCGTAGGTGAGGCCCAGCGATCCGCTCGGCGTGGCCGTGCCGCGGCGCAGGATGAAGTTGGCCGTGGCGCCCATCTGACCGGGGCCGAAGATCGCGCCCGGGCCGCCCTGCACCACTTCGACGCGATCGACGGTATCGTCGAGACGGAACAGGGAGCTCGAGTCCATGAAGGAGAGCGAGGGCATGCCGTACATCGGCGTGCCTTCGATCATGTTGGTGAAGAAGGGCGCGTCGCCGCCGCCGGGAATGCCGGCGATCTCGATGTTGGCTCCCGTTTGTCCGCCCGAGGACTCGGGCCAGATGCCCGGCGACACCTTGAGGATGTCGGCCGTGCTCTTCGGGTTCGCCATGCGAATCTGCTCGGCGTCCGCCGAAACGATGTTGTAGCTCGCGTCGAGCTTCTTCACGCCGTTGGCGGCGTTCGCCGTGACGACGACTTCCTGCAGCGAGTCGGCGGCGGGCGCCGTGGCCGGTGATTGGTCCTGCGCGTAGCCGGCGGCGCTGTACAGAATGCCGGCCACCGCTGCGGCGACGGTGTTGGCGGCGGCGCCGCGCAGCCCCGGCCGTCGCATCAACGATAAGTCAAACGTGTGCTGCGCCAACCGGGCACTTCGTCGAAGTGCCTTGTTGCTTTTCCCTCTCATGGAGCCTCCCCATGCGGATAACTGGTGAAAACCGTAGATCCCGCGGTCCCGTTAGAGGTACTGGGCTGCTCGGGCGCATCACGTCTTTTTTCCCCTCGAGGGACGCATACGCATCGTCGACCTGCACCTCGCAAAAAAACTGTAATTCGGAAACGGGGGGAGATACAAGGGTCGTTGCAAAATCGCAACGAACCGTAAGCTTAAGCGGGAGAACGCAAAACGGGGGCAAACCGGTGGGTCACGGCGGAGGCCGGTATGCGGGGGGTCGGATTTGCTCAAAAAAGACAAGTTCTGATGACAGAGGCGACATCAACGTGACGCTCACGCCCTCGCTGGCCAGGTCGCGGCCTGGCAGGACTTGCGTCGGCGCGGTGTGATCCGCAAAGCGCAGCCGATAACTGCCCGCCTCTTGCAGGCCCGTGAGGCGAAAACGCTGCACCGCCTCACCGCCTGAGCCGCGGAAGGCGTACAGCACGCCGCGTCGTCCGTCGTGTGTCACGTATTCGATCCCGTCCCAGTGCACGCCGTCGGGTCGCGGACCGGCGTGGTAGAGATCGGCGCTGCGGATGAGAGGCCGCAGCGCGCGCTTGTAAAGCGCGATCTGCGCGCGCGCTTCGGCGCGCTGGGTCGCGCTCCAGCTCGCCGGATCGAGCATGAGTGAGAACCATCCCAGCATCCCGCTGCGCAGCAGGTAGCGGAAGTTCTCCACTCGGGGCGTGGGCCACGCGGCCACGTAGCTCTCGAGCATCGCGGGGGGCAACACGTAGCTCGAGTCGTAAAAGGCGCGCCGGTTCGAGAGCGGATCGTAACTATCGGTGATGGAGAAATAATCGCCGTGTGCCGCGCTGCCGAAATCGACCATGCGGCCGCCGTCGTTACAGACCTCCAGGAGCAGCCGCGGGTGCTGCCGCCGTAGCGCCTCGTGAATCGCGTAGTAGGCACGCGTCGCGTGGTCGCTGACGTCGGTCGAGTTCGAGCCTTCGACCCACAGGTATCCCGAATCCTCGTAGACGCGCACAGTACCGGGCGCGGGGGCCGCGGCCGGGTGGTCGGCACGGGTGCTCCCCTGGGCGACGAGGTAGCCGTCGTGCTCGAGCATGTCGAGGTGGAACGCGGTGATCGTGCGCTGCAGCTGCCCTTCGGCCCAGGCCCGGGCAGCCGGCACGCCCACATCGAAGGTGATGCCCTTGAACGGTTCGCGATGCTGCCAACCGGGCGGTGGATCGGCGATCAGCCAGTCACGGGTCTGCGGATCGTCGACCGAGCGGGCGCCGCGTCTGGCGGAGGTTCCGGCCTGCGTCCAGTCCATCCATAGCCCGAAGCGCAGCCCGTGGCGGTGCGCGAGATCGGCGAGCGCGGCCACACCGTGCGGGAACTTCACCGGGTCCGGGGCCCAGTCACCGACGTCGCGGAACCACCCGGCGTCGAGATGGAACATCTCAAGACCGAGCGCCGCGGCGCGCAGGATCATGCCTCGGGCGAGCCGCTCGTCCACGGCCATGCCCGCTCCCCAGCTGTTGCTCACGAGCAGCGGATAGCGTGGATCGGCGATCGTGGCGGGACGGTTGAGAGCGCCGCGCACCCAGGCGCGCAAGGAATTGCCGGCAGCGTCGGGGCCACCGGCGCTCGCACCCAGAAAAACGGTGGGCGTGGCGAACACCTCGTCCGCACGCAGCCGGGTGCGATAGGGCCCGGGCTCGGGATCCAGGCCCGCCTCCGCACTCAGCAGCTCCCCGACACGGCGCAGCGCGATACGGGTACGCCCGCTGAACTCGATGCCCACGTACCACCCGGCGCGCGGGCCGCCCGCCTGCTCCACCAGCACATAGGGAATCATCTCCCGCTCCCGACCCGCGAGCGGGCGAGCGTAGGTACTCGAGCGACCCTCCCACGCGAAGTGCGGACCGACGGGGTCGAGGTGCGTGCCCTGCGCAGACGGGGTGTCCGCCCCCTTCTCGACCCAGAAACGCTCGAGCGTGCCGGTGGCCCCGATCTCCCAGGCGGACAGCAGACTCGGCTGGTGGGACAACCAGAGGTCCCGTCCGCTGTGATTCTCGAGCCGTACCGTGTGTTCGAGGGGTCCGGCGCCGAGCGGGGCCCGCCAGCGCCAGCGCCACGTCAGCCGTGGGGCGGCGCTCCGGTACACGAATTCCACCGCGCCGCGCTCGAGCCGACTGGCCGCGGCGTCGAAAGTCCACGTGAGCGGATGCGTGGTGCCGTCCATCTCGACGGAGGCGGGTGGCGGCTCCTCGCGCTCATTGCGCCAGTCGGGGCCGGCGGCACCGCGGAGACGCAGCAGCTTGGGGGCGGCGGGATCCGCTTCGAGCTCGAGCACCGTCTCGGTCGTCGCCAAGCGGGCGCGAACCGGTGCGCCTGCATCGGCGCGGTCGATGGAGGGCAGTCCGAGCAGCAGCAGAGCGATTGGCAATGCGCGCCGCACGCGCGTCTCAGAACTGCAGCGGCCGCCGGGTGGTGCAGTTGAAGATGACGGAGCTCTCGTGCTCGCCCTCCGGTCCGATGGCCCCGTGATCATAGAAGCTGTCGATCTCGGCCTGCCGACCGTGCCGGCTGCAATAGGCGTCCGCCTGCTCGACGGCGGCTTCATGCGCGCCGTAGTAACCGCCGGAGGGGGCCACCGCGCGGAGCGAGAGCTGGCCATTGCCCATCTCCTGCACGTCAAGTTGCGTGCAGGCGCTGAGCAGCACGGCCACGGCCAGCGCCTCGGTCCTCATGCGGCGATGGTACCCCACCCCGGCGCGCCGCCGCTGAGCCGGCTCGGGCAGAGGAGTGCGCCCGCAGCTGCCCACCGGGACTTCCCTGTGCCCGCTCCAATGTGTGACGGGCTTCACTTCGGTGCCCCGGGAGGCCCCTGCGGCGACTCATTTTTGAGAGCCCGGGACACGATGAAAGAGGAGATCCGATTTAGCTTATTACGGTGAGTATTCGCTCCAAGGTCACCATCCTCATCGCCGGCGTCTTCCTGATCCTCGGTGCCGCCGTGGTCATGGTCGGCAAGCTGGTGATCATGCGCAGTTTCGCGGAGCTCGAGCGCGCCGATGCCCGCACCGCCATGCGGCGCATCGATTACGCGCTGGCCGAGAATCTCGAGCAGGTCGCGGTCGATGCCCGCGACTGGGGTAACTGGGCCGATACGTACCGGTTTGCCTGGGATCACAACTCGGGCTTTCCGGCGGCGAACATCACGCCGGCGGCGCTGAAGCTGCTCGACGTCAACGTCGTCATCATCATCGACCGCGCCGGCCAGGTGCTCCTGGCCGAAGACGTGGACGAGAGCGGTGAGCGACCCCTGCATCTGGATCTCACCGCCTGGCGTTCGCTGCCCGCGGACTTCCCCTGGCACGAGAATCTCGGCAACGCGCAGCCGGCGCGCGGACTGCTGCGCACCGACGGTGGCACGCTGCTGCTCGCTTCCGGCCCGCTGCTCGATGGTAACGGCGGCGGACCCTCGCGCGGCATGATCATCATGGGGCGGCTCTTGACGCCGACGGTCTTGAAGCACGTCGCCGCGCAGGCGCAGGCGCGGCTCGAGCTCCTGCCGGTGGACCGCAACGGACCCGCGGAGCGGCTCGAGGCCACCGATACGCTCACCCGCGTCTACCGCGGCTACGCCGATGTGTACGGCAAGCCGCTCATGACGTTGCGGGTAGACGTGCCGCGCGAAGTCTCCCTGCGCGGTAGGGCAGCCGTACGGGTGGCGGCGCTGTGCATGCTCGCCGCGGCCGCGCTGATCATCGTGCTGCTCGTGGCGGTGCTAAATCAGGTCATCCTCAATCCGCTGCGCATCGTGACCCGACACGCGGTGGCCATCGGCGCCGGTCGTGACCTGACGACGCGGCTCGACCTCAAACGTGCCGATGAGATGGGGGTCCTGGCCAAGGAGTTCGACCGCATGGTCGAGCAGCTGGCGGAGTCTCACACCCAGCTCATGGACCAGTCCTTCCAGGCTGGCTTCGCCGAGCTGGCGCGGGGCGTGCTGCATAACCTGGGCAATGCGCTCACACCGCTCGGGGTGCGGCTGGCGAACCTCGGCAACCGCCTCAAGGAAGCGCCGAGCGAGGATGCTGCGCAGGCGATACAGGAGCTCGAGGGCGCGGTCGCGGATCCGCAGCGCCGGGCAGACCTTGAGCAGTTCGTGCGCCTCGCGAGCCGCGAGCTCGCGGCCCTGGTGCGCACCACGCAGGAAGACATCGCGATCATGAGCCGCCAGACGACGGTGATCCAGAGCATGCTGGCCGAGCAGATGCGGACCACACGCAACGATCACGTGGTGGAGCCGGTACGTCTGCCTGAGCTCGTCTCGCAGTCACTCGAGATCGTCCCGGACGCGTGCCGGCAGCGCCTGCGCATCGACGCGGACGAGACGCTGCAGCGCCTCGGCACGGTGCGCGTGGCGCGCACCGTGCTGCGACTGGTGTTGCAGAACCTCATCATCAACGCCGCCGACGCGGTGCGGGATGCCGGCAAGGAACGCGGCACCTTCAAGGTCAGCGCCGAGATCGTGCGCGAGGATGAGGTCGCCCAGCTGCATCTGCAGTGCAAGGACGACGGCGTCGGCATCGCCGCCGACAACCTGACCCGGGTATTCGAGAAGGGTTACACCACCAAGTCACCCGACACGAACCACGGCATCGGGCTGCACTGGTGCGCCAATGCCATCAACGCGCTCGGCGGCCGCATCTGGGCCGCCAGCGAGGGGCCGGGCCGCGGCGCCTCGATGCACCTGCTCCTCCCCCTTACCGGCCACGAACCGGCGGCCGCCGCCGCCGCCTGAGGACGCCATGCCCGAGTCCAAGACCCAACCGGTCCGCGTACTGATCGCCGATGACGAGGCGGACGTGCGCGACGCTTACCGGCAGATCCTTCTGGAGAACGAGGTGACGCAGGAGATCGCCGGATTCCGCGAGCTGCGCAGTCGCCTCTTCAAGAAGAGCCCCGCCGACACCGCGCGGGAGCGCTCACTCGCGCGCGGTGCGGTTTTCGAGCCGGTGTTCGTGTCCGGCGCCGAGGCCGCCGTCAGCGCGGTGAAGGACGGCCTGGCGAACAACCAGCCCTTCGCGGTGGTGTTCCTCGACATGCGCATGCCGCCGGGGCCCGATGGTGCGTGGGCCGCCACCCGGATCCGCGAGCTCGATCCGGCGGTGGAGCTGGTCATCTGCACGGCGTACTCGGACGTCGACCCACTGGAAATCGGCGGGCTCGCCCCGCCCGAGGACAAGCTGTCCTACCTGCAGAAGCCATTCCATCCGCACGAGATCCGCCAGCTGACCATCGCCCTCGGCAGCAAGTGGCGGGCGGAGCGTCGCATCGTGCGGCTGGCCTACTTTGACACCCTCACCGGCCTGCCGAACCGCGAGCAGTCGCGTAACCGCCTGGTCGGAGCCTTGCAGGTCGCCAAGGAGCACGAGCGTACGCTCGCCGTGCTGTACCTCGACCTCGACAACTTCAAGCGCGTCAACGACACACTCGGCCACGCCGTAGGTGACCAGCTGTTGTGCGTGGTCGCGGACCGTCTGCGCGGCTCGCTGCGCTCGGGCAACGCGGAAACCGCGACGGCGAACGCGATCGATACCTCGCGACTCGGCGATCTGGCACGGCTGGGGGGCGATGAGTTCATGGTGCTGCTGCCCAACCTGCGCGCCGCGACCGACGCCGGGGCAGTAGCCGAGCGCTTGATCGCGGCGCTGCGTGAGCCGGTACAGCTGGCCCGCAACAGCCTGGTCGTCACCCCGAGCGTTGGCATCGCCATCTATCCGCGCGACGGGGCGGACGCGGAGACGCTGCTGCGCAATGCCGACCTCGCCATGTATTTTGCCAAGCGGCGCAGCCCCGGGACCCATGCGTACTACGACGTCGCCATGAACGCGACTGCGCTGCATCGCTTCACCATCGAGGAGCAATTGCGTTTCGCCCTCGAGCGCAACGAATTCTCGCTGCAGTATCAGCCGCAGTTCGACGTGCGCACCGGCAACATCTCGGGCATGGAGGCGCTACTGCGCTGGAACAGCGCCCAGCTCGGCCCGGTGAGCCCGGGCGAGTTCATCCCCGTGGCGGAGGAGACCGGCCTCATCCACGCGATCGGCAAGTGGGTATTGCGCTCGGCGTGCCTGCAGGCCAGGGCATGGCAGGTCGAGAACCTGCCGTTCGAGCGCATCGCCGTCAATGTCTCCGGGCGCCAGTTCGCGCTGGCGGAGTACCCGGCCGAGGTCGCCGCCGTGCTGGCCGAGACGGGCCTGCCGCCCTCGGCGCTCGAGCTCGAGATCACCGAGTCCGTCGTCATGGCCGACGAGGAGTGGGCAGAGAAGGCGATCAACCAGCTCAAGTCTATCGGCGTCTCACTCGCCATCGATGACTTCGGCACCGGCTATTCCAGCTTCGGCAGGCTGCGGCACTTCTCGGTGGATCGCCTCAAGATCGACCGCTCCTTCGTCAGCAGCGTGACGGAATGCAATGACGACCGTGCCATCGCCTCGGCGATCATCGCCATGTCGCGTTCGCTGCGCATCAACGTGACCGCCGAGGGCGTGGAGAATTTCCCGCAGCTCGCTTTCCTGCAGGAGCAGGACTGCCAGGACGCCCAGGGCTTCCTGCTCAGCCGCCCGCTGCAGGCCGAGGCGGCCCGCGAGCTGCTGAAGCGGGTCGAGGCGGCGAGCGCGGAGTCGCGTACCCAGCGCCTCAAGGCCATCATGGGCTGAGCCGGAACAGCCCCGGCAGGGGCGCGTAGAATGGCCCCGCTCCGATCAGAAAGCGGGGAATGCAGACCGCGCTCGCCGAATCCCTTCAGCACCGCGCCGACGCAGCCGAGGCCGCCTCGATCCTGCGCGCGTGCGTGCACTGCGGGCTCTGCCTCGCCAGCTGCCCGACCTATCAGTTGCGGGGCGACGAGCTGGACAGCCCGCGTGGCCGCATCTACCTGACGAAGCAGCTTCTCGAAGGCGGCGCGGCGAGCGCGCGCACACGGCTGCACCTGGATCGCTGTCTGTCCTGCGGCGCATGTGAGAGCGCCTGCCCCTCCGGTGTGCGCTATGGACGGCTGCTGGAGATCGGACGCTCCGTGCTCGACAGCCGGTCGGCGCGACCGCTGCGGCAGGTACTCGCACGCTACCTGCTGCGCAAGCTGATCCCGCACCGTCGGCGTGTGCGAGTGCTGCTCATGGTGGCCCGTATGGCGCGACCGCTGCTGCCGCAGCGGCTGCGCGCGCACGTGCCACGGCGCCGCCGGCGTGCCGGGTCGAGCGCCTGGCCCGCACCGCGACACGCGCGCCGGGTCCTGCTCCTCGAGGGGTGCGCGCAGGCCGCGCTGGCACCCGAGATCAACGTGGCGGCGGCGCGCGTCCTCGATACGCTAGGCATCAGCGCGCTGCGGGTGCCGCAGGCCGGCTGCTGCGGCGCGCTGACCCACCACCTCGGCGCGGAAGAGGAGACCCGCGCACAGCTGCGCCGCAATGTCGATGTACTCGAGCCGCTGCTCGATGAAAGGGTCGAGGCGGTGCTCTCCGCCTCGAGCGCCTGCAGTGCCGTGCTCACGCAGTACGGCCGGCTCCTGGCCGCCGAGCCCGGCTACGCGGCGCGTGCCGCGCGCATCGCCACCTTAGCGCTGGACCTCAGCGAGGTGGTTGCTGCGGAGGGCGATGCGCTGCGACGCGAACTTCCCCCGGGTCGTGGCGCCGGCGTGCGCGTCGCGTTCCAGTCACCCTGCACCCTGCAACACGCGCTGCAGAGTGCCGGCAAGGTCGAGCCGCTGTTGCGCGCGGCGGGTTACGAACTCACCGCGGTCGCAGATGAGGGGCGCTGCTGCGGGGCGGCGGGCACCTACTTCCTCCTGCAGGGTGAGCTCTCGGTGCAACTGCGCGACGCGAAGCTCGCCGCACTGCAGGCGGGGGAACCGGCGTTACTCGCCACCGCCAACATCGGTTGCCTGCAGCAGCTGCGCAGCGCCGCGACGCTGCCGGTGCGGCACTGGATCGAACTCCTGGCCGCGAGGCTCGATCGTGGCTGACGCCTGGGGCGAGCGCATGCCGCGCTCGGTCACGCTGTTGCAGACCATCGGGGTCTCGGTGGGCATCACCATCGGCAGCGGCATCTTCATCGTCCCGGCCACGATTGCGGGGCAACTGCAGACGCCGGGCCTCATCCTGCTCTGCTGGGCGCTGGGCGGCCTCATTGCGATGTGCGGGGCGCTCAGCCTCGCCGAGCTCGCCGGGGCGCTGCCGCGCTCGGGCGGGGTCTTTGCCTACCTGCTCGAGGCCTACGGCCCGCTGCCCGCGTTCCTGTTCGGCTGGACCGAGTTCGTGGTGGTGCGCGCGGCAGCACTCGGCGCCATCGCGACCGTGTTCGCCGAATACCTCGGCTATTTCACGCCGTTGTCCGCGTTCCAGGTGCGCGAGGTCGCCGCGCTGGCGATCCTGGCGATCGGCGTGCTCAACTACGTGGGCGTGCAGCGCGCCGCAGCACTGCAGAACCTGACCACCGCGCTCAAGTACGCGGCGCTCTTCGGCCTTGGCCTGCTCGCCTTCACGGCGCGCGGCGGCACCGCCGCGCACTTCAGTCCCGCTTTCAGCGGCGGCCTGCCGCTGTCGTTGCTGGCGAGCGCGCTGATACCGGTCATGTGGACCTACGATGGCTGGGCTGACGCGGGGGCGGTGGCCGGGGAGGTGCGCGATCCGCAGCGTAACCTGCCCCGGGGGCTGATCGGCGGCGCGCTATGCGTGATGGTGGTCTACCTGCTGGTGAACGTGGGATTTCTGTATGCCCTGCCGCCGTCGGCCATGTCGGGCTCGCGGCTCATCGCCAATGACGTCGCGGCGCGCGTGCCGCTGCTGGGCGCGGCCGGTATGGCGGTGGTCGCCGGCGCGGTGGCCATCTCGGCACTGGGAAGCCTCAATGGCTCGATGCTGACCGGCTCGCGCATCTTCTTCGCCATGGCCGACCGCCGGCTGTTCTTCGGTCTCGCGGCCCACCTCTCGCCGCGTTTTCGCACGCCCGACGTCGCCATCGCGATCGCGACCGTGCTCGGTATCGTGTTCGTACTGCAGAACGACTTCGCACAGCTGGCGCGCAACTTCGTGCTGGGTATCTGGCCGTTCTACGCGCTGGCCGTGGCGGCGGTATTCGTGCTGCGCCGCCGGCGGCCCGAGTTGGCGCGTCCGTATCGGGTGAGCGGCTACCCGCTGGTGCCGGCCGTCTTCCTGCTCGCCTCCCTGTACATGGTCGTCAACGCGCTGCTGAGTGATGCCGCCAAGACCGGCTTGACCCTGCTGATCATTCTCGCCGGGATCCCGGTCTACTGGCTGCGGGCGCGCTGGCTCGGGCGGGCAGCCAGCCTATCCTCCGGCGCCGGTCTCCCCGGCTGACGCCCTGGGCGCACGATGGCCAGCAGTCCGCCTGCCGCACCGCGCCTGCGCCCACCGCGTCGCATCGCGCTGCTGGCCGCCGCTGCTCTGCTGGCCGGACTTGGGCTGGCCCTCTGGTGGTGGCAGCGCCAGCGGCCGGACGATCCGCACGCCCCTTTGCTGCTGTCGGGCAACGTGGACGTGCACCAGGTGGAGCTGGCCTTCCGCGTCGGGGGGCGCATCGCGCGCCTCGAGGTGCAGGAGGGAGCCCAGGTCGAGGCCGGGGCAGTGCTCGGTGAGCTCGACGCCGTGCCCTTCCAGACCGACGTCGCGGCGGCGCGCGCGGACGTCGAGCAGGCGCGCGCACAATCGCAGAAGACCGAGCGGGGCTTCCGTCCCGAGGAGATTGCGCAGTCACGGGCGCTGGTGGCGCAGCGCACCGCCGATGTCAGCAACGCGCGGGTAACCCTGGCGCGGCAGCAGGAGCTGATCGGCTCCGGGCTCGCGACCCGTCAGCAGATCGATGACGCACAGGCCCGTCTGCGCATGGGGGAGGCCGCACTGGCGGCCGCGCGCGATCAGCTCAACCTGCAGCTGCATGGCTCGCGTATCGAAGACATCGAGGCCGAGCGCGCCCTGCTGGAGTCCGCCGAGGCACGCCTCGCCAAGGCACAGACCGCTCTTGCGGACACGGTGCTGCGCGCGCCGAGCGCCGGCATCATTTCCGTGCGGGCGCGCGAGCCGGGCGCCATAGTCGAGGCGGGTCAGACTGTGTATACCCTCGCGCTCACCGTACCGGTGTGGATCCGGGCCTACGTGCCGCAACCCCAGCTCGGGCGCATCAAGCCGGGCATGACGGTTCAGTTGAGCGTGGATTCGATGCCCGGACGTCAATACACCGGCACGGTCGGTTTCATCTCGCCGAGCGCGGAGTTCACGCCCAAGACCGTGCAAACCGAGCAGGTGCGCGATGACCTCGTCTATCGTGTCCGGGTCATCGCCGCGGACCCTGACAATGTATTCCGGCAGGGGATGCCGGTGACGGTGCGCGTTCCGCCGGCGGCCGCGGGCACGCTGGCCCGCAATCCCTGAGTGGTGACCGCGCCCGAGCCCGCCGCCCGGGTGCAGGCCCTCGTCAAGAGCTTCGGTGCGACCCGCGCGCTCGATGGCATCAGCGCGAGTCTGCCGGCGGGGACGATCCTCGGGCTGCTGGGCCCGGACGGGTCGGGCAAGACCACGCTCATCCGTCTGCTCGCCGGTCTCATGACGCCGACCGCAGGGTCCGTCGAGGTGCTCGGCCGCCGCCCGGACGCCGAGGGCGGGGCCACACAGGCCGAGGTCGGCTACATGCCGCAGCGTTTCGGGCTCTACGAGGACCTGTCGGTGCTCGACAACCTGAGCCTGTACGCCGATCTACGTGCCCTGCCGACCCCGGCGCGGCAGGCGCGCTTCGCGCAGCTGCTGGCCTTTACCGGTCTGGCGCCTTTCACTGCCCGGCTCGCCGGCGCTCTCTCCGGCGGCATGAAGCAAAAGCTCGGTCTGGCCTGCGCGCTGTTGGGACGGCCCCGGCTGCTGTTGCTCGATGAGCCCGGCGTGGGCGTCGACCCCCTGTCGCGTCGCGAACTGTGGCGCATGGTGAATGAGCTGTTGCAGCAGGGGGTGACGGTGCTGTGGTCCACCGCGTATCTGGAGGAGGCGGAGCGCTGTGCCCATATCTGGCTGCTCGATGCCGGACGCCTGCTGTACGCGGGCGCGCCGCAGGAGCTCAGCCAGCGGGTCGCGGGGCGCGTGTTCCGCAGGCCAGTCGCGGCCGGCACGGCGCGGCGCGCTGCGGACGCCGAGCTCGAGCGCCCGGGCGTGCTCGACGCGGTGATCCAGGGCGCGAGCGTGCGTGTGGTCGCGCGTGCCGTCCCGGTAGCGCAGTTCGCACCGCCCGCTTACCAGGCGGTCGCGCCACGCCTCGAGGACGCCTACGTCGAGCTCCTCGGCGGGGCCCGCAAGGGGGCGAGCGCACTCGCGCAGGGGTGGCCCAGTCGCGCACCCGAGCGTGGTTCTGTGCTGGTACGCGCGCGCGGCCTGACGCGGCGTTTCGGCGACTTTACGGCCGCGGACCGGGTCAGTTTCGAGGTCCGGGCCGGGGAGATTTACGGCCTGCTGGGCCCGAACGGTGCCGGCAAGTCGACGACCTTCCGCATGCTCTGCGGTCTTCTGCGCCCGACCGCAGGCGAGGCGAGCGTCGCGGGGGTGAACCTGCTGCACGCTGCCAGCCAGGCGCGCGCGCGTCTGGGCTACATGGCGCAGAAGTTCTCGCTCTACGGCGACCTGTCGGTGCGGCAGAACCTCGACTATTTCGCCGACATCTACGGACTGCGCCGTGAGGCACGCCGCACGCGGGTGAACGCCATGATCGACATGTTCGATCTCGGGCCGCATCTGCGCGACAACGCCGCTCTGCTGCCCCTCGGCTACAAGCAGCGCCTGGCGCTTGCCTGCGCCACGCTGCATGCCCCCGCCGTGCTGTTTCTCGATGAGCCGACCAGCGGCGTCGATCCCTTGATGCGACGTGAGTTCTGGCACCACATCGGCGCGCTCACCACCCGCGGCGTCGCGGTGGTGGTCACCACGCACTTCATGGAGGAAGCCGAGTACTGTGACCGCATCGGCCTCATCTGGCGCGGGCGCAAGATCGCCGAGGGCACGCCGGATGAACTCAAGCAGCGCGTGCGTAGCTCCGCGCACCCCGAGCCGACGCTCGAGGATGCCTTCATAGCGCTCATCGGGAGCGAGGCGGCATGATCCTGGGCGCACCACTGCGTGCCTGGTGGCAGCAGCTCGGCGCCATCATGCTCAAGGAGGGCAAGCAGGTGGTGCGCGATCCGTCCAGCTGGATCATCGCGGTGATTCTGCCCCTCACCTTCCTGTTTCTGTTCGGCTACGGCATCTCCCTCGATACCACCGTAGTCAAGGTCGCCCTGGTGCGCGAGGACGCCAGCCGCGACGCCGAGCAGCTCGCCGGTGCGCTCGGCCACTCGCGGTGGTTCCGGGTCGACTGGTATACGGAGCGGCCGCGCGCGGAGCGCGCGCTGCGCGATGCGGCCGTGAAGGCGGTCGTCATCATTCCCGCCGAGTTCGGCCGCCTCTTGCACGCCACTGGCGGCGGCGCGCAGGTGCAGGTGCTGGTCGACGGGTCCGAGCCCAACACCGCCAACTACGTGCGGGGCTACTTGAGCGCGGTATGGAATGAGTTCCTCGCCGCCCGCGCCAGCGAGCTGGGGGTGAGCCAGGCCCCGGTGCTCGATGTGGCGGTGCGCTACTGGTACAACGCCAACGCCATCAGCCGCTGGTTTCTCATCCCCGGCTCGATGACGGTGATCATGACCCTGCTCGGCACACTGCTTACCTCGCTGGTGATCGCGCGCGAGTATGAGCGGGGCACACTGGAAGCGCTGTACGCTACCCCGCTCACCCGCGGCCAGATCCTGCTGGGCAAGAGCCTGCCCTATTTTCTGCTGGCGATGATCTCGATGGCGGTGTGCGTGCTGACGGCGCGCGGGCTGTTCCAGGTACCCCTGCGCGGCTCGCTGCTGACCCTCGGCCTGGTGTCTGCCACCTTCCTGGTGCCGGCGCTGGGCCAGGGGCTGCTGATCTCGGTGAGCATGCGCTCCCAGATGGCGGCTGCGCAGCTCGGGCTCATGACCGGTTACCTGCCCGCCATGATGCTGTCAGGGTTCCTGTTCGACATCCATTCCATGCCCGGTTGGCTGCAACTGCTGACCTACCTGATTCCGGCGCGCTACATGAATGTCTCGCTGCAGACCGTGTTCCTCGCCGGTGACATCTGGGCAGTCTTGTTGCCGAACATGCTGTTCATGCTGCTGGTCGGGACGCTGTTCTTCGCGCTCACCTGGCGGCGCCTCCATAAGCGTATCGACTGAGGCCGCAGGAATGCTGCAGCGCCTGTTCGCCATCGTACGCAAGGAACTCATCACCATGCTGCGCGACCCGCGGGCTCGCGCCTCGCTCATCGTCCCGCCGATTCTGCAGTTGTTTATCTTCGCATCCGCCGCCACGATGGAAGTGAAGAACATTTCCCTCGCCGTGGTCGATCTCGACGACGGTCCCTACGCCGCCGACCTCGAGCAGCGCCTGGCGGGCGCCCCGAGCTTCACCGCACTGCCGCGCTACCCGAGCGTGCAGGCGGCCCGCAAGGCCCTCGAGCGCGAGCAGGTCCTTGGCATGTTGGTGCTGCCGAGCGGTCTTTCGGCGCAGCTGGCGCGTGAGCACAGTGGCGTGGTGCAGTTGCTCATGGACGGTCGCCGCTCCAACGCCGCGCAGATCACCGCGCAGTACGTGACCGCGGCGATCACTCCCGCCGGCTCGGCGAGCGCCGCGCCGCTGGATACCGCGGCGGCGGCCGGGCCCGTGCCGCGGGCCGAGCTGGTGATCGACAACTGGTTCAATCCGAACCTGGAGTACCGCTGGTTCATGCTGCCGAACCTGGTGGGTACGCTGAGCCTCGGGGTGGCGCTCATGCTTACCGCGCTTTCGGTAGCCCGCGAGCGCGAGCTCGGCACCTTCGACCAGACGTTGGTGTCGCCGGCCACGCCGGTCGAGATCGCCCTCGGCAAGCTGCTGCCCTCGCTGCTCGTGGCGCTCCTGCAGACGACCTTGTACCTGCTGCTCGTGACCCAGCTCTATGGGGTGCCGCTGCGCGGCAGCCTGGTCATCTTCTACGGGGCCGTGCTGGCTTTCGCCGCCGCCTGCGCCGGAGTGGGGCTGTTCATCTCCTCGCTGGTACATACCCAGCAACAGGCGTTTCTCGGCGCGTTCGCGGTGCTGTTGCCCTTCGCGCTGCTCTCTGGCTTTGCCACCCCGGTGGAGAACATGCCGTGGTGGCTGCAGTTGTTCACCGGCGTCAACCCGCTCGCGCACATGCTGCGCCTCATGCAGGGGGTCTTCCTCAAAGGTTCCGCGTTCGCCGCACAGGCCCACGAGCTCATGCAGCTGGTGATCATCGCGCTGTGCACGACCCTGGCGTCGGTGGTGCTGTTTCGGCGCAAGGCGCGCTGATGCGGGCCTTATCCGACAGCGGCTGTGGCGCCGCGGGGGATGCCGCGCGTGCGGTGCGCGGGTAGCGTGGCGGCATGTCCCGCACGACCGCGAAGGTAGTACTGGCCGCTCTCGGACTGCTGGCTACGCCTGTGCTGCTCGCCCAGAGCAACGCGAGCACTCCCTCGACGTCCGACCGGCCGGATGCGGTCTATCCCAAGCCCGCGGGGCAGGACAGCTCGCCGCAGCGTTCTCGTGCATCGAAGCCCGCAGCACCGGCGGCCGGTCACGCCGCCCCCGAGCGTCCGGCCAACTACCACGGCAACAGTGGCAAGAAGAAGGCGACCTCCACCGCCTGCAGCAGCGCGCGCCTGACAGGCAATGGCCAACTCGACTGCGGCACGCACGGGGATGCCGCCACCGGCGGCAAGCTAGTCACGAAGTAAACCCGGCGACTGGGGCGGCTGCTAAGATGGCGCCCCCGTTTGCACCGCAGGCCGACAGCTTGTCCCAGGCCGGCCGAGCCGCGCTCGCCTTCATCTTCGTCACCGTACTGGTCGATGCCATCGGCTTCGGCATCATCCTGCCGGTGTTGCCGCAGCTGATCATGCAGCTGACGGGAGTCGGTATCGACCAGGCGGCGGGCTACGGCGGCTGGCTCGGTTTCGTCTACGCGTTGATGCAATTCTTCTGCGCCCCCGTGCTCGGCAACCTGAGCGACCGGTTCGGACGTCGTCCGGTGCTTCTCTTCGCACTGCTCGCGCTCGGCATCGACTATGTGATCATGGGTGCGGCGCCGCGCATCGCCTGGCTATTCGCCGGCCGGATGATCTCAGGTATCGCCGGCGCTTCTTTCACTCCCGCGTACGCGTACGTTGCCGACGTGAGCGAACCGTCCCGCCGCGCGCAGAGCTTCGGGCTGCTGGGGGCGGCGTTCGGACTCGGCTTTATCCTGGGGCCGGCCATCGGCGGACTGCTGGGGGGCTTCGGCGCGCGCGCGCCGTTTTTCTGCGCCGGTGCGCTGGCGCTCGCCAACACCGGGTTCGGTTACCTCGCGCTGCCCGAGTCACTCCCGGCTGAGCGGCGGCGACCGTTCCATTGGTCGCGAGCTAATCCGCTCGGAACGATGCGGCATATCCGCCGCTACCCGGCCGTCGCCTGGATGCTGGCCGCGATCTTTGCCTGGCAGCTCGGCCATCAGGTGCTACCCAGCACCTGGGCGTACTACACCATCTCCAGGTTCCACTGGAGCAGCGCGGAGGTGGGGTACTCGCTCGCCTTCGTCGGCGCGCTCATGGCGCTCGCGCAGGGCGTGCTGACGCGGGTCCTCATCCCCTCGCTCGGCGGCGAGCGGCGCGCGGCGCTGTTGGGCATGGCGGGTGCGCTGCTCGCCTACCTGGGCTACGCACTCGTGCCCCAGGGCTGGATGATGTACTGCGTATCGCTGTTGACCTTCGTGTTCGCGCTCGTCTACCCCTCGCTGAACGCGCTCGTTTCGCAGCAGACACCGGCGGACGCGCAGGGGGAGCTGCAGGGGGCGGTGGCGAGTCTGTACAGTCTGAGCGCGATCGTGGGGCCACCCCTGATGACGCAGATCTTCGGCTACTTCTCCAGCGAGCGGGCCCCGGTGTATCTGCCGGGGGCGGCGTTCCTCGCCGCCGCCGCGCTCACCCTGGTCTGCGCCGCGCTGTTCGTATCCGCGCAGCGTCGCGCGCCGCAGCCGCTGCCGGCGGGCGACTGATGCGCGCCGCGCTGAGTGCAGCACTCGGGCTGTGCGCACTGACCAGCGTCGTCCAGGCGGCGCTGCCACCGGTCCGACATGTGTTCGTGCTGCTGCTGGAGAACGAGTCGTTCGAGCGCAGTTTTGGCCCAGGCTCGCCTGCCCCGTACCTCGCACGCGCGCTGCCGCGACGCGGCGCGCTGCTGCGCGAGTACTACGCCATCGGCCACGCGAGCCTGCCGAATTACCTGGCGCTCGTGAGTGGCCAGGCACCCAACGAGGTAACGCAGGACGACTGCCCGCAATTCCTCGAGTTCGAGGCCGCGACCGGCTCACCCGATGAGCACGGACAGCTGCACGGTCGTGGCTGCGTCTACCCGCGCACGCTGCCGACCCTCATGTCGCAGCTCGAGGCGGTGGGGCTATCGTGGAAGGGTTACATGGAGGACATGGGGGCGGATCCGACGCGCGAGGCGGCGGCGTGCGGTCACGTGCCGATCGGGGCCCGGGACGTGACCGAGGAGGCGACCGCGAACGACCAGTACGCCAACAAGCACGATCCCTTCGTGTACTTCCACGCCGTCATCGACGATAGCGCGCGCTGCGCCGAGCGGGTCGTGAACCTGCGCCAGCTGCCACAGGACCTGCGCACGCTCGGCAGCACACCCAACTTCGTCTTTATCACCCCGAACTTGTGCGACGACGGTCACGATGCGCCCTGTGCCGATGGACGACCCGGTGGTCTTAGGAGCATCGACGCTTTCCTGCGCCACTGGGTGCCGCTGATCGAGTCCGCGCCGGCTTTCCGCGCCGACGGAATGCTGATCATCACCTTTGACGAATCCAATGGCGGCGGTCCCGCCGGCGCCGCCGCCTGCTGTGGCGAGCGGGCGCTGCCCGAGGCGCGCTTTCCTCCCGGGCTCAACGGTCCCGGCGGTGGCCGAGTGGGTGCGTTGGTGCTCTCGCGCTTCGTCAGGCCCGGCACCGTATCGCGCACCCCCTACAACCACTACGCGCTGCTGCGCACCGTCGAGCTGCTTTTCGGCTTGGCGCCGATCGGCTACGCGGCGGACCCGCAGCTGCGCCCGTTCGGCCCCGACGTGTTCAGCGCCGCCGCGCAGCATCCACTCGTTCGATGAGTTCCAGCACCAGAGGATTGCGGCCGCTTAGCGAGTGCCACACGTTCTGCAGCGGTGAGAAGGTGACTTCCCGCCCGAAGCGGCCAGGCTGGCGCAGGGTCAGGGTCACCCGGGGCGGATTCACGAACGCGGTGTAGCTCACGTTGCTGATATTCTCGAGCGGGATGCGCTCTTCCTCGGCCCCGTACCGCACCCGCAGCGCATCGCCCTCGTCGTAGACCTCGTCCGCCAGGTCGGACACCAGCCTCCGCACCACGACGTAGCCGACGCCGAACAGAATCAGCGCAGGGAAAAGCCCGAACAGCAGGGGCGGCGGATGCGCGCCGCGCCGGCCCAGGGTGAGCGCGGCGACCAGTACTACGGCGCTGACGCCGAACCAGAGCAGCGGGAAGACCCGTTTGAGTAGGAAGGTCTGGCGCGATGAGACACGCCGCCCGCGCTGCCACGACAAAAACCGTCCTCCCTCCTCCTGCTGCAGCTACGCTAGCACAGGCCTGCGAGACGCCGGACTCGACAATTAGTTGCCAAGGCAGTATTATACCAGGCAAGCAATTGGCCTCTCGCTACCCGCTTGCTGGATGAGGCCCTCGACTCTCTCGGACGGCTGATCGCCAACAGCCAAACTGCCGGGAGACAATCCACCGTCCTCAGGGTGAGCTCATGACGAACCGGCGCATGTATCTCCTGTTCGGCGCCGCACTGCTCGCGGGTTGCGTCGAGCGGGGCGGATGGAAGGCGGCCCCCCAGCTGCAGGCCGACAAGCTGGCCGCCACCCAAACGCTGCAGAGCCTGCCCACCGAGACCGCCGCTTGGCCGGGTGCCCAATGGTGGCGGGCGTACGGCGACCCCCAGCTCGATGCGCTCGTGGAGCAAGCGCTCGCCGGAAGTCCAAGTCTGACCAGCGCGGAGGCGCGGCTGCGGGCGGCCCAGGCCCAGTTAATCGGTGCCACCGGCGCCCGTTTGCCCTCGATCTCGGCGGACGGCGAGGTGACGCGGCAGCGCTATCCGCAGAACGGACTCTTCCCGCCCCCCTACGCCGGCTCGTACGTCACCGACGCGCGCGCCGCGCTCGATCTGAGCTGGTCCATCGACTTCTGGGGCCGGCAGCGTGCCCTCATTGCGGGCGCACGCTCGACGGTGCGCGGCGCCGAGGCGGATCGCGATGCGGCGCGCCTCGCACTCGCGGTCGCGGTGGTGCAGGCCTATATCCAGCTGGACCTGCAGCACCGGCTGCTCGAGGTAACCCAAGAGAACCTGCGTCAGCAGACCGCCATCCTCGAGCTCACCCAGCAGCGGGTACAGGCGGGCCTGGAGAATACGGCGCGCGTCGAGCAGTCCAAGGGCACGGTGGCTCTGACCCGCGCTGGCGTTGCGTACGTAGAGGGAAGCCTCGAGCTCGCGCAAAACCAGCTCGCCGATCTGGTGGGTGCCGGTCCTGATCGCGGCCAGAGCCTGCAGCGTCCGCACCTCCTCCCGCCGGCCGGCTTGGCACTGCCGAGCTCGGTGCCCTCAGAGCTGCTCGCGCGCCGGCCGGATATCATCGCCGCCCGAGCGCAGGTCGAGGCGGCCGGCCACAACGTCTCCGCGGCCGAGGCCGACTTCTATCCGAACGTGAATCTGGCCGCCTTCGCCGGCTTCCAGAGCATCGGGCTCTCGCAGCTCCTCACGGCCTCGGATCGCATCGTGGGCGGGGGGCCGGCGGTCCAGCTGCCGATATTCAACCGCAGCGGGCTGCGTGCGGCGCTCTATACGCGGCAAAGTGAGCTGGACCAGAGCGTGGGCCGCTACAACCAGGCGTTGCTGGATGCGGTGCGCGAGGTCGCGGACGTCGTGGTCAACTGGCGCGCCCTTGAGCGCGAGAGCGCCGAGCAGGCCACCGCGCTTGACGCCGCGGAGCGCTCCTACCAACTCACCAGCGACCGCTATCGCGCCGGCCTCGACAACTACCTGAGCGTGCTCTCCAGTCAGGGCCAGGTGCTGCAGGCACAACTGCTGCGTGCCCAACTGCAGTCGCGGCGGCTCAGCTTCAGCGTTGACCTCGTCCGGGCTCTCGGCGGCGGCTTCGGTCCCGCTCCCCTGAGCTGAGACGGCGCATGGACTCCGCGGTCGCTCCCCACCCCACTTCGGTGCTGCAGACGCGTCGCCGGCAGTGGCTCCTTATCCTCGGCGTGGGGCTGGTACTGATCGGGCTGCTCGCGGTCACGGCATGGTGGCTGTTCGGCCGCAACCAGCAAAGTACGGACGACGCGTACGTAGGCGGTGACCTCGTGAGCGTGATGCCCCAGGTTGCCGGCACGGTCATCAGCATCGGCGCCGACGAGACCGATCGAGTGCAGGCCGGCCAGGAACTCATCAAGCTCGACGCGACCGATGCCCGCATCGCCCTCCAGGACGCGGAGCAGCAGCTGGCACGGGCGGTGCGCCAGACGCGCACCGTGTTTGCCGGGCGGGACCAGCTGCGCGCGGTGGTAGCGGGTCGCGAGGCGGAGCTGCGGCGAGCGAGCGAGGACTTCAACCGCCGCAAGGACCTCGCGGCGAGCGGCGCGGTGTCGGCTGAGGAACTGGGGCATACCCGTGACGCGCTGCAGGCTGCGCGGGATGCGTTGCGCGCGGCGCAGGAGAACCTCGCGGCCAGCGCCGCGCTGGCGGGGGACAGCGATCTCGCCGAGCACCCGGACGTGCAGGCGGCGGCGACGCAGGTCGAGCGCGCGTGGCTCGCGCTGCAGCGCACGAGCGTGCGCGCACCGGTATCAGGCTACATCGCGCGGCGGGTCGTGCAGCTCGGCGAGCATATAGCTCCCGGCGCCCCGCTGATGCTGATCGTCCCGCCAGAGCGGCTATGGATCGATGCGAACTTCAAGGAGGTGCAGCTGACCCGCATGCGCATCGGGCAACCGGCCACGGTGCGCGCCGACCTCTATGGGCGCCACGTTGAATTCCACGGCACGGTTGCCGGGCTCGGCATGGGCACCGGGGCCGCCTTCGCGCTGCTCCCGGCGCAGAATGCGACCGGCAACTGGATCAAGGTGGTCCAGCGCGTGCCGGTGCGGATCTCGCTCCCCGCGGCGGAGCTGCAGGCGCATCCGCTGCGCATCGGGCTGTCGACGCGGGTCAGCGTCAGCACCCGCGACGCGAGCGGGCCGCAGCTCGCCCCGCGCGTGCGGCAGTCACCGGTGCTGCAGACCGCAGCCTATGAGATGGACCATGGGGCCATCGAGGCGCGTATCGCCGACATCATCCGCGCCAACACGCGCGCGGCATCGCCCGCATCCGCGCCGCGCTAATCGGTCTTCAGATAGCACAACGGCAGGGCCGTCGTGTACTTGATCGTCTCCAGCGCGAAGCTCGCGCTCACATCCTGAAACTCGACCGCGGAGATCAGTCGTTTATAGACGACGTCGTACGCGTCGATGTCGGGAACGACGATGCGGATCAGATAGTCCACGTCGCCGCTCATGCGATGAATCTCGGTGACCTCCGGGATGTCGCGCACCGCGCGCACGAAGCGCTCGAACCAGGCCTCGCTGTGGTTGCCGGTCTTGAGCGTGACGAACACGGTGGTGCCGACATTGAGCGCATGCGCATCGAGCAGCACGACCTTGCGGCGGATGATCCCGTCCTGCTGCAGCCGCTGGATACGCCGCCAGCACGGTGCCTTGGACAGCCCGATGCGGTCCGCAATCTCAGCAGCCGTGAGTTCCGCGTTCCCTTGGAGCAGATCCAGGATTTTGGCGTCGAGCTTGTCCATGCAACGTAGTCTCACACATAACAGACTCTGCGAAACATTGTTGCGCAACGCGCCCGCTTGTGCCAGAGCTTCGCAACCGGGTAGCCGGCAGTGGGGCCTAGCATGGGTCCATGGACCTGATTCGCGCGTTCACGGAACACCCGGCTTCGGTCGGGGAGAGCTACTTCGAGCACCTCGGCCGGGCGGTCGGTTTCGGCACGCGCATGGTCTGCGCGGGCTTCGCCTGCCTGCTGCACGGCCTGATGCCGTTCCTTTTCGTCCGCACCGGCAGCCGCGCCATCGCTGAGCTCAATGACCGCATGGTCGTTAACCGGCGTACGACGCCTCCGGCGCTCGGCGAAAAGCGGCTGACCCTGTAGCGGTGCCCGCCCTCGGGCGAGCGGCCGGGCCGCTGCGCACGCTTGCGCCCGGCATCGCGGTCGCGATCCTGCTCGCTCTGCTGGCGCGGCTGCTGGCCGCGCAACTGGCCGCCGGCGCCGCAGGGCTTCCCAAGCTGCCGTTGAGTCCGGTCATGTGCGCCATCCTCCTCGGGATGCTCTGGCGCAACATCCTCGGTGTACCCGGCTGGGCGGCCGGCGGGCTCAGCTGGACCATGCAGCGGCTGCTGCGCATCGGCATCGCGCTGGTCGGCATGCGACTCACCCTCGCCGGTGCAGGCCTGATCGCCATCACCGCCTTGCCCGTGGCCCTCACCTGCCTGCTGGTCGCGCTCGGCGCGGGTTGGCTGGTGGCGCGCCTGTTGCGCGTGCCGGCCGCGCTCGGGGTGCTGCTCGCGGTCGGCACAGCGGTTTGCGGCTGCACCGCGGTGGTCGCTCTGTCGCCCGTCATCCGCGCCCGTCACGCCGAGACCGCTTTCGCGGTGACCTGTGTGGTGCTGTTCGGCTGCGTGGCCATGCTCCTCTACCCGTACCTTGCGGCTCACTTCTTCGCGGCGGCGCCCGTGCACGCCGGCATCTTTCTTGGCACGGCCATCCACGACACCTCGCAGGTAATCGGGGCTGCACTGATCTACGCCCAGCAGTCCGCGGCACCCCAGGCGCTCGCCGCCGCGAGCGTGGCGAAGCTGCTGCGCAACCTGTCTATCGCGGTGTTGATTCCGCTGGCGGCGTGGCGCATGCGCGACGCAACGGCTCGTGGCGCGGTAGACGAAACCGCAGCGCGCCCCTCGCTGCTGCCCTTCTTCGTGGTGGGGTTCATCCTCTGCATCCTGATGCGCAGCGCCGGTGACGCACTGTTCGGCGCGCCATCACCCGGCTGGGTGGGCGTGGTGCACGCCAGCACGACCGCTTCGGATCTGCTGCTGACCTGCGGCATGACGGCGGTGGGGCTGTCGGTGTCATTCGCCGACATGTGGCGCATCGGCTGGCGGCCGCTCGGCGCCGGATTTACGCTGGCGAGTCTGGTCGGCGCCTGTAGTCTGTTGCTCAACCTCGTGCTGATGGGCTGGGGTTGGTGAGCACGGCGGCTGCGCTACACTGCGGCGTCAGGGCGCCGGTCCGCCCTTAGCGAGAGGGCGTGAGCATGGCGAGTGGCCGTCCCCGTGTGTCCCGAAGAGCTGCCGAGGCCGCGGTGCGCACGCTGTTGCGCTGGGCGGGCGAGGATCCGCACCGCGAGGGATTGCGCGATACCCCGCAACGTGTGGTCGATGCCTACCGTGACTGGTACTCGGGATACCAGATCGACCCGGCCGCCTATCTGCGTCGCACCTTTCAGGAGGTCGGTGGCTACGACGAGCTCATCGTGTTGCGCGACATCGCCTTCGAGTCGCACTGCGAGCATCACATGGCCCCGATCATCGGCCGCGTGCACGTCGGCTACCTGCCTGCGAACAAGGTCGTGGGAATCAGCAAGCTCGCACGCGTAGTCGATGGCTACGCCCGCCGCTTCCAGGTGCAGGAGAAGCTCACCGCCCAGATAGCCGACTGCATCACCGAAGTGTTGAAACCGCGCGGCGTGGGGGTGGTGGTGTCCGCGGTGCACGAGTGCATGACCACGCGCGGCATTCACAAACGCAACGTCTCCATGGTGACGAGCCGCATGACGGGGTTGTTCCGCAGCGACGCCCGTACCCGCGGTGAATTTCTCCGCTTCATCGACATGGCCGGGGCCCGCGAGCCCTAGGCGCGCTCTGTCTCAGGCGGGGGCGAGGCTGTCGCTGCGGGCCGCGCGCTTGCGATCCTGCTCGCTCAGCAGACGCTTGCGGATGCGGATCGAGACCGGGGTCACCTCCACCAGCTCATCTTCGGCGATGAACTCCACCGCGAACTCGAGAGTGAGCTGGATGGGCGGTGTCAGAAGGATCGCGTCGTCCTTGCCGGCGGCGCGGATGTTGGTGAGCTTCTTGGTCTTGATCGGATTCACCACCAAGTCGTTGTCACGACTGTGGATGCCGATCACCATGCCGCCGTAGACTTTCTCGCCGGGGCTGACGAACAGCCGGCCGCGCTCCTGCAGGTTGAATAGGGCATAGGCGACCGCCTCGCCGTGTTCGTTGCTCACCAACACCCCGTTGTGCCGGTCCGGGATGTCTCCCTTGACCGCCGCATAACCGTCGAAAATGTGACTCATCAGCCCGGTGCCACGCGTCAGGGTCAGAAACTCGCCCTGAAAGCCAATGAGTCCGCGCGCGGGTACCCGGTACTCGAGCCGGGCGCGACCGCCGCCGATGCTCATGTCAGTGAGGTCGGCGCGCCGGGCGCCGAGCGCCTCCATGACCGCGCCCTGGTGCGTTTCCTCGATGTCCACGGTCAGTGCCTCGAAGGGCTCGTGCACCTCGCCGGCCACCGTGCGGGTGAGCACCTGCGGGCGCGATACCGCCAGCTCGTAGCCCTCGCGACGCATGTTCTCGATGAGGATTGTCAGGTGTAGCTCGCCACGGCCGGCGACCCGCAACACGTCGGGTTCGGCGGTGTCCTCGACCCGCAGCGCGACGTTGCTCTGCAGCTCGCGATACAGGCGCTCGCGCAGCTGGCGGCTGGTGACGAACTTGCCCTCCCTGCCGGCCAGGGGCGACGTGTTGACCTGAAAGTTCATGGCGAGCGTCGGTTCGTCGACGCTGATCGGCGGCAACGCCTCCGGCTGTTCGGCATCGCACAGCGTGAGCCCGATGGTCACCGCCTCGATGCCGGTGACCGCGACAATGTCGCCCGCCACCGCTTCCTCGACCGCGGTCCGCTCCAGTCCGCTGAAGGTGAGCACTTGCCCGATGCGGGCCAGTCCGCGCTCTTCCGCCCCGTAGCGCAGTGCGACGTTCATGCCTGGGCGTACCGCGCCGCGGCGCAGACGCCCGATGCCGATGCGGCCGACGTAACTGTTGTAGTCGAGCGTCGAGATCTGCAGCTGCAGCGGCAGGTCCGCCTGCGCGGCCGGCGGCGGCACGTGGGTGAGGATCGCTTCGAACAGCGCGGCCATGTCCGGCCGCCGCTCGGTGTAGTCGGTGCTCGCCCACCCCTGCAGCGCGGAGGCGTAGATAACCGGGAAGTCGAGCTGGGCATCGCTCGCGCCCAGTTTGTCGAACAGATCGAAGGTCTGATCGATCACCCACGCCGGACGGGCACCGGGTCGGTCGATCTTATTGACCACCACGATGGCCCTGAGGCCCAGGGCGAGCGCCTTACGCGTGACGAAGCGGGTCTGGGGCATCGGCCCCTCGACCGCATCGACCAGCAGCAGCACGCCGTCCACCATCGACAGCACCCGCTCGACCTCGCCGCCGAAATCGGCGTGACCGGGGGTGTCGACGATATTGATGCGGGTGCCCCCGTATTCGATGGCGCAGTTCTTGGCGAGGATGGTGATGCCGCGCTCGCGCTCGATGTCGTTCGAGTCCATGATCCGCTCGCCCAGGCGCTCGTGCGCGGCGAAGGTGCCGGACTGCTTGAGCAGGCAGTCAACCAGGGTGGTCTTGCCGTGATCGACGTGCGCGATGATGGCGATGTTGCGGATCGGACGGTTCATGCGCGGGCCCGCCGCCGCTGCGCCGCGGGCCGGTCAGAAAAAGGGTGCGCAGGGTAGCAGATCCGTAGCCGCGCCGCTGCTAGCGCTGCGGCAGTCCGATGCGCAGCGTGGCGGTGGCCTGGCGCACCTCGATGAAGAAGGCCACGAAGGCCGCGCTCAGCACCAGCATGGCTCCCACGAACAGCAGGGCGATCACCTTGGCGAGAGCCACGCCGAGGAATGCGTTGGCGAACAGCGCCACCACCACGAGTGCCACCAGCAACGCGGCGATCACGCACAGCGAGATGGCGGAATTGATGTAGCCGGCACGCCGGGCCAGCACCGCGAGATCGGCGTGCAGGTGCGCGGCGAGGGCAGGGTGGGCCTGCAGTTCACTCTCCAGGCGCCGCGCGCGATCGACGATGCGGGCCAGGCGATTGGTGAGCACGCCGAGCATGGCGGCGACGCCGGACAGCAGGAACACCGGCGCGACTGAGGACTGCACGAGGTGGGCGATATCGGTCGGCTCGGGCATGGGGGAATCCGGCGACGGGGGCGCCCTTGTATCACAAAGCGCCCGCGCCGGCAGGGCCGGGGCGGTTGCCGCTTGCGGATGCCTTACTGTACGATCGTTCAACAACGGCAGCGGGTCAAGAAAGCAATGAAAACCGCCCATCTGCACCGGCTCGACGCCTCGCCGGATGAGCTCGAGGGGCGGAGCCTGCCGGGCTGGATCTACCACGACCCCGAATTCCTCGAGCACGAGAAGCGCACCATCTTCCGCACCGCCTGGCAGATCGTGTGCCACTTGAACGACCTGCCACGGGTGGGCGACTACCAGGCCTTCCAGTTCCTGGGTGAGTCGGTGTTCGTGGTGCGCAGCGAGGAGGGCGTGCGGGCCTTCCACAACGTGTGTCGCCATCGCGCCGCGCGCCTGCTCGACGGCAACCAGGGGCACTGCGGGCGGCGCATCACCTGCCCGTATCATGCCTGGAGCTACGCGCTCGACGGGCGGCTGGTCGGGGTGCCGGAGCGCGAGCTCTTCAAGGGACTCGACAGCGCGGCGCACGGCCTGGTGCCAGTGGAGCACGAGATCTTTCTCGGCTTCGTCTTCGTGCGCCTGGCGCCTGGACTCCCCAGCGTGCGCGACATGGCGGCGCCCTACCTGCACGAGCTCAAGCCCTATGGCCTCGAGACGCTGGTGCCGCTCGGTCGCATCTCGCTGCGGCCACGCCCGGTCAACTGGAAAAATGTCACCGACAACTTCTCCGATGGGCTGCACATAAACGTCGCCCATCCCGGACTGACGCGCCTCTTCGGTCGTGGCTACGGCATCGAGGCGAAGCCGTGGATCGACAAGATGTGGGGCACCCTGCGCGACACGCCCTCCAGCAACTGGTCCGAGCGCATGTACCAGCGGCTCCTGCCACCGCTGCCGCACCTGCCGCCGGAACGGCAGCGGTTGTGGACCTACTTCAAGCTCTGGCCCAACATCGCCTTCGACATCTACCCGGACCAGATCGATTTCTTTCAGATGCTGCCGGTCTCCCCGACCGAGACACTCATCCGTGAGGTGTGCTACGCACAGCCGGACGAACGTCGCGCGATGCGCGCCGCCCGCTACCTGAACTGGCGCATCAACAAGCATGTCAGCCTGGAGGACAAGGCCCTTATCGAGCGCGTGCAGCAGGGCATGGGGTCGAGCAGCTACACCTCTGGTCCGCTAGCAGAGAGCGAAGTGTGCCTGCGCAGTTTCGCGCGGCGCATGCGCAGCCTCATTCCCCAGAGCAGCTTGCCGCAGCCCCCGCCCCGCGGCTGGAGCCTGGGCTGATGACACCAGGCCGGCGCGACGTCCTCATCGTCGGCGGCGGTCACAACGGTCTGGTATGCGCCGCCTACCTCGCCGGGGCGGGCCTCGGGGTCACGGTCCTCGAGCGACGTGAGCTGGTCGGCGGCGCAGCGATCACCGCGGAGTTTTACCCGGGCTTTCGCAATTCGGTCGCCTCCTACACCGTCTCGCTGCTCAATCCCAAGGTCATCCGCGATCTGGAGCTCGCCGCTCACGGGCTGCGTCTGCTCGAGCGTCACTGCGCCAACTTCCTGCCCACTGCCGACGGGCGCTTTCTGCGCATGGGCGGCGAGCGCACCGCCGCCGAGGTGGCACGCTTCTCGGCGCGCGATGCGGCGCGCCTCCCTGACTACAGTGCGCGGCTCGAGAGCCTCGCCGCTCTGCTGCGCGAGCTGATGCTGATCACCCCGCCCAACGCACTGCGCGGCAGTTGGCGCGTGGCCCTCCCGGAGCTGTTGCGCACCGCGCGGCTGGGCGGACGGTTGCGCCATCTCGACATGCCACAGCGCCGTGACCTGCTCGCGCTTTGCAGCAGCTCGGCTGGCGACTACCTCGATCATTGGTTCGAGAGCGAGCCACTCAAGGCGGTCCTGGGCTTCGACGGTATCGTGGGTCACTACACCAGTCCGTACAGCCCCGGTTGCGCGTATGGGCTACTGCACCACGTTTTCGGCGAAGTGAACGGCCGGCGCGGCGTGTGGGGCCACGCGATCGGTGGCATGGGCGCCATCACACAGGCAATGGCGCGCGCCGCGGCCGCGCGCGGTGCGGTGATCCGCACCGCCTGTGGCGTGCGGGAGGTTCTGGTGGAGGCGGGTCGCGCGGTGGGGGTGGTCACCGAGTCCGGCGAGACCCTGCGTGCCGCCGCGGTGGTATCGAACGTCAACCCGCGGCTGCTCTTTCTCGAGCTCCTGCCACCCGAGGCCCTGCCGGAGGACGTGCTCGAGCACATGCGCGGCTACCGCTGCGCCTCGGGCACCTTCCGCATGAACGTCGCGCTCACTGAGCTGCCTGACTTCACCTGCCTGCCCGGAGGCGCGCTGGCGGCGCATCATACGGCGGGCATCATCCTCGCCCCGTCACTGTCGTACATGGAGCGCGCCTACTTCGATGCCCGCCGGGACGGCTGGTCTGCGCAACCGATCATCGAGCTGGTGATACCGTCTACGCTCGATGACACCCTGGCCCCGCCTGGCCGGCACGTGGCGAGCCTGTTCTGCCAGCACGTGGCTCCGCAGCTTCCCGATGGGACCTCCTGGGATGCGCATCGGGAGCAGGTGGCGGACCTGATGATCGATACCGTCGACTCCTACGCGCCTAACTTCAAGGCGGCCGTGCTGGGGCGTCAGATCCTGAGCCCGCTCGACCTCGAGCGCACCTTCGGATTGGTCGGCGGGGATATCTTCCACGGCACGCTGAGCCTCGATCAGCTGTTCTCGGCCCGTCCGATGCTCGGCTACGGCAACTATCGCGGGCCGCTCGCGGGACTGTACATGTGCGGCGCCGGCACGCATCCCGGCGGCGGCGTGAGCGGGGTGCCCGGCCACAACGCGGCGCGCGAGGTACTGCGTGATTTTCAGCGCGGTCGGCTGCGGCGCGTCGCATAATGCGCCGGACCAAGCCACGCCGTTTCGTCGTGCCCGCCAACTCCTCTGCCCGCTCCGCTCCCCGTGCCGCGCGCTACGAGCGACAGCTGCCCGAGCAGCGCCGGCTGGCACTGATCGCGGCCACCATAGATTGTCTCAAGCGCTATGGTCATGAGGGCCTTTCCATCCGCACCATCAGTGCCCGCGCCGGTGTCTCCGTCGGCCTCATCAATCACCACTTCCCCAACAAGGATGAGCTGATCGCCGCCGCCTACCGGCACTTCAACGCCGAACTGGTGGCGGGGCTGAAGGCCGCCGTCGCGCGCGCCGCGCCGCAGCCGCGGCAGCGCCTGCGCGCCTTCCTGCAGGCCTCCTTCTCCCCGCCCAATCTGGATCGGGACGTGCTCGCGGCCTGGGTGGTGTTCTGGGGGATGTACCGGCACTCCCGTGCCATCCAGCGCGTGCACGGCGAGAACTATGAGAGCTACGTCGAGCTGGTACACGGCCTGCTCGCCGAACTGATCCGCGATGAGCGCCCGCGCGGAACATCGGTCAACCTGCGGTTCATAGCGATGGGGCTCAGCGCGCTGCTCGACGGGCTGTGGCTCGAGTGGTGCCTGGAGCCGGCTAATGTGCGTCCGGCCGAGGCCGTGGCTCTGTGCGAGAGCTGGATCGACAACCTGTGCCGCGGCGCCGATAGCTCACGGCTGGAATAACTGCTAATCATCCCCAATCTACGCTTGATCGTTCCATGGCTGGAGGCGAGGCTTGGCGAGCCCATCAGCGACGCGGGTCGTGCTCGTCGGGTGCGGGTTCGGCGGCCTGTTCGCGGCGAAGGCACTGCGGCATACCCCTGCCGACGTGCTGGTCATCGACCGCAATAACTACCACCTGTTCCAGCCGCTGTTGTACCAGGTAGCCTCGGCGGCCCTGGCGCCGGCTGACATTGCGCAGCCGATCCGTACCATTCTGCGCGAGCAGCGCAATACCCGCGTGATGCTCGCGGAGGTGCAGGCGGTCGATCTCGCGGCGCGCACGCTGCAGTGCGAGCGGCAGCGCATCCCTTACGACTACCTGGTACTGGCGCCCGGCGCCGTCGACAATTACTTCGGGCACGAGGAATGGCGGCCGCTCGCCCCCGGCATGAAGGTGATCGAGGAGGCGACCCTGATCCGCTCGCGGCTGCTGCGCTCGTTCGAGAGCGCGGAGATCGAGAGCGATCCCGCCCAGCGTCGGGCGAGGCTCACCTTCGTCATCGTCGGCGGCGGCCCCACCGGAGTGGAGCTCGCCGGGGCCATCAAGGAACTCGCGGTGGACGTCATTCCGCGTGACTTCCGCGTCGCGGACACGCGCCGCGCCCGCGTAGTGCTCATCGAGGCGGGCCCGCGCCTGCTGCCGGCGTTGCACCCGGACTCATCTGTGCGCGCCCTGCGGCAACTGCGCGAGCTCGGCGTGGAAGTGCGGTTCGGCCAACCGGTCACCGAGGTGCTGCCGGACGGGGTCGCGCTCGGGGCCGAGCGATTGTCGAGCTACAACGTCATTTGGGCTGCGGGGGTACGCGCCGCGCCGGTGCTGGCCACGCTCGGGGTCGCGCTGGGGCCGGGCGGGCGCGTCGCGGTTAATCCCGACTGCTCGGTGCCCGGCCACCCCGAAGTGTTCGTCATCGGCGACGCCGCACACCTCGTGGATGCGGCGGGGCAGGCGGTCCCCGGAGTCTCGCAAAGTGCACTGCAGATGGGCCGCTACGTCGCGCGGCTGATCGATGCCCGGGTGCGCGGCGGCGCCGTCCCGGCCCCGCCGTTCCGCTATCGCGATTACGGCGCCATGGCGACCGTGGGCAAATCGCGCGCGGTGGTGGAGATCGGCCGGCTGCACTTCGGCGGTCTACCCGCGTGGATGGCCTGGATGGCGCTGCACATCACCGTGCTGATCGGGTTTCGCAATCGCCTGGCGGTGCTTGCCTCGTGGATCTACAGCTACGTTTTCTTCCGCCGCGGCTCGCGCCTGATCACCCGCGGCTCACCCACGCTGAGCCCGGATCTGCGCGGGCCGCAGTACTGACATGGCCACGGCGACGCATCCGCCGCGCTTCAACGGCCGCGTCGCGACGCGCGATCCGACCACCCTGCGCGGCTTTTTCGGGGTGTTCCGCTACAGCCGCCGCGCGCTCGGGCTCGTGTGGGACACGAACCGCAGGCTTACGCTGGGTCTGCTCGCGGTCACCATCGCCGCGGGCATCCTCCCCGGCGCCGTGGCGAAGGTCGGTTCGCTCATCGTGGACGCCGTGGTCGGGGCGATACGCGGCGGGGGCAGCGCGACACCGGTCCTGCAGCTGGTGCTCCTCGAGGGGCTGCTCGTGGGTGCTATCTCGGCCGCGCAGCGCGGCATCTCACTCTGCCAGTCGCTGCTGCGGGCGCAGCTCGGTCAGCGGGTCAACGTGATGATCCTGGAGAAGGCGCTGACACTCGAACTGCAGCATTTCGAGGACTCGGAGTTCTACGACAAGCTGACGCGCGCGCGGCGCGAGGCGTCCACGCGGCCTTTGAGTCTGGTAATGCGCACCTTCGGCCTGGTGCAGAACGCCGTGTCGCTCATCACCTACGGGGTGCTGCTGGCGCACTTCTCTCCCTGGGCGGTGCTGGTGCTGTTGCTGGCGGGCCTGCCCGCCTTCGTCGCCGAAGCGAAATTCTCCGGCGACGCCTTTCGCCTGTTCCGTTGGCGCGCACCCGAGACACGCATGCAGATCTACCTCGAGACCGTGCTGGCACGCGAGGACCACGTCAAGGAGGTGAAGCTGTTCGGGCTCGGCGAGCGGCTGCTCGAGCGCTACCGCGACATCTTCCGCCGCCTGTACGCCGAGGACCGCGCCCTGACGCTGCGACGCGATGCGTGGGGTTTCGGGTTGGGGCTGATCGGCAGCGCCGCGCTCTACCTGGCCTACGCATGGATCGCGGTGAACACCGTGCGCCAGCTGATCACGGTGGGGCAAATGACCATGTACGTCGCCCTGTTCCGCCAGGGGCAGGCGACGGTGTCGGCAATCCTCGCCGCGATGGGCGGGATGTACGAGGACAACCTGTACCTGTCCACGCTGTACGAGTATCTCGAGACCGAGGTGCGCGAGCCCCTCGGCACGGCCATGAGTGGCCCCGACCCGGCCGACGGCGTGCGTTTCGAGGATGTCAGCTTCACCTACCCGGGGGGCGATGAGGCGGCGCTCGAGCACGTCTCCCTGCACCTGCGCCCAGGGACGAGTCTCGCCCTGGTCGGCGAGAACGGCTCAGGCAAGACGACCCTCATCAAGCTGCTGACGCGTCTCTACCACCCCACCTCCGGCCGCATACTGCTCGATGGCAAGGACCTGCGTGAGTGGAACGAGCACGCACTGCGCGAGCGCATCGGCGTGATCTTTCAGGACTTCGCGCGCTACCAGATGCTGGTGGGTGAAAATGTCGGCGCGGGCGACGAGCGCTACTTCGAGGACGAAGGGCGTTGGCGCTCCGCGGCCACCAAGGGACGCGCCAGTGACTTCATCGAGTCACTGCCCGCTGGCTACCACACGCAGCTCGGCAAGTGGTTCCGCGACGGCCGTGAGCTGTCCGGCGGACAGTGGCAGAAGATCGCGCTGTCGCGCGCCTTCATGCGCAGCCGCGCCGACATTCTGGTGCTCGATGAGCCGACCGCCGCGATGGATGCGCAGGCCGAGGCGGAAGTGTTCGAGCACTTTCGGCAGCTGGCGCGGGAGCGCATCACCATCCTGATCTCGCACCGTTTTTCCACCGTGCGCATGGCTGACCACATCGTCGTGCTCAACAGTGGCCACATTGTCGAGCAGGGCAGCCACGAGGAGCTCATGGCACGCAACGGCCGCTACGCGCAGCTCTTCACCCTGCAGGCGCGCGGCTACCGCTGACTGCTGCCGGCCTTGGTACGCGTCTCTGCGCGCATGCGCCGGTAGTCGACCGGGCGGATCTCGGCGATCTGGCAGCGCCAGTGGCCTGCCTTGACGAAGTCGAAACGGGCATAGACGGTACTGCCGGTGGAGGTGAGGCCGACGCGCGTGGCGAACGGCAGGTCCGGGCAGGGGCCGTTCACGCGGATGAGATAGG
>JAFAPI010000186.1 GCA_019247195.1 Gammaproteobacteria bacterium
CTCGTTCTGGCCGCGCTCCTCCTGCGCGACCTCGTACGACCACCACACGCAGGGCCGGCCGCTGAGCGGGGCAGCGGTGGGTGCGGCGGCGGCGGGCCGCGCGCGGCCGTGCACCTTGACGTAGCCCTGCGCGGCGGAGCGCAGCCGTACCGGCGCGGTGTCGGCGATGAGACGATGACGCTGCAGGCGCAGCAGGCAGCGGTGCAGGCCGAAACCGGCCAGGGCGAGGGCGGCGAGCGCCGCACTCAGGTGCTGCACGGGGCCGCGGCGCTCAGCCCGAGAAGGCCGCCTTCAGGTTCACGTCGGCCTTCTCCTCGGTCTGGAAGCGCAGCAGCGACGCGGCCGGGAAGTCTCCCAGGCGCGCGACCAGCACGTCGGGGAAGCTGACGATGCGGACATTGTTGGTGTTGACGGCGTCGTTATACACCTCACGACGGTCGGCGAGGGCGGTCTCGAGGCCGCTGATGCGCTCCTGCAGATGGCGGAAGGCGTCGCTCGCCTTAAGCTGCGGATAGTTCTCGGCCACCGCGAACAGCCCGTTGAGGCCGCTGCGCAACTCCCGCTCGGCGCTGCTGACGCCGGGGAGATTGCGCGCGCTGCGTGCGCTCTCCACGTCCGCGCGCGCGCGCATGACACGCTCGAGTGTGCCCGACTCGTACTGCATGTACTGCTTGCACACTTCGACCAGCTTGGGCAGCTCATCGTGGCGCTGCACCAGCAGGACGTCGATGTCCGACCAGGCGAGCTTCACCGCGGCTCGCACCCGCACCAGGCTGTTGTAGACGCCGACCAGGTAGCCGCTCAGGGCGATGACCAGAAAGCCAACAATCAACAGCGTGAGCATGGGGCGTGCCTCCTGATGCTGGGCGCAGCATAGCGAAAAAGCCGCCCCGGGGGCGGGGCAGGGCGCGCAGAGCGCGACGCGCGTCACGTCATTCGTCGGCGCTGACCCGCAGCTCCAGATCGATGCCCGCCAGCTCGAAGCCGCGGCGGAAGTCGCGCACGTGCCGTGCCATCCAGCCCTCGGCCGCCTCCGCGTCGCGGCCCGCGAGCGCCTCGTGCAGGCGCTCGTGGGCGGTGGCGATGCGGGCGCGCGCCTGGGGCAACTGCGCCATCATGCCGCGCAGGGATGGCTCGAGCAGGCGCAGCAGCGGCTCCTGGGCGAGGGCCAGCACGGGGTTGTGCGCCGCAGCGCCGATGGCGCGGAACACTTCCGCGGCTGCATGGGCCGCGGCGCCGCGGTCGCGGGGGGCCGCGCGGAAGGCCGCCATTCCCGCGCGCAGCGCGGCGAGGTCGGCGCTGGTATGGGCACGGGCGGCGAGCCGCGCCAGCGGCGGCTCGATGACCGTGAGGGCTTCCCACACCTCGCGCACCGTCACGTCGTGCAGCAGCAGCGCATCGCCCACCCCGGCGGCGATGCTGGCCCGTCCGGGCCGGCTGACGCTCATGCGCTTGGAGCCGGGCGCGCGGCGCAGCAGGCCGCGGCTCTCGAGCTCGCGCAGCGCCTCGCGCACGGTCGAGCGGTTGACGCCGAACTGACGGGCGAGTTCCGTCTCCGGCGGCAGCCGCTCCCCGGCGCTGAGTGCGCGGCTGAGGATGCGCTCGCCGATGGCCGCGGCGACCTTGCGGTAGGCCGGCTCGATCCGGATCTGTTCGAACTCGACGCTCATCTCAGGCCTCGAACAGTTCGCGGCCGATCAGCATGCGGCGTATCTCCTGCGTGCCGGCACCGATCTCGTAGAGCTTCGCGTCGCGCAGCAGCCGCCCGGCGCCGTAGTCGTTGATGTAGCCGTTGCCGCCGAGCGCCTGGATCGCCTCCAGGGCGCAATGGGTGGCACGCTCGGCCGCGAAGAGGATGCAGGCGGCGGCATCGCGGCGCCGCACGCTGCCGGCATCGCAGGCGCGGGCCACGGCATAGACGTAGGCACGCGCTGCGCTGAGCGCGGTGTACAGGTCGGCGAGCTTGCCCTGCATGAGCTCGAAGGTGCCGATCGGCTGCCCGAACTGGCGGCGCTCGCGCACGTAGGGCAGCACCACGTCCAGCGCCGCCGCCATGAGCCCGAGCGGACCCCCGGCCAGCACCACGCGCTCGTAGTCGAGGCCGCTCATCAGCACCCGCACCCCGCCGTTCTCCGCGCCGACCAGGTTTTCCGCCGGCACCACACAGTCCTCGAAGACGAGCTCGCTGGTGCTCGAGCCGCGCATGCCGAGCTTGTCGAGCTTTTGCGCGCTGCTGAAGCCGCGCGTGCCACGCTCGACGATGAAAGTGCTGATGCCGCGTGCGCCGGCCTCCGGCTGCGTCTTGGCATACACCAGCAGCACGTCCGCGTCCGGACCGTTGGTGATCCACATCTTGCGGCCGTTGAGCACGTAGCCGGCGCCGCGCCGCTCGGCCCGCAGCTGCATCGAGACCACGTCCGAGCCGGAGCCGGGCTCGGACATGGCGAGCGCGCCGACGTGCTCGCCGCTGAGCAGCCTGGGCAGATAACGTTGCTGCTGCGCCTCGCTGCCGTTGAGCCGCAGCTGGTTGACACACAGGTTCGAATGGGCGCCGTAGGAGAGCCCCACCGCGCCGGAGGCACGCGAGATCTCCTCCATGACGATGACATGTGCGAGATAGCCGAGACCTGCGCCCCCGAAACGCTCCGGCACCGTGATGCCGAGCAGCCCCTGGCTGCCCAACTGCGGCCACAGGTCGCGCGGAAACTCGTTGCTGCGGTCGATCTCCGCTGCGCGCGGGGCGATACGCTCCGCCGCGAAGCGGCGTACCTGCTGGC
>JAFAPI010000216.1 GCA_019247195.1 Gammaproteobacteria bacterium
GGCAGTGCGGTCATGCCGCTGTACAGGACATCCGCGTCCTCGAGCGTCTTGTCGCTGTAGTAGTCCTCGGCGTGCACACCCAGAACCGCGGCCTTGATGCGCAGGTTGATGTCCTTGGAGACCAGGATCACGCGCGCCTCGGCGTGCTCGTTCTGCAGCGCCAGCGTCTGCGCCAGGATCGCGTTATCGCCCGCCTGCCCGGGCAGGCCGGGCGGCAGCGTGCTCGTGAGCTGACGGGTCTGGAAGAAGAGCCGTCCGGTGGAGGGCTTCTTGCCGTGGTTGCCGGAGTAGCCGCTCGGCAGCTGCAGCCCGCGGTCGATCTGCTCCTTGCTGGCGTCGCGCATCATGTCATCGAGGAAGCGGCTGACCTGGCGGACGTTGCGCGAGGCCTCCGACAGCCCTTTCTTGTGCGCATCGAGCTCCTCGAGCACCACCATCGGCAGGTACACGTCGTGCTCTTCGAAACGAAAGATCGCGGCCGGGTCGTGCATCAGCACGTTGGTGTCGAGTACGAACAGCCGGCGGCCGCTGCGTGGCCGCCCCTTCAGCTCGCGGGCCTCGCCCGAGGCGGCCGTCGGGCCCGGTTCAGATACGCTGCGCTGCTTCAAGGACTTCCTCCACGTGGCCGGGCACCTTCACGTTGCGCCATTCCCGTCGCAGGCGTCCCGCGCCATCGAGCAGGAAGGTGCTGCGCTCCACTCCCAGGTACGTTCTGCCGTACAGGCTTTTCTCTTTGATGACATCGAACAGTCGGCAAACCCGCTCCTCGGTGTCGGCGAGCAACGGGTAGGGCAGCTTCTCCTTGGCCACGAAGCGCGCGTGCGAGGCGAGCGAGTCGCGCGATATCCCCACGATCTGCACGCCGGCTTTGCGGAAGGCGGGATGGTGGTCGCGGAACTCCTGCGCCTGGCGGGTGCAGCCGGAGGTCAGATCGCGCGGATAGAAATAGAGCACCAGCCCCGCCCCGGCCACGTCCCTGAGACTCCACGTTCCGCCCCCGCAGGCGGGCAGACTAAATTCGGGCACCCTGGCGCCGACGCTGAGCTTGGGCATCCCGCTTCAGGACTTGACCGGTTCCAGGATGGCGTCGAGGTTCAGCGAGTCGCAGAACTCCATGAACTCCTCGCGCAGGTGCGCGACGTGGATGCGGCTGGGCACGTTGACGATCATCTGCACGGCGAACATCGGCGCGCCGGTATGAGCGGCCGGGTAGCTGCGCGTGGAGACCTCAGCGATGTCAATGCCGCGCGTGGCGAAGAAGCCCGACAGCCCCGAGACGATACCGCTCTGGTCGAGGCACACCACGTCGATCGAGTAGGGCAGCATGTCCGTGCGCGGCGTGCGCGGCTCGGTGCGCTTGAGGTGGATGCTGAGGTTGCTGGTCTCCGCGAGGCGCTTCAGCTCGGTCTCGAGTTTGGCGAGGGAGTGCCAGTTGCCCGATACCAGCAGCAGCATCGCGAACTCGGTGCCAAGCCCCGCCATGCGGCTTTCGCTGATGTTGCCGCCGGATTCGCTGATGACGCGCGTCAGCTCGTGCACCATCCCCATGCGGTCGCTGCCGATCGCCGAAACGGCCAGGTGCTGCTTCATCGGTGGCGGGCGCTGTCTGTGCCGTCCATGTCCCGCCCCGAGTGTACCGGGAGCGCCGCCGGGTTGCGACCGCCGCGCCGCGCCGGGTCAGCTTGGCCTTGCCTCCGCGCAAGCTCCACTCGTAACATCCTGCGCCTTCCCCGCGATCGCCATTCCTCCATGTTCTCAGGCAGCCTGGTGGCTCTCGTCACGCCCATGCACCCCGACGGCGCGGTGGACTACGACGCGTGGGGCCGGCTGCTGGAATTCCACGTGGCCGAGGGTAGCGCGGGGGTCGTCGTCGGTGGCACCACCGGCGAGTCGGCGACACTCCTCGACGCGGAGCTGCACGAGCTCACGCGGCGCGCGGTGCAACAGGTGCATGGCCGGCTGCGCGTCATCGCGGGCGCCGGCTCCAGCAGTACCGCCGCGACGATCGCGCGGGTGCGCATGCTGTGCGAGCTGCCGGTCGATGCCCTGCTCATCGTCACCCCGGCCTACAACCGCCCGACGCAGGAGGGACTGTTCCGGCATTTCAGTGCCGCGGCGCAGGCGGCGGCGGGCGTGCCGCTCGTCCTCTACAACGTTCCGGCGCGCACCGCCGTCGATCTCCTGCCCGCAACCGTCGCGCGGCTGGCCGAGCAGCCCGGCATCGCCGCCCTCAAGGAGGCGGTGCCGGATCTGGCGCGGCTGCGTGAGCTCGCCGCTCGCTGCGGCCCGAACTTCACGCTGCTCAGCGGCGATGACGCGAGCAGCCGGGCGGCCCTCGGCGCCGGGGCGCGGGGTGTCATCTCGGTCACCGCGAACGTTGCGCCGCGGCGCATGTCAGAGATGGTGTCCGCGGCTTGCGCCGGGGACGCGCAGGCCGCGCAGCGCGCCGATGCCCCGCTGCAGGAGCTGCACCAGGCGCTGTTCATCGAGGCCAATCCGATCCCGGTCAAGTGGTTGCTGGCGCGGATGGGGTTGATCGGCGCGGGTATCCGCCTGCCCCTCACGCCGCTCGGCGCCGAGCACCAGCCGCGGGTGCAGGCGGGGGCGCGGGCTGCGGGGCTGTCGGTCTGAAACGAGGTACGCTGACGTCATGAGATTGTGTTGGATCGCTCTCGCCGCGGCCCTCGCCTGCGGCCCGCTCGCCGGCTGCAAGACCCTGCGCGGCCTGAACTCCTGCAACAAGCCGCAGCCCTACCTCGGCTCCGGCAGCGTGCCGCCATTGAAGATTCCCGCCGGAATGGACGCCTTCGACACCAGCAACTCACTGAAGCTGCCGACGCTGAACGAGCCCGCGCCCCCGGCGCGCAGCGCGCGAGATCCGTGCCTGGACGCCCCACCGTCCTTCAAGGCGCCGACCGCACCCACGCCGCAGGCCTGAGCTTCTTTTGCCGGCGCGCGGCGCTGCCCGTATGATGCGCGACCGCTCATCCGGCGGAGAGGTGGCCGAGCGGTCGAAGGCGCTGGACTGGAATTCCAGTAACATCTCAACGGGTGTTCGTGGGTTCGAATCCCACCCTCTCCGCCAGCTCCCGCCCGCGGCTCGGCCCGGCGGTGCTCTGTGCTAGCATCGGCCGCGACCCGAGCGAACCGAGACAGCGGGCGCCGGCCGCCGCGCGCGTCCCGGCCGCGCCCGCCCCCGACCACGGTGGCCCGCATCGGTTTCTCCGCGACGACCAGTCGTGAATCCCGTCAGGGCCGGAAGGCAGCAGCGGCAGCGGCGATGTCGGGTGCCGGAGCTTAAGCTGGTGCGGGCCGCCTCCAGGAGCCGTCGACGACCATGAGCTACACC
>JAFAPI010000119.1 GCA_019247195.1 Gammaproteobacteria bacterium
CGTGCGCTCCGCCTCGGCCTGCTTCGCCATGGCGCGGATCATGCTCTCGTCAAGGTCCACGTCCTTGATCTCGACCGTGGAGACCTTGATGCCCCAGGCCTCGGTGTTCTGGTCGAGGATGCGCTGCAGGTCGACGTTGAGCTTGTCACGCTGCGCCAGCAGGTCGTCCATCTCGTGCTGGCCGACCACCGAGCGCAGCGTGGTCTGCGCCACCTGACTCGTCGCCTCGAACGCGTTCGCCACCTGGATGATCGCCTTGCCGGCGTCGACGATGCGGAAGTAGACCACCGCGTTCACCTTCACCGACACGTTGTCGCGGGTGATGACGTCCTGCTTGGGCACGTTCAGCACGATGACCCGCAGGTCGACCTTGCGCATCTGCTGCACGATCGGGAAGACGAAGATGACGCCCGGGCCCTTGATGCCGCTGAAGCGCCCGAGGGTGAACATGACCCCGCGCTCGTACTCGTTGAGCACCCGCAGCGCGCTGAACAGCAGCACCAGCACCAGGACGACGACGGCAATCCCGAACGGCATGTATGGCTCCTGCTCAGCGGCTCACTGCGGCTCGACCCACAATGTTAGACCTTCCACCCGCACGATGCGCGCCGCCTCGCCGGCGCGCAGCGGCACGCTGCTGCGCGCCTGCCACAGCTCCCCGCCGTAGCGCACCCGGCCCGTGCCGCTGAAGTCGGCGAGCACCTCGGCGCTCGCGCCCACCATCGCCTGCGCGCCGGTGCTGACCGGGCGGCGCAGCGCGCGCCCGGCGAGGTAGACGATGCCGATCGCCACCAGCGCGCCGACGGTGGCGAAGGCGGCGATGAGCGGCCGCCCGACGCGCAGGCCCGGCACGTCCGAGTCGAAGAGGATGAGCGAGCCGACGACGAAGGCGATGAGACCGCCGACCCCGAGCGAGCCGTAGGTGGGGAAGAAGAACTCCGCGGTGATGAGGCCGACCCCGAGCAGCACCAGCGCCAGGCCGGCGTAGTTCACCGACAGGATCTGGAAGGCGAAGAGCGCGATGAGCAGCGACACCGCGCCCGCGACCCCCGGCAGCACCGCGCCGGGGTTGTAGCCCTCGAGCAGCAGCCCCCAGATGCCGATCAGCATCAGCCCGTAGGCGACGCTCGGGTTGGTGATGACCGCGAGCAGGCGCGTGCGCCAGTCCGGCTCGGCACGCACCACGGTCAGTCCCTGCGTCGCGAGGCGGAGCGTGCGGTGCGCCACCTTCACCTCGCGGCCGTCGAGCTGGGCGAGGAGATCCGGCAGGTCGCGGGCGATCAGGTCGACGACCTTCTGCTCCCGCGCGGGCGTCGCCGACAGGCTCGCCGCGCCGCGCACCGCCTGCTCGGCCCACTCGGCGTTGCGGCCCCGCAGCTCCGCCAGTCCGCGGATGTAGGCGACCGCATCGTTGACCGCCTTGCGCTCGAGCGCCGTGCCCGGCAGCGGCGGCTCGGGGGGCGCCTTGGCATCGCCCTTCGGCTCCTTGTCGTGCGCGGGACCCTCGGGCTGGGGCGCGGGCGGGGGCTCGCCGCCGATCGACACCGGCGTGGCCGCGCCGAGGTTGGTCGCGGGCGCCATGGCCGCGACGTGGCAGGCATAGAGGATGTAGGTGCCGGCGCTCGCCGCGCGCGCCCCCGGCGGCGCCACGTACCCCACCACCGGCACGTCGCTCGCGAGGATCGCGCTGATGATGTCGCGCATGGACTCGGAGAGTCCGCCGGGCGTGTCGAGCTCGAGGATCACGAGGCGCGCGGACTCGGCCCTCGCGCGCTCGAGGCCCTTCACCACGTAGCGCGCGGTCGCCGGTCCGATCGCGCCGTGGATCGGCAGCACCAGCGCCTCGCCCCCCGGGCGCGGCGCGGTCTCGACCGCCGCGCTGCCCGCCGCCGCGCCCAGGAGCGCGAGCAGCGTCCACGCGCAGCTTCGCATCGCCCTCATGACCAACACCCTACTCTCGGCGCCGCGCGGCCCGCAATCGCGCTCAGCGCACCGGGCGGCGGCGCGGGCGGGGCGTGCGCGGCAGCCCGGTATGCTGGGTGCGCAGCCGGCGCGGCCCGGCCGGCGGGCGCGCAGCGCCGGGCGGGGGCTGGTAGGCGGGCACGAGCTGGTGGCGCGCGCTGCCGATCAGGTCCGCGCGGCCCATGCGCCGCAGCGCCTCGCGCAGCAGCGGCCAGTTCTGCGGGTCGTGGTAGCGCAGGAATGCCTTGTGCAGGCGGCGCACCTTGAGGCCCTTGGGCACGATCACCTCCTCGCTGTCGCGCGTCACGCGCCGCAGCGGGTTCTTGCCCGAGTGGTACATCGCGGTGGCCGTCGCCATCGGGCCGGGCAGGAAGGCCTGCACCTGGTCGGCGCGGAAGCCATGGCGCTTGAGCCACAGGGCGAGCTCGAGCATGTCGACGTCGCGGGTGCCTGGGTGCGCGGCGATGAAGTACGGGATGAGGTACTGCTCCTTGCCGGCCTCGCGCGAGTAGCGCTCGAAGAGCGCCGCGAAGCGCTCGTAGGCGCCGACGCCGGGCTTCATCATCTTCGACAGCGGCCCCTCGGCGAGCGCCTCGGGCGCGATCTTCAGGTAGCCGCCGGTGTGGTGCTGCACGAGCTCCTTGACGTACTCGGGCGAGGCCACCGCGAGGTCGTAGCGCACGCCCGAGGCGATCAGCACCTTGCGGATGCCCGGCAGGGCGCGCGCCTTGCGGTAGAGCTGCACGAGCGGCGCGTGGTCGGTGTCGAGGTTCGGACAGATGCCGGGGTACACGCAGGAAGGACGCCGGCAGGCGCTCTCGATCGCGCGGCTCTTGCAGGCGAGCCGGTACATGTTGGCGGTCGGACCGCCGAGGTCGGAGATGACGCCGGTGAAGCCGGGCACCGAGTCGCGCACCGTCTCGATCTCGCGCAGCACCGAGGCCTCGGAGCGGCTCTGGATGATGCGCCCCTCGTGCTCGGTGATCGAGCAGAAGGTGCAGCCGCCGAAGCAGCCGCGCTGGATCGAGACCGAGAAGCGGATCATCTTGTAGGCGGGGATGGGGGCCGCCCCGTACGCCGGATGCGGGCGGCGCGCGTACGGCCGCTCGTACACCCAGTCCATCTCCGCGGTCGTGAGCGGGATCGGCGGCGGATTGAGCCACACGTCCAGGTCCTGGTGACGCTGCACCAGCGCGCGCGCATTGCCGGGGTTCGACTCGAGGTGCAGGATGCGCGAGGCGTGCGCGTACAGCACCGGGTCGGCGGCCACCGCCTCGAACGCCGGCAGGCGGATGACGCTGCGCTCGCGGTCGGCGTTCTTGACCCGGCGCATGAAGCGCACCACCCTCTCGCCGCCCGGCGCCGGTGGCGGCGCGGCGGGCTCGGCCGCATACGGATCCGCCGGTGCGGCCGCGGGGCCGGGGGCCTCGAGGTGCGTCGAGTCGATCTCGATGCAGCCCGCGGGCAGCGCGCGGCGGGTGAAGGCGGTGCCCAGCACGTCCGTCAGGGCGCTGATCGGCTCGCCGGCCGCGAGACGGTGCGCGATCTCCACGATCTGCCGCTCGGCATTGCCGAACACGAGCAGATCCGCCTTGGCATCGAGCAGCACCGAACGGCGCACCTTCTCCGACCAGTAGTCGTAGTGGGCGATGCGCCGCAGCGAGGCCTCGATGCCGCCGATCACCAGCGGCACGTCGCGGAAGGCCTCGCGGGCGCGCTGCGCGTACACGATCACCGAGCGGTCGGGGCGCTGGCCGCCCGCCCCGCCCGGGGTGTAGGCGTCGTCGTGGCGCACGCGGCGCTCGGCGGTGTAACGGTTCACCATCGAGTCCATGTTGCCGGCGGTGACGCCGAAGAAGAGGTTCGGCCGGCCGAGGGCGCCGAAGGCGGCGGCGCTGTGCCAGTCGGGCTGCGCGATGATGCCGACGCGGAAGCCGTGCGCCTCGAGCGTGCGGCCGATGAGCGCCATGCCGAAGCTCGGATGATCGACGTAGGCATCGCCGCTGATGATGATGACGTCGCAGCTGTCCCAGCCGAGCGTGTCCATCTCCGCGCGCGACATGGGCAGGAAGGGCGCGGTGCCGAAGCGGTGCGCCCAGTAGGGGCGGTAGCGGGTGAGGTCCGGGGCGCTCTCCATGGGGGCGCAAGGGTAGCGCGGAACGCGGCGGCTCTCCTTATTTAACACAGCGCCGGCCGGCGGGCGCCCACGCCCAGGGCTGCGCTCGGTGGCCTTGTGTTACCACGGTATCTTGGTACCATGGACGCCATGATCACCGTGACCCGCGTGCAGACCGGGGTGCGCCTCGAGGCGCGCCTGCTGAAGGTCCTCAAGGCCCTCGCCACCGAGCTCGACCTCTCGCTCGGGGACCTCCTGGAGGGCATCGTGCTGCACGCCTTCGAGGGCAAGGCGCCCTTCTCGGCTGCGACGCTGCGCAAGGTGCGCGCGCTGCGCGCGGTGTATGGACTGGAGCTCACGGCGCGCGATGCCCACCAGCTGAAGGAGACGGACGATGGCTGAGGTGGATCCGCCCGCCCTGCGGCGTTTTCTGGCCGGCGAGGTCTCGCCGGCGCAGTTCTCGCACCGCGAGCACGTGCACATGGCGTTCGCGCTCCTGAAGCGGCGCGAGTTCGCGCGCGTCGTGCCGCTCTACGCGCGCGCGCTCGAGCGCATCACCGCCCGCGCGGGCAAGCCCGAGAAGTTCAATCTGACCATCACGATCGCGCTGCTGTCGCTCGTGGCCGCGGCGCTGCAGGAGACGCCCGAGCTCGACTTCGAGGGCTTCGCCGCCGCGCACCCCTCACTCTTCGA
>JAFAPI010000027.1 GCA_019247195.1 Gammaproteobacteria bacterium
GTGGGTGTTCGATGTCGTCTCACCCTTCGCCTATCTCGGGTTGCCGCAACTGGCGCGCCTGCCCGCACGGCCGCGCGTGGTGCCGGTGCTGCTCGCCGCGCTGCTGCAGCACTACGGGCAGCTCGGCCCCGCCGAGATCCCCAGCAAACGCCGTTTTACCTACCGCTTCGTTCTCTGGCGCGCGCGCGAGCTCGGCCTGCCGCTGCGCCTGCCGCCCGCGCACCCCTTCAACCCGCTGCCGGCGCTGCGTCTCATTCTCGCCGCGGGCAGCACGCTCGCCGCCGCGCAGCGCGTGCTGAGCGCGGCTTTTGCTGACGGGCTGGACGTCAGTGCGGCGCCGGTGATCGAGCGGCTGGCGGCCGAGCTCGGCGTCACTGATCCGCAGCACGCCCTGGCCGATCCGCTGATCAAGCAGCGCCTGCACGAGAACACCCGCTGGGCGATCGAGCGCGGGGTGTTCGGGGTGCCGACGTTGGTCGTGGGGCAGGAACTCTTCTGGGGCCAGGACGCGCTGGAGATGGCGCGGCAGTACCTGGCTGATCCGGGCGCGTTCGCGGATGCCGCGATGCGCGGCATCGACACCTTGCCCGTGGGGGCGCAGCGGCGCCGCGCGCCGCCCGAGGCCTAGGGGTCGAGGCCGGCGTCGGCAGCTGCCGCGCGCACCCGCTCCGCGGGAAGATCGAGCGAACGGCACGCCCACAGGTAGGTGAGCGCGGCGACCGGCAGACCGATCAGCATGGCGATGTCCGCGCCGCCGAGCGCACGCGCGATGGGCCCCTGATACATCGGCGCGCTGAAGAAGGGGATCATCACCACGAAGCCGACCCCATAGGCGAGCAGGCCCCGCCAGCTCCAGCGGCCGTACAGCCCGCGGGGGTTGAAGATCTCACGGATGGAGTAGTGACCGCGCCGCACGAAGTAGAAGTCCACCAGGTTGATGGCGGTCCAGGGAGTGAAGAGATAGAGCAGCACCGCCAGCAGGTCCTCGAAGCGGCTGCCGAAGGCGCTGGAGGCGGCGAGAGCGATGCCGGTGCTGAGGATCAGCGGCGGCAGCAGGCTTCCCAGGCGCTTGGCGGCGCTGCTCTTGAGCGGATGCACCGTGTCCGCGACGCTCAACAGCGTGAGCGAGGCGCCATAGAAGTTGAGCGCCGTCACGGCCACCAGCCCCAGCAGGCCGCCGAGCAGCACCACCCGGCCGAGTCCGGGGTAGATCGCATCGGCCGCGTGCTCCATTGCGGCCGCCACGTCCAGGCGCGGGGCGGTCGCGGCGGCGAGCGTGCCGACCAGCATCATCCACGCTCCGCCGATGAAGGCGCCCAGGTACGTCCACCAGAAAGAGGCCCGGACGCTCACGTCGCGCGGCAGGTAACGGGAGTAATCCGAGACGTAAATCGACCAGCTCAGCTGATAGGACGCTGCGGCGAAGAGCTGGGCGAGGAAGGGCGTCAGACGGAAAGCGCCCCAGCGCCAGGCGTCGGGCGGCAGGTGCAGAGTGGCGACCGCGCCGAGGGTGAAGACGGCGAGGATGACCAGCATCAGGTAGGCGAAGCCGCGCTGGGCGCGGTGGATGACGTCGTAGCCGAGCGCGGCGATGCCGGCGCCGAGCAGCGCAAAGCCCACCATCGTCACGGCCGAGGTCGGCGCCACCGCCGGCAGCAGCTGGTGCACGGTCTGCGCCACCAGCACTTGGTTGAAGGCGTTGTAGCCGATGTAAGCGATGAGCGCGACCACCCAGACCAGCAGCGCCCCCACGTAGCCGAACTGCGGCCGCGACTGGATCATCTGCGGCAACCCGAGCTGCGGACCCTGGGTCGAGTGAAACGCCATGAAAAAAGTGCCGAGCAGGTTGCCGGCGAGCACCGCGACGGTGGTCCAGAGCAGGTTCCCCCCCAGGGTGATCCCGAGCACGCCCACGGCGAGCGTGGCGAGGTGCGCATCTCCGGAGAACCACACCGGCCACAGGTGCCAGACCTTGCCGTGCCGCTCGGCGAGTGGCACGTAGTCGATCGAGCGCGACTCGAGCAGGCCGCCGCTCACGAGGCCGCCTCAGGGGGTCGCGGCCGCACTTCGTAACCGGGCACCTTGGGCTCCTCGTCGCGGATCTGCGCCGGGAAGCCGCGGCCGAGCACGCGCAGCCCACACGCCTCCTCCAGGCGGCGAATGATATTGGGCGAGTGCTCGCGCGGGCCGTAGCGGCGGGCCCCGTCGCGGAAGATCTCGAGCACCAGCGGCGACAGTTCGAGCGGCACGTGGTGCGTACGGGCCATGGCGTCGAACAGTCCGACGTCCTTGAGCACCAGGTCCATGGTGAAGTTGATGTCGCGGCTGCCGTTGAGGATCACCTGCGACTCGGTCTCGTGCACGAAGGAGTTGCCGGAGGAGATGCGGATCGCCTCGTAGGCGGTGTTGAGGTCGAGCCCGGCGGCCTTGGCCACGGTAAGCGCTTCGGCAAGTGCGACCAGGTGCACGGTACACAGATAGTTGGTCAGCACCTTGAGGGCAGAGGCGCTGCCGAGCGCTCCCGTGTGCAGGATGCGCTGGCCGAGCACCGTGAGGAGCGGCAGCACGCGCTCGAAGGCGGCGCGCTCACCTCCGGCGAAGATGGAGATGTTGCCGGTGGCGGCGCGGTGGCAGCCGCCCGAGACCGGACAGTCAAGTGCGAGGCCGCCCCGCGCCGTCACCTGCGCGCCGAGGCGGCGCACCTCGGCCGCGTCCGTGGTGCTCATCTCGAGCCAGATCGCCCCCGCGCGCAGTCCGGCGAGCACCCCGTCGCTCGACTCCAGCACCTGAGCGGAGGCGGCCGGGGAGGGCAGGCAAGTGATCACGACGTCGCTCGCCGCGGCGAGCCCGCGCGGGGTATCCGCCGCGCGCGCCCCCTGCGCAAGCAGCGAGGCGACCCGCTGCGGGTCCAGGTCGAGCACGGTGAGATCGGTGCCGTGCCGGGCGAGATTGCCCGCAAGCTGGCTCCCCACGTTGCCCAGTCCGATGAACCCGACCCGTAGCGCGCCCATGACGTCCCGCCCCGCAGCAACCCACCGCCATTGGAACACAGGTCTGGCTCACGCTGTGGCTCGGGTCCTGCCGCCTTCCGATATAGTGGCGCGCCGTTCGGTGGAGGTCTTATGCCTGAGCGTCCATTCCTGACTGTCCTGCTGCTCGCACTGCCGGTGCTCGTCGCGGCGCAGGAGTCAGGTCCCCAGCAGCGCAGCCTGACCGATCCGCGCTCGGTCCGCTCGGAGGCACAGCCGGCCGCGCGCCGGCCGCCCCTCGAGGATCTCTTCTACAGCCGCTCAGTGAGCGGGGGCAGCTGGTCGCCCGATGGCAGGGAGGTCGCCTTCACGACCAACCTCACCGGGCGCGCCAACCTGTGGAAGGTCGCCGCGGCGGGGGGTTGGCCGCTGCAGCTCGCACCCTCCAACGAGCGGCAGACCGATGCGCGCTGGTCGCCGGATGGCAAGTGGATCGCCTACCAGCAGGATGAGGGCGGCAACGAGCTCTGGGATGTCTTCATCGTGCCCGCCGAAGGCGGCGAGGCGGTGAATCTGACGCGCACCCCCGAGGTACGCGAGGAGTCGCCGCTCTGGTCGCCCGACGGCAGGACACTACTGATCAACATCAAGCCCAAGAGTGCGACCTCCTACGACCTCGCGCTGCTGGACCTCGGCACGCGACAGGTGCGTACGCTCACGCATGAGAAGGCGGCGGACCACCTCTGGTCCGGCACCGGTTTCAGTCCGGACGGCCGCACCGTGTATGGCACGCGCGCGGAGATCAGCTTCACGGATTCGGATGTCTATGCGGTCGACGTGGCGAGCGGTCAGACCCGCAACCTCACGCCCCACAAAGGCAAGGTGCTCTACGCCGCGGCCGCGGTGTCCCCCGACGGCAAGCGACTGCTCATCACCTCGGATGAGAAGGGTGGCGCACACAACGTGGCGCTGCTCGATGTGGCGAGCGGCACGCGTCGCTGGGTGACCGACACGCGCTGGGAGGCCGAGGCCGGCGATTTCGCGCCCGATGGCGCGAGCTTTACTTACACGCTCAATGCCGACGGGCGGGTGGACGTGTACTGGGTCGACAGCGCCAGCCTCAACGCGCGGCGGCTCGACCTCGGCAGCGGCCTGAACAGCCTGCCGGGCGCGCCATACTCGTTCTCGCCCGACGGCACGCGGCTGCTGATCGCGCACGAGAGTTCCGTGCAGCCCCGGGACCTGTACCTGTACGACCTCAAGGGCGGGCACTCCACGCCGCTGACGCGCTCGGCCGTGGCGAGCCTCGGCAGTGCCTCGTTGCCGGCGGCCCAGCTCGTGCACTACAAGAGCTTCGATGGGCAGACCATCAGCGCACTGCTGTGGATGCCGCCGAACCTGACCCGCGACGGCTCGCATCCGGCGCTCGTGCTGCCGCACGGTGGTCCCACCGGGCAGTGGGTCGAGTACTTCTCGCCCGACATCGCCGCCTTCGTCTCGAACGGCTACATCTGCATCGCGCCGAACGTGCGCGGCTCGACGGGTTACGGCATCGACTTCCAGAAGGCCAACCACCAGGACCTCGGCGGCGGGGACCTGCAGGACGAGGTCTATGCCAAGCGCTTCCTTGAGGCGACCGGCTACGTCGATGCGCATAAGGTCGGCATCACCGGCGGCTCCTACGGCGGGTACATGACCCTCATGGCGCTCGCCAAGACGCCCGACGTCTGGGCGGCCGGAGTCGAGCTGTTCGGCATCATCAACTGGAAGACCATGCTGGTGCATTCCGATCCGTTGCTGCAGCAGTACGAGCAGAGTCTGCTCGGCGATCCGGTCAAGGACCTGGCAGTGTACGAGCGCACCTCGCCCATCACCTTCATTCACCAGGTTCGTGCGCCGCTGCTGGTGCTGCAGGGCGACAATGACCCGCGGGTCCCGAAGGAGGAGGCGGAGCAGGTCGTCGAGCTGCTCAAGGCGGATGGTAAGACGGTGGACGCGCACTATTACCCCGACGAGGGGCACGGCTTCGCCAAGCGCGAGAACCGCATCGACTCCATCCGCCGCACGCTCGAGTGGTTCGACCGCTATCTCAAGGACGCACGCCGCTAGCCGCGCACGTCGAAGGCGTGCCAGATCCGTAGCACCGCGCGCTGCGAGATGCCGAGCTCGCTCGCCAGACGGCGGCTGCTCCAGCGGCGCCGGTCGGGCGGTTGCTCGTGCAGCGTCTTGGCGAGCACCGTCTCAACCAGCTCATCGCTGATGGAGCGCGGCGCGCCGCTGCGCGGCGCATCGATCAACCCCGCCAGGCGCCGCGCCAGAAAGCGCGCCCGCCACTTGCCGACGGTCTGCGCGCTCAGCCCGAGCGTGCCGGCGACGGCACGGTTGGTGTGACCGAGCCGACAGCGCAGGATGATACGGGCGCGCAGCGCGAGCGGACGCTGGGTTCGGCCGCGTGCCCAGCGGCGCAGCTGCGCCTCCTCCTCGCCGCTCAGTGTGACTGGGGCGAGCAGTAACCCCGGTTCCATTCGTACCCCCACGGCCCGATGCTTTCCCTGCAGCGAAACCGTGCCATTCACGACGCCGCGACGCAACCGGTTAAAAGAACTTCTGACTCAGACTTGTTGGGACGGTTGCGGTCCTGACTCTGAATTTCCAGTGTTTTAAGGCATTTTCACGCGAATCGGCCCGCGTCTTTAACGCGCGACACTTCGACAGCGCCGCCGGCGGCGCGTACACCGCGCTCCACCAGCCGTGTTGCTTGCGCGGCTGGCCACCAGGGAGGGGGAGTCATGCGAAGACGCAACGCGATGTTGATACGCGCGCTGGCGCGGCTCGCGCTCGGTGCGGTGGTCATGGGGGTGAGCGCGGCACTGGCACAGGTTACGGACCCGGGGGTGCGCAAGGCGGCAACCGACGGCGGCCCGCCGCCGCCCTTGCCGGGGCTGAGCGCGGAACAGCTGCTGTTCTTTCAGGACGGGCTGCAACGCTTCCAGGAGATCGAGAGTGTGTCCAACGGACTCGGACCGCGGTTCAACTCCAATCAGTGCTCCTCGTGCCACAGCCAGCCGTTCGTCGGCGGCTCGAGCCCGGCGGCCAACCCGCTGTACTCCGTGGTGAACGCTGCGGGCGCGACGAACCAGATGCCGTGGTTCATCGCGCCCAACGGGCCGGTGCGCGAGGTGCGGTTCGTGAGCTCCAACGGTGCACCCGACGGCGGCGTGCACGACCTGTTCGTGATCAGCGGTCGCAGCGACGTCGCCAGCTGCAACCTGACGCAGCCGAACTTCCTGCCCGCGGGGGATCCGCTGAGCGGTCGCGGCGGCAATCGCAACCTCGTGTTCCGTATCCCGACGCCGACCTTCGGTGAGGGCCTGATCGAGGCGATCCCGGACTCGGTAATCCTCGCCAACGTGATCGCCGATGCGGCGACGAAGCAGTCGCTCGGGGTCTTCGGACATCCCAACGCCAACGTCGGCGGCACGGTCAATCGCAGCGCCAACGATGGCACGATCACGCGCTTCGGCTGGAAGGCGCAGAACAAGTCGCTGCTGGTGTTTGCCGGCGAGGCCTACAACGTCGAGATGGGCGTCTCGAACCAGGTCTTTCCCCAGGAGCGCGATGACGGTCCGGGTTGCCAGACCGGCGTGAACGTGCCCAACGACGGGATCAACATGCCCGACCCGGCGCAGCCGCTCTCGGCGGTGGCGGTGCTCTCAGACACGGAGGCCTTTGCGATGTTCATGCGCCTGCTCGCCCCGCCACAGCCAGCGGCACCGTCGCGTTCGAGCACGCACGGCGCGGCGGTGTTCGCCAGCGTCGGCTGCGCGCTGTGCCATCGGCCGATGATGACCACCGGCTCCGTCGGTGACCCCGCCTTCACCAATCAGCCGGTGCGCCTGTACTCGGACCTGCTGGTGCACCGCATGGGGGTGGGCCTCGCGGATGGCATCACCCAGGGCGGCGCCGGACCGGACGAGTTCCGTACCGCGCCGCTGTGGGGTCTCGGCCAGCGGGTGTTCTTCCTGCACGACGGGCGCACCAGCGATCTGCTGCAGGCGATCGCCGCGCACGCCAGTCCCGGAAGCGAGGCCAGTCGGGTGGTGTGGAACTTCGGGGAGCTCAGCCCCCAGGACCAGCAGGACCTTCTCAACTTCCTGCGCTCACTCTAAGGACGGAGTCAGTGGGGGAGGCGGGGTCGCCGGCGTGAGCCGGCGACCCCCGCGTTCTGAAGGAGCCGGCGTGCCGGCGCTGCAGCTCCGAGGTAAGCTGGCCGGAGAACAAGAATCGTCCCGGGAGTGAGGCCCATGGCGCACCATGGATGCCGGCATGCCGCGACCGCCAGGGCGCGTGCGGTGCCCGCGAAGGCCCGTTGCGGCGCGCGGGGGGGTTCCGCTGCGAGCACTGCGCTGCGCGCATCCCCATCCGCACGGGTTCGTGCATGAGGACGGCGCTCACTCCGCTCGAGTTCGCGCGGCGGGCGCGCCGCCTCTACCCGGAGCGGGAAGCACTCGTCGACGGATCGCTGCGCCTCACCTATCGGCAGTTCTTCGACCGCTGCGACCGCTGGTCCGCGGTACTGCAGCGCTGGGGCGTAGGGGCCGGCGATCGGGTGCTGGTCATCGCTCCGAACACCCACGCACTCCTCGAGCAGTTCTACGCCGTCCCGCAGCTCGGGGCGATCATCGTCCCGGTCAACTACCGCCTGGGGAGCGAGGAGTTCCGTTACCTGATCCAGCACGCCGCCCCGACGGTGGTGGCCGCCCACGCCGACTACCTCACACTGCTCGATCCGTTGCGGCCGCAGCTGCCGAGCGTGCGGCACTTCGTGGCGCTCGAGGGCGGCGCTCCGGGGTGGGCGGACTACGAGGGGTTGCTCGCGGCGGCCCCGACTGCCTTTGAGCCCGCGGAGCCCGGCGAGGACGAGGTGCTGAGCATCAACTACACGAGCGGCACCACCTCGCGTCCCAAGGGCGTCATGATCACGCATCGCAACGCCTGGGTGAATTGTGTCGGCACGCTCGCCCACTTCCCGCTACAGGTCGGCGAGCGCTACCTGTGGACGCTGCCGATGTTTCATGCCAACGGCTGGGGGTTCGTCTGGACCGTGACGGCGGCAGGCGGCACTCACCTGTGCCTGAGCAAGGTCGACGCCGCGGGCGTGTACGCGCAGGTGATCCGGGAGCGGGCGACGATGCTGTGCGCCGCTCCGACCGTTTTGATCGGCATCGCCAACGGCCCCGCGAGCGAGCGCGGCCAGGTGCCCCGTGGCATGCGAGTGCTCACCGCCGGGGCGCCCCCCGCTGCGGCGACGATCGCCCGCATCGAGGGCGAGCTTGGGTGGGAGGTCACCCACATTTACGGACTCACCGAGACCGCGCCGTTCATCCTGGTATGCGAGCGGCGACCGGAGCACGCGCCGCTGGGCCCCAGGGAGAGGGCGACCGTGAAGGCGCGGCAGGGGGTCGAGCTCATCACCTCCGGGGAGCTGCGCGTGGTGGACGCCGACATGCACGAGGTGCCCGCGGACGGTCAGACCCTGGGCGAGATCGTGGTGCGCGGCAACGTGGTGATGCTCGGTTACTACCGCGACCCCCAGGCGACGGCCGCGGCGCTGCACCACGGTTGGTTCCACACCGGCGATGCGGCGGTGGTGCACGCCGACGGGTACGTGGAAATTCGCGACCGGTTCAAGGATGTCATCATCAGCGGCGGCGAGAACATCTCCTCCATCGAGCTCGAGGGTGTGTTGCTGAGCCATCCGTCGGTGCAGGAGGCGGCCGTGGTGGGCATGCCGCACGAGAAGTGGGGCGAGACACCGGTCGCGCACGTCGTGCTGCGTCCCGGGGCCTCCTGCGCGGCCGAGGAGCTGCGGGCGCACTGCCGCGCGCGCCTCGCGCATTTCAAGGTACCGAGCGCGGTGCACCTGGTGGCCGAGCTTCCCAAGACGGCCACCGGTAAGATCCAGAAGTTCATCCTGCGGGGCGGACGCGCCGCCATCAGCACACAGTGAGGGTCACATGAGCAAGACCGACGCTGCCACCCAGGCTGGCCGCCGCGCGTTCCTGCAACTCGCCGGCGCGGGTCTCGTGCTCGCGCACGCGCCCCGCCTCGCGCGCGCCGGCGCCGGCGACCGTGCCGCGGTGCTCGCGGCCATCCCGGGCATGCATCAGGCCAACGTACGGCGACTGCAGGAGTGGATCGCGCTGCCCTCGATCGCGGCCGAGAACCGCAACTACCCGCAGGGTGCGGAGCACATGGCGCAGCTGGCACGCGACGCCGGTTTCACGGACGTCGAGATCATTCCGACCTCGGGTAAGCCCGGAGTGTTCGGCCGCATCGACGCGGGGGCGCGCAGCACCGTGGGTGTGTACTTCATGTACGACGTCAAGCAGTTCGTGCCCGAGGAATGGAGTTCGCCGCCGCTGGAGGGTCGGCTGGTGGAGCGGCCCGGTCTGGGCACGGTGTGCATGGGGCGCGGCGCGGTGAATCAGAAGGGCCCCGAGAACGCTTTCCTGAGCGCGCTGCTGGCGTTTCGCAGCACCGGGCGCGCGCTGCCCGTCAATCTGGTGCTGGTGTGCGAGGGTGAAGAGGAGATTGGCTCGCCGCACTTCCACGAGATCATCGCGACGCCCCGGGTGCAAGCGGCGCTGAGCAAGTGCGTCGGAGTGTTCATGCCCGAGGCCGGCCAGGACCGCGACGGCGGTGTTCAGGTCTCCCTGGGAGCCAAGGGCGTCATCGAGCTCGAGCTCGTCGCCAGCGGAGAGCGCTGGGGTCGCGGTCCCATGCACGATATCCACTCGAGCCTCGAAGCCCAGGTCGACTCTCCCACCTGGCACCTGGTGCAGGCGCTGCACACGCTCGTGGCGGGCGACGGGCACACTCCGGCGGTGGAGGGGTTCTTCGAGAAGGCCCGTCCACTGACGCCGGCGCAGGAAGCCATGATCCGCCAGCACGCGACGCAGACGCTGGAGAGCACGGTGCAGCAGACCCTGGGCGTGAAGCACTGGGTGCACGACGTGGACTGGCTGGAGTCACTGCGTCTGCTCGAGTCGCAACCGACCATCAACATCGAGGGGCTGGTGGCTGGCTACACCGGACCGGGCGGCAAGACGGTCCTGCCGCACCGCGCCGTCGCCAAGATCGACATCCGTCTGGTGCCGGACATGACCGTCGAGGACACGCTCGCGAAGCTGCGCGCCCACCTGGCGCAGCACGGCTTCGGTGACCTCGAGGTCAACATGAGCGGCGGCTACAACCCCACGCAAACGGACCCGGCCAGCCGGCTGATCCGCACCCAGCTGAGCACCTACCGCAAGCTCGGGCTGGATCCTCAGCTGTGGCCGCGTTCGGCCGGCTCCTGGCCGGGCTACGTGTTCACGGATGCCCCGCTGCAGCTCGCGGCGGGTCACTTCGGCCTCGGCAACGGCACCGGCGCACACGCACCCGATGAGTACTACCTCATCGAGTCAGCGAACACCAAAGTGCAGGGGCTGGACGGAGCGATAGCTTCGTTCGTCGAGTACCTGTACGCACTCGCCTAGAAAGGCACGCGGCCGCGCTCGCCGTCGCGCGCCGGTGGCGGTGCGCCGAGCGCCTGCGGCAGCTGTGCACGGGGCGGGCTGATGCGGGCGATCCACTCCGCGAAGGCGTGCACGAAGCGGTCGAGGAGGTTGGCTACCTCACCGGCGGCAATGCGGCCGGTGGCATCGAAGAGCTGCGCCGAGCCGCCGAGGTATATCTCGGGCTGCTGCAGCACCGGCATGTTGAGGAAGACGAAACTCTGGCGCAGCGCATGGTTGGCCCCGAAGGCACCGAGCTTGTGGGGCGTCTGGCTGATCACCGCCGCCGGCTTGCCGTCAAACACGCTCTGGCCGTACGGGCGCGAGCCGACGTCGATGGCGTTCTTCAGCAGACCGGGCACGGAGCGGTTGTATTCCGGCGTGACGAACAGCACCCCGTCCGCCCGGGCCACCTCGGCGCGGAAGCGCGTCCAGGCCGGCGGCGGCGCATCATCCAGATCCTCGTTGTAGAGGGGCAGGTCGCCGACTTCGACCAACCTGCAGTCGAGCTCGCCACGCGCGCGGGCCATGACGTCCAGAGCCAGCTTGCGGCTGTAGGACTCGCGCCGCAGGCTTCCCAGCAGCACCGCCACGTCATAAACGCCGGTCATGAGGCACCTCGTCGGTCTTGCGAGAGGCTCGCCCGGGTATTGCAGCGATTCGGGGCCGTCTGCGCCGCGGGTGCACGCGCGCTTTGCCTGTAGGAGAGCGCCGCTCAGGAGGCGCTGGCCAGGCGGATCCACACCGGGGCGTGATCGCTCGGCTTGGCGCCGCCGCGCGTCACCCGATCGACCTCTGCGTCCTGCAAGGTCGCGGCCGCAGCGGGACTGAGCAGCAGGTGGTCGATGCGCAGGCCCGCGTTGCGCTCGAACGCGGTGCGCCAGTAATCCCAGAACGTGAAGATTTTCTCGCCGGGGTGGCGCTGGCGCAGCGCATCGCACCAGCCCTGTGCCAGCAGCTGCTGGTAGGCCTCGCGCACCTCCGGCCTGAAGAGGGCGTCCTCGCGCCAGCGCTCCGGTGCGTACACGTCGAGGTCGGTGGGGATGATGTTGTAGTCACCCGCCAGTACGACCTTGCCGCCCCGCTCCATGAGCGCGCGGGCGTGCTCGAGCAGCCGGGCCACCCAGCGCAGCTTGTAGTCGTACTTCGGCCCCGGCGCCGGGTTGCCGTTAGGCAGATACAGGCAGCCCACGGTGAGGTCGCCGACCTCTGCCTCGATGTAGCGGCTGTGCAGGTCTTCCGGATCGCCCGGCAGCGCACGCCGCACCTCTTGCGGTTGCGTCCCGCGGGCGAGGATGGCGACGCCATTCCAGCTCTTCTGTCCATGCCAGACGGCGTGATAACCGAGACTCTGGATGTCGAGCAGCGGAAAGCGCTCCTGCGGGATCTTGAGCTCCTGCAGGCAGGCGATGTCCGGGGACTCGCGCTGCAGCCACGCGAGCAGCGCCGGCAGACGGCTGGTGATGCCGTTGATGTTGAAGGTGGCGAGCTTCACGCGCGCGGCGGCAGCCGATGCGCCCTAGAGCTTCTGTACGACCACGCGGCCATTCGGATCGACGAACACGTGGTAGCGGGCGCCGTTCTCGCAGGTGGCGAGGTAGTCGCTGTCGCCATTGCGCGTGGCGCTCACCACCCGTCCGCACGGCTGCCCGTGCAGCGCGATGGTGGCGCCAAGGTCCTTGCCGAGCGCGTCGTCGGCCGCGGCGAGGCCGGGCGGGAGCAGGCAGAGCAGCAGGGCGAGCAGGCGCGGCATGGCAACTCCTCAGGCGGACAGTTTCGCAAAGGATTTCGGATCGATGAGCATCGCCCAGATCGCCTCGCGGGATGAGGCGATCGCGGCCGCGAGGGTCGGGTCGCCGTCCTGCAGCAGACTGAGCACCTTCATGAGCAGCAGATCATAGCGCTGACGCAGCTGCGCCAGGGTCAACCCCGGGGTCCCGTGATGGAACTGCCGGAACTCACCGAGCAGTTCGTCGACCTGATTTTTCAACGACAGTTTGGTGAACACACCGATCGCCGGCGTGTTCTTCAGCCGCTCTTCGAGCGCGGTCAGGTCGAGCGCAGGGGCGGGCGCGGGCGGGGTAGCGCGCGGTGCCGTCGTGGCTGGCGCGGCCGGCGGCGTCGGCTTGACACGAGGGCGCGGGGCAGGGTGCGCGGGGGCGGGTACTGCCGGGCGGGGCTCCAACGCTTCAGCCGCTGCGGGCGGTGGGCTCACGCTCGGAGCCGGTGCCGCGCTAGGCAGCCCCGCTGTTGGCGTCACGGACGGCGTGACGGGCTGCCATGCTGGGGGACGATGCGCGCATCCCAACAGCGCGAGCGATGACACAGCCGTGAAAGCGACCCGTAGGCTCATGCTGCGCACGGCCCTCAGATCGGCCGCTCGAGCGAGGCAGCGAGCGGGGTGAAGGTTTTCGGCCCGGACGGGGTGAGGTACCAGCAATCCTCCAGCCGCACCCCGAACTCCCCGGGAATGTAGAGACCGGGCTCGTCGGAGAAGCACATGCCCGGCTGCATCGGCGTGGCGTCGTTGCGCACCAGGTACGGCGATTCGTGTCCCTCCATGCCGATGCCATGGCCGGTGCGGTGCGAGAGGCCGGGCAGGCCGTAGTCCGAGCTCCAGCCCAGATGCTCGTAGTACTCGCGCACCGCGCGGTCCACCGCCCCGCATGGAACGCCCGCGCCGGCGGTGCGCAGGGCAAGCTCCTGCCCCCGCTTCACCGTGTCCCAGAGCTCACGCTGCCTGCCGGTCGGCGCACCCACCACCCAGGTGCGCGAGATGTCGGATTGATAGCCGTGCACGCTGCAGCCGGTGTCGACGAGCACCACCGACCCCTCGTGTACGCGCTGCGGCTCGTTGGAGCCGTGCGGCTTGGCGGAGGCCGCATTCACCAGCACCAGCGTGAACTCGTGCGCGCCGCCGAGCGCATTGGTGTACTCGACCTGGCGCCGCAGGATCTCCGCGCTGTCCATGCCGATGTGCACCTCGGCGTGCAGCCGGCGCAGGGCCGCGAGCGTCACGTCGTTCGCTGCCTGCAGCAGCGCAAGCTCGGTAGCGGACTTGATGCTGCGGCAGGCGCGGGTGAGAGCTTCGCCGTCGGCAAGACTCGCCCCCACCCCCGCGGCGCGGGTCACCTGCTCGGTGATGAAGTAGCGCGTGGTCGGCTCAACGGCGAGCCCACCCGCAGTATGGCCGCGCAGGGCATCGGCCAGCAGCTGGAAGGGACTCTGATCCTCCTTCCAGGGGCGCACATCGCCTTCGACCCGCAGCGTCTCGCGGATCGAGGGCTCCTCGAAGAACGGCGTGACGATCACCGGCGCGCCGCTGGCGGGGATGAGGGCCGCGGTGGTGCGCTCGGAGCGCCACCAACGGATGCCGGTAAAGTACTCGAGCGTCGCGCCGGATTCCGCGATGAACGAGCCGATCTTGCGCTCCTGCATCAGACCCTGCAGCTTGTCCAGCCGCTTGCGGTGCTCGGCGGCGGTGATCGGGGCGACGCCCGCCGTCAGCGGCTTCAGCTCCGGGAGGTGCGTCGCAGCGCCAGCCCCGCGCAGCAGACCGAGGCCGGCCGTGCTGCCGAAGGCGGCCTGCAGCCAGGCGCGCCGTGACAGCAGCAATCGATCGCTCATCGAGGGCTCCTTGGCGGGCGGCGATTCCGGCTGCGCAGTGTATCGAAGCGTCGTCACATCTGGGAAACTGCCTGCGCGAAAGGGGGCGCTCGTGCAGTCACAGCAGGACGTCATCATTATCGGCGGCGGCCACAACGGATTGGTGTGCGGTGCCTATCTGGCGCGTGCCGGCCTGCGCACGCTGGTACTCGAGCGGCGCGCGCTGTTCGGCGGCGCGGCGGTGACTGAGGAGTTCACGCCCGGTTTCCGCGCCTCACGATTTTCCTACGTCATGAGTCTGCTGCATCCGCGGGTGATCCGCGATCTCGAGCTGCGCATTCACGGGTTAACAGTGCTGCCGGCCAACGACCTGTTCTGCCCGCTCGGTGACGATGACGCGATCGTATTCAGCGACGATACGCGTAAGACGCAGGCCGAGTTCGCGCGCTTCAGCCGGCACGATGCGGAGATCTATCCGCAATTCGCGCGCTACCTTGAGGAGTCGGCGCGGGTAGTGCGACGGCTGCTGCTCGAGACCCCGGTCGATCCGGTGCGGCGCAGCTGGCGCAGTTTCAAGCGTAGCGCGCAGCTGCTGTGGCGCGAGCGGCGCATCGGCGATCAGGCCTACCGCCTGGTCGATCTGCTCACGCAGAGTGCCTACGATTACCTGTCGGCCTGGTTCGAGCACGACATCATCAAGACCGTGCTCGCCTACTACGCCTGCATCGGCACCTTCGCAGGACCGAAATCGCCCGGTACCGCGTACGTGATCATGCACCACCTGATGGGCGAGCACGAGGGCGCGGGCGGCTGGGGCTTCGTCCGCGGCGGCATGGGCGCCATCACGCAGGCCATCGCGCGCGCCGGCGAGAAGTACGGCATGCGGGTGCTGACCGAGGCGCCCGTAGCCGAGGTGCAGGTGGCCGATGGACGCGTGCGCGGAGTGCGCACGGTCGATGGGCGGGAATTCGGCGCCCGCGCCGTGGTGTCGAACGTGCCCGCCGGCACCCTCTTCGGACGCCTGGTGGGCGCGGCGCACCTGCCGGCGGAGTTCATGCGCGAGATCGCGACCTTCCGCACTTTCTCCACCGCCTTCAAGATGAACATCGCCGCCACGGCGCCGCCGCGCTACCGTGCCTTCGATGCCGCGCGCCGTGGCTTCGCCTACCCGACCTACGTGCACATCGCGCCCGACATCGACTACCTGGAGCGCGCCTACGATGACGCCAAGTACGGCTGGTACTCGGCGCGGCCGTTTCTCACCCCGGTGGTGCCGACGATCGTGGATGACACCCTCGCGCCGCCCGGTCAGCACGTCATCAATGTGTTCGGTGGCCATGCGCCCTACCGGCTACGCGACGGCGCCAGCTGGGTCGACGAGAAGGCCGGGCTGACCCGCGCCGCGCTCGAGGTGATCGAGGGAATGGCGCCCGGTTTTGGCGCACAGATCATCGGCATGGAGACCCTGGTGGCGCCGGACCTGGAAGAGATCGTCGGCCTGCCGCAGGGCCACATTTTCCACGGCGAGCTCTCGCCGGACCAGCTGTTCTGGCAGCGCCCCGCGCCGCACTATGCCGACTACCGCACCCCGGTGCGCGGGCTCTTTCAGTGCGGCTCCTCGACTCACCCCGGCGGTGGGGTGTCCGGAATCCCCGGCCACAACGCGGCGCGGGAGATCCTCAAGGACTGGCGACGGCTGTAGCGCGCCGGGCGCGGGGCCGTCGCCGCCGCAACAGGTGCGCACCGTGCCAGAGGCCGTGGAAGAGGGCCCACAACAGCGCGCCGCACAGGCCGGCGAAGAGCAAACCGTCCCGATCGAGCGCGAAGGTCGGCACCCAGTCGTGCCAGGTCGCCGCGGCGAGGCGCGCATCGCCGTGGAGCGCGAGGTAGGTCGCCTGCTGCCAGAGGCTGCCGTGCAGGGCCGCGAGTGCGCGCTCGAGCTGCTGCACGCTCGCCAGCAGGCCGCGGACCACCGCACCTTCGGCGCGGAAGGTCGCATCCGGGCTCGCCAAGTGATGCTGGATGAGGCGCTCGAGGCTGCCGTGGTGGAATTGGTCGGCGATTTGCTGCCAGGCGGCGAGGTCGAGTCGCGCCTGGTCAAGACGGCCGCCGAGGCGCTGCCGGTATTGCGCGATGAACCCGGGCACCAAGCCGCCGCCGATGACCCCGCCGAGCAGCAGCAGCCGATCGAGGACGCCGCGTAACCACGCCATGGTCGCAAGCCTCTGCAGGTTGTCAGGCCCAGGTGGCGATGCCACACTTTTTAGATGCGTGGTCCGCGCAATACAAGGCCCGGCGTCACCCTTTGAGTGCCCCGCTGGCCCATCGCCCTGTGGCACCCGAGGCCCGCGGCCATGCATGGCCGCTGCGCGCGCTGCGTACCGTGCAGTTCGGTCTGGCCCGCCTGCGCGGGGCGCAAGTGGAGGCGCAAGCGGCGCCGTTCGGGCTGCGCTTCGTCGGCCCCGCCGCCGACTGCATCACGCGCGGCATCTACCGCCGCGGGGTACACGAGCCGCTCATCACTCGCTATCTGCTGGAGGCGGTGCGCCTGGGCCCGGGCGACGTCGCGATCGATGCCGGCGCGAACATCGGCTGGTACAGCCTGCTCCTCGACCGCCTCGCCGAGCCGGGGGCGAGCGTGTATGCCTTCGAGCCCGAGCCGGCCACCTTCGCGCTGCTGCAGGTCAATCTCGCCCGCAACCGCGCGACACACGTGGAGCCGGTACCGGCGGCGCTCGGGGCCGCGGCGGGCCGGGCGCTGCTGCGCCGCTACAAGGACAGCAACAACGGCCGGCACAGCCTGCTCGCCGCGGAGAGCGGGGCAGGCTCGGTCGAGGTTCCCGTGCTCACGCTCGATTCCTTCTGGGAGCAGCGGGGGCTCGCCGCGCGACCGCTGCGGGTGCTGAAGATCGATGTCGAAGGGTTCGAGTACTTCGTGCTGCAGGGCGCCCGGGCCTTGCTGCCGCGCTGCGAGCGCTTACTGCTCGAGTTCGCTCCAACAAGTCCCGGAGCAGACGGACGCGCCGGAGTCGAGCTGCTGGCGCTCATGCGCGCCCACGGCTTCCTCGCCCGTGCCTTCACCCCCCGCGGGCTCGTACCCCTGGCCGATGCGGAACTGGCCGGTCTGCGCACCCGCTGCGACCTGCTGTTCGAGCGTCACGGCCCTTAGGCTCGGGCACGCGTGGCGCGCGCTAAACGCGCGAAAACGCGGGCTCTCCGCCCCGCCGAGTGACCGAGATCCCAGTTCATCGCGCCGCCCGAGAACTGCGTCACGCAGCGGTATTTTCCACTGGCTGAGCCATCGGTTTGGCTGCACATTGGTGCGCCGGCAGGACTTATTTCCGCCGGTGCGAGGCCCTGCACTTCAACGATTCGACGTGGACGCTCAAGTAGCACCAGTGGCAGCGATGCGCACCGCCTCCATCCCGCGGTGGGTGGACGCACTCTTCTTCGGCCTGGTGCTGTACACCGTCGGCGGCACGCTGTGGATGCTGACCGGGGCCGGCGGCCCCGAGATCACTCACTACGTGGGCCTGCTCTCTGACCTCCCCGCGTCGCTGGCGAGCGTGCTGATCGTCGCCACCACCGCGCACCGCGCGCCGCGCGGCCCGCTGCGCATCGCCTGGGTCTCGCTGGCGAGTGCGCTCGGCATCTATTTCGTCGGCATCACGATCGCGGCCAGCTCGTGGCTGCGCGGCGTGGATCCGTTTCCCGGTCCGGCCGACATCTTCTTCAGCGCTTTCTACCCGGCCCTGGCGGGTGCGGCACTCTTTCTCATCCGCGCGGCGGCGGTGCGGGTCTCCTGGATTCAGCTGTGCCTGGACGCCACGATCTTCGTGGTGGGGTTTGGGGCCTTCTTCTGGTTCCTGGTGATCCATCCGGCGGCCAGTCATGCCGAGGTGAACTTCCTCAAGGAGGCGCTCAGCGAAGCCTACGCGGGCTGCGACTGCGTGCTGCTGCTGATGTTCGGAGTGCTGTTGCTGACCGGGGCCGGCAACGCCGGCGGACAGCGCGTGCCGTGGCTGATCCTGGCCGGCTTCTCCAGCATGTTCCTCGGTGACATCCTCTGGTCGCTCGCCAAGGTGCGCGGCTACTACCTGCCGGGACAGTTCCAGGACGTGCTCTACCTCACCTGCTATCTGCCGCTCGCTGCCGCGGGTCGCGAGGAGATGCGCATCGTCGTGGCGCCGGCGCGCGTACGCTCGAGCGGTTCGGACGCACTCGCCCGCGCGCTGCCGTATGCGGCGATGCTGGCCGCGGTGCTGGTCATGGTGTACTTCAGCCGCGGCGAGGTCGGCGCACCGGCGACCATCATGACCATGATCGTCTTCGGACTGACGCTGCTGCTCATGGTGCGCCAGGGCGTGGTGCTGCGCGGAGATGCGCTGGTGCGCGAGCAGCGCGCGGCGCGCCTGGTCGAGGACCGTTACGCCTCGCTGATCGCCAACGCCTCGGACGTGATCATGATCGTCGCCGCCGACGGCACGGTACGCTTCGCCTCGCCCGCGGCGGACCGCACGCTCGGCCTGCGACCCGAGGCGATCATCGGCAAGCGTCTGGCGGAGCTGTGGGGCGGTGACGATGCCGAGCGGCTGCGGCTGTTCCTCGCCGAGGTGGCGGCGAGCGTGTCCGGCACGGTGGGGCCGGTGGAGCTGCGCATCGAACGCGACGCGAAG
>JAFAPI010000135.1 GCA_019247195.1 Gammaproteobacteria bacterium
CCGGGGCCCCCGTCTCCATGCCCCTGACCTGGGAAGAGCTCGAGGCGGCCGAGCCGATGGACTTTACAATCAAGGACGTACCCGCGCGCTTGGAAAAGGCGGGCGACCGGTGGCATGATGTACTCGAGCGAAAACAGAGCCTTACGACGGCTTTCGGTGTCAAGGCTGAGCAGTAGCTGGCGACGAGGATAGGTGCAACATGGCCGCACGTTCCATCGGTTCCCTGACGGTGTCCTTCGGACTGGTCGCAATCCCGGTCAAGCTCTACACCGCGACCCAGACCGCGAACACCATCTCCTTCAACCTGCTGCACAAGACCTGCGGCTCGCGGCTGCGCCAGCAGTACATCTGCCAGAAGGAAGGCGTGGTCGTGGAGCGCGACGAGATGGCGAAGGGCTACGAGTTCGCCAAGGACCAGTACGTGCTGTTCTCGCCCGAGGAGATCAAGGCCCTCGAGGAGGTGGGCACGCACTCCGTCGAGATCTCCGAGTTCGTGCCCATCGAGTCGATCGATCCGGTCTACTTCGACAAGACCTATTACCTCTCGCCGGACAAGGGGGCGGGCAAACCGTACGCGCTGCTCACCGAGGCGCTCAAGCAGGCCGGACGCTGCGGCGTCGGGCATTGGGCCGCGCGCGGCAAGGCCTACATCGTGGTGCTGCGTCCGATCGGCGACGTGCTCACCATGCAGCAGCTGCACTTCGCGACCGAGGTGCGGCGCGCCAGCGAGATCGACGTGCCCAAGACCGAAGTGCGGCCGGCCGAGCTGAAACTCGCGCAGCAGCTCATCGAGTCACAGACCGCCGCGCGCTTCGAACCCGAGGCGTACAAGGATGACGTGCGCGCACGCATCGAGGCGGCCATCCAGAAGAAGGTGGAGGGCAAGGAGATCTCGGTGTCCGAGACCGCGCCGGCCGCGGAGGGCAAGGTCATCGACCTCATGGAGGCGCTGCGCGCCAGTCTGGAGAAGACCGAGAGCGCGCGTGCCCAGGTCAGCCGCCTAGGCCCACGCAAGGCCCCGAAGCGCGTCGAGGAAGCGGCGCGCCCGCGCCGCAGCAGCAAGCGCAACGCCTGAGGCGGCGCGCGCCGCCGGTGCAGGGATGCGTTCCTACAGCGTCAGGGACGTCGAGCGGGTGTTGCAGCTGTCCCCGGCCACCACCCGGGGGCTGATCCGCGCCGGCTTCGTCACTCCGGCGCGCGGTCCGCGCCGCGAGTACCGCTTCTCCTTCCAGGACCTGATCGTGCTGCGCACGGCACGGGCCCTCATCCAGGCGAGGGTCCCGGGCAAGCGCATCCGCCGCTCGCTCGAGAGCCTCAAGCGTGATCTGCCCGAGTCGATGCCGCTGTCGGGACTGGCGATCAGCGCGGTCGGCGATCACGTGGTCGTGCGTGACGGCGCGACCCGCTGGCACGCCGAGACCGGTCAGTATCTGCTGGGCCTGGATGTCACCCTGCAGAACGGCGTACTGCACGTGGTCGAGCATCCGCCGGCGATCGCGGCCACGGTGCCGGTCGCCGACGGCGCCGAGGCGGACTGGTTCGCCGATGCACTCCAGCTGGAGACGAGCGACCCCGACGCCGCGCTCGCCGCGTACGCCCGCGCGGTGCGGTCGGATGCGCAGCACGCGGCGGCCTGGACCAACTGGGGGCGGCTGCTGCATGAGCAGGGCCGCACGCGCGAGGCCGCGGAGGTGTACCGGCGCGGACTGGCGCACGCCGGCGCGGACCCGCTGCTGCTGTTCAATCACGCCGTGCTGCTGGAGGACCTGGGTGATCTGCTCGCCGCGCTCGAGGCCTATCAGAGCGCGCTCGAGGCCGATCCGGACCTGGCCGACTGCCACTACAACCTGGCACGGCTGTACGAGTCGATGGGCAAACCGCAGCACGCACTGCGCCATCTCGGACAGTATCGCCGCCTCCTGACCCACGAGCACCGCTAGCGCGAGACGCGCGATGCAGCTCTGGGTCGGCACGTCCGGCTACAACTATCCTGAGTGGCGGGGCAGCTTCTATCCGGAGAAGCTCGCGGCCGCGCGGATGCTGTCGTACTACGCCGAGCGATTCCGCACGGTCGAGATCAACTACACCTTCTACCGCATCCCGAACGAGAAGATCCTCGCCGGCTGGGATCGCGACACCCCCGCGCAGTTCCGCCTCACCCTCAAGGCGCCCAAGCGCATCACGCACATCGCGCGCCTCAAGGACTGCGGCGAGCTCCTCGCCTACTTCGTGCGCACCGCCACGACGCTCGGGCCGAAGCTCGGCGCCCTGCTCTTCCAGCTCCCCCCGTACTTCCGCAAGGACCTGCCGGTGCTCGATGCCTTCCTCGAGGGCGTGCCGCCGGGCACGTGTGCGGCGTTCGAGTTCCGGCACGAGTCCTGGATGGACCCCGCCGTGTTCGCGCGCCTGCGCGAGCGCAACCTCGCCTTGTGCGTCGCCGACAGTGAGAAGTTCTCCACGCCGCTCGAGCTCACCGCCGACTACGCTTACTTCCGGCTGCGCGATGAGGGCTACAGCCCGGCGGCACTGATGGAGTGGGCGCGGCGGATCCGCGCGCACGCCGCGCACTGCCGTGACGTGTATGTGTACTTCAAGCACGAAGAATCGGGCACCGGGCCACAGTTCGCCCGCTTGCTGCTCGAAGGCCTTGCTCAAGCGGCACCGTGAGGGTTTCCCCGGGGTCGTGTCGCATTCTTTCAAACACCCCCTCAAATCGTACCAACACGATTGCCAACGCGCGGGAACGGCGTAGTCTTGCGCGTCCATCGGGACGACCTGCGACGCAACTGGCTACCGACCAGTGCGCAGGCGCTCGACCCATAAGTACTAAACAAGCTGGAGGTTTCCCATGACTCGCACCACGCTGGCGCTATGCGCCGCCGCTTTGCTGGCCACGACGGGCTTTGCGGGCCGCGCCGCGGCCGACGGCCGCGACTGGAACGACGGCCCGGTGGTCAATGCCGCCTATATCCGCACGGTGGATGGCCACTTCGATGAGTACATGCACTGGCTCGCCACCACCTTCAGGAAGCAGGAAGAGGCCGCCAAGGCCGCTGGCCTGGTCACGAACTATCGGGTGTTGGTGGTGGAGGCGCGGGGGCCGCAGGATCCCGACATCATTCTCGTGACGGAGTACAAGAACTGGGCGGCCCTGGATCACCTCGGCAGCAAGCTGGATGAGGTGAGCGCGAAGATCGAGGGCTCTACCGAAGCGGCGGCCCGGTCTGAGGCGGACCGCGCCAAGATCCGCACCGTGCTGGGCTCACGCACGATGCAGGAAGCGATCCTCAAGTAGCCTGCTCTAGGGCACTCCTGTGGGGTCCCGGCCCCTCGAGGCCGGGACCTCCGGGGGCATGCGCTGCGATCCCATCGAACAGGTCCGGCGAGCGCGCTGCTCCCTCGAGGGCCAGCAACGCGCGCTTGATCGGCAGGCCACCGCCGAATCCGGTGAGCGAACCGTCGGCGCCGATCACCCGATGGCACGGGATGATGATCGGCAGCGGGTTGGCGCCGTTGGCCAGTCCCACCGCGCGCGCCCCGCCGGGCAGGCCGATACGCCGCGCAAGCTCGCCGTAGGACCAGGTCTCTCCGTAGGGGATGGCGAGCAGGGCCTGCCAGACGGCGCACTGGAACGGGGTGCCTGCCGGGGCGAGTGGCACATCGAATTCCCGGCGCCGGCGCGCGAAGTATTCCCCAAGCTGGGTGCACACAGAGGCGAAGAAGGCGGGGTCCGCCACCCAGTGCGAGGGGACGATGCGCGGTGCCGTCCCGCCCTGGAAATGCACGAGGCGCAGCCCCGCCTCATCGCCGGCGAGCAGCAGCGGGCCAACCGGGCTGTCGATCTCACACCAGCGCAGCACCGCGACCGCAGTCATGGAGCCATCCTAACGGTCCCCGCGCCGTCCGTCCTCTGGCGCCGTGCGTCCCGAGGGTCAGGGCAAGTCGACCCGCAGAATGACACTTTCCCATTGATCCGTGACGGCAAGCGACACAGGCTTGCCGGAACCCAGGAGTGCGATGCCCCAGGGCGAGCCCAGCCGCGCCGGCAGCCCGCCCGCTGCGATGCCCATCGGCATGACAGGCGTTCCGACCGGGGTCGTGACCACCCCCGCGGGGGTCACTCTGCGGATCGTCGAGTTCTGCTGATCGGCCACATAAAGGTTGCCGTCTCCGGCAAGCACGATGCCCCGGGGGGCATTGAACGAGGCCGCATTACCGGTGCCGTCCGCCGCGCCTGTCGCGGCGCCGCCCGCGAGGAGCGTAAGGACCCCGGCCGGCGTAAGTGAGTACACCGCGGTGCGTGTCGTCAGGTAGATGAGCGTGCCGGCGGGCGTGACGGTGAGACCGCGGATGGCCCCGGTGCCCGGCGGTGCCATCGGGTGGATCGTCGCGACCACGCCCGCCGGGGTTATGGTGCGCACGATCGGGCCGTCACTGGCGGCGCCGTCGCTCACGTAGAGGATGCCGTTCGAGTCGATGGCTATCGCACCCGGCGCCTTGAAGGTCGCCCCGGATCCCTGCCCGTCACCGAGTCCGGAGGTACCGGCCCGTCCTGCGACGGTCGAGACCACTCCGGACACGGTGACCCTGCGCACGGTGTAATTGCCCGAGTCGGCGACGAAGAGATTCCCGGCCGCATCGGCCGCCATGCCCCGCGGCAGGAAGAACTGGGGCACACCCGCGTTGCTGTCGCGGGAGCCCGGGATGCCGGGCGTGCCGGCGAGCGTGCTCACAACGCCCCCCGGCACAATCCTGCGGATCGTATGGTTGCCGTCCGCCACGTAGAGGTTGCCGCCCGCATCACCGGCGATGCCGAGCGGGTAACGGAAACTCGCCGCAACGCCCGTGCCATCGGCGCTGCCGAAGTGCGGGGCCTGTCCCGCGAACGTCGAGACATCGCCGGCCGGCGTGATCTTGCGGATCAGCGCATTGCCATAGTCGGCGACGTAGAGGTTGCCGGCCGCATCCAGCGTCATCCCTGCCGGCCCCCAGAAAGATGCGGCTGCACCCACCCCGTCCGCCGCCCCGGCCCTGCCGGCCGTGCCCGCGAGGGTGGTGACGGTGCTGGCGCTGATCTGCCGGATGGTGTTGTTGCAGAAATCGCCTACGTACTGCAACGCCGGGCCCGCGGCCACCACCCCGAAGGCACCGTTGAAGGGCGCCCCGGTTCCGACCGTAAGCGCATACGGGTAGGTCTGACATCCGAAGCGGGCGGCATCAAGGTAACCGTCCGCGCTGCCCGGTACACCCTGCTTGCCCGCGATCAGGCTCACGGCCGGGGGTGCGCCCGGAGAGACCGCCTGCACGTACGTGTCGTTGGCGACGAACAGCTCACTGCCGAAGGAGGAAAGCCCCAGCGGGGTTCCGCCCGGAGTCGCATAGGCCGAGAAGGTCACCCCGTCGAACCGGGTGATCGTGCTTGCGCATGCATCGGCAATGAACAGGTCGGTCGCCACCTGGGCCAAGCCGAACGGACAGGTGAAAGCGTTCGCTTCCTGGGTCGCGTTGCCGCTGCTGTCGATCTGCCACAGTGTGCCGAGATTGTCCCCGGCGTAGATGTGACCCGCGGCATCGGTTGTGAGGCTGTACGGATAGCAGAGCCGGGCGATGGAGGCCGCCCCGGACACGTCGGCGCAGACGCGCGGTGATCCAACCAATGTGGACACGTTCCCGCTCGGGTCGATCTTACGGATGGCGTTGTAGTCGGCGACGAGCAGGTTGCCGGTCTGATCGAAAGCGAGGGCGATCGGCCCCCAGAAGCGCGCCTGGGCGGCGGGTCCGTCCTGATAACCCATGCCGCCGGGCTGTCCCGCGATCACCGATACGCCGGTGACGCGCAGCATCGCGGACGCGCTGTTCACGCTACCCCCGGCGTTGCCCACCATGACCAGGTAGGTGTCGCCGTTGTTAGCGGAGCTCGCGGGGCTGAGCGTGTAGGTGGCCGCGGTCGCGCCGGCAATGGCCTGCCCGTTGCGCAGCCATTGAAAGGTGTCCGCACCGGACGCGACGACCCTGAAACTCGCGCTCTGTCCGGCGTTGACCGTGAGGCTCTGCGGTTGCGAGGTAATGGTCGGCGGTGCCGGGGCAGGCGCAGGGCTCCCTCCTCCGCCGCCGCAGCCGGCTAAGAGTGCGAGCGCGGTCAGGGCAGCCCATGGCAGTCGCCGCCGGACTTTCCGCCCCGCGCCAGGCGCAGCCCACTCGCGGCGATAAAATCGCATGATGCTCCCCCATACGTGAGAAAGGGCTTACGGCAACGCCCCAGCTACCGCTAGGCTACTTGAGTACCCGCAGGCGATCCACCCCGAGTCGCCAACGCGCATCGGGCACAGTTCCAGGCGGGACAGGGAGCTGACCGTTGCGACCTCCGAGCCTCGACGGGCGAGTGCGACTGCGACCGCTGCAGGCGACGGATGCGCCCTTCATCCTCGCGCTCCTGACCGACGCGGAGTTTCTGCGTCAGGTCGGGGACCGGGGCGTGCACGATCTCGCCAGCGCCCGGCAGTACATCGACAGCGGACCGCGCACGAGCTACGCACGCCATGGCTTTGGTCTTGAGGCCATCGAAGTGCGCGACGGTCGCTGCATCGGAATCTGCGGGCTGCTGCGCCGGGACACGCACCCGGACGTCGAGCTCGGTTTCGCGCTGCTGCCGGGGGCGCGGGGTCAGGGCTACGCCGCCGAGGCGGCCGCGCTCACCGTGGGGCGCGCGACACAGGAACTGGGACTGCGGCGGCTGGTCGCACTGGTCGCGCCGGACAATCCCCGCTCCGCGCGCATCGTGGAGACACTCGGCTTTCGCTTCGAGCGCATGGCGCACTTGAGCCCCGCCGGCCCCTCGCAGCTCTTCGTCTACGAAGTGCCGCCGCGCTAGCGCAAGGAGCGCAGCGTCGCCAGGCAGCTCCCGCGCAGACTGCCGATGGCATCGTCGATGCGATTGGCAGCCTGCTCATCCTCGCGGCCGAGTTCTTCCCAGTTGTCACGCCACACGCGCTGCAGCTGCGCCGCCTGCGCCGGTACCGGCGGTGGAGCGAGTGCGGCCAGATCGCGGATGCTGAGCACGTAGGTCCAGCCCGTGCGCGGGCTGCCGCCCCGGGCGTCATGCTCGTACTGGGCGAGGAATACCGTGCGCTCCAGGTCCGCGAGCCGCATCAGCAGCTCGAAGGTTGCGGTACGGACGTTGCGGTTGCGCTCGGTGCGCTCGTTGCGCCAGGTGTTGTAGCCGAGGCTCGACAGCGCGATCGCCAGACTCACCAACGCGACGGCATGGTTGCGCAGCTGCTGGCGGACGGTGCTCACGGCGGCCGATCATAACCTCGCGGCCGGTGCGATGGGCGTCTGTCAGCGGCCGCCGCGCGCGCGCGTTCTGGCAGACAGGTCACTCAAGGAGACGCCCCGTGCGTACCGTCATTGTCAAATTGCTCTGTGCCGCGGCGCTCGCCGCCGCGACCTCCGGCTGCGTAGTCGCCCCCGTAGGACCCCCGCGCGCCTACGTGCGCGTCGGCGTCGTCGCACCCGCCCCGGTGCTGGTGGTGCGGGGCGGTTACTACTACCGCTCCTGGTAGCCCGCCGCCGTGGCCCGCGCCGCGACGTCTGCAGCGCCGCGCGGGCGTGCGGTAGTATCCGCAGCACTTCTGCAGGCCGCGCAGCTAACGGGCGCACGCCACGGCGCGGCGAGGTGTGACGTGCATGCGTGGGCGGCTGTGGCTGACGATCGCGCTCTGCTCGCTGGGCGCAGCACCGGCGCTGCCAGCCGCGGTCGAAGTGACGACCGGCCCGACCCCCATTCCCGGCGGCAGCGCACGCGCCCCCGGCGACCTGACGGTGCGCAACGAACACCTCGCTTTCGCGCTCAGCGTCGAGTCGCCCGTCCCCTATGGAGTGCCGCGCGGCGCGCTCGTGGACCTGGCCCCCGTCAGCGGCGGGACGATCGGTCACGACCGCGTCGTATTCGCCGATTTCATCCCCAACAACTGGTCGGCCTGGCCCAACACTTACCAGCGCGTGGAGATCCTCGAGCGCGACCCTGAGCGGGCGCGCATCCGTGCGGTCCGCGACTTCGGCTCGGTGCGGCTTGAGACCACCTACACCCTGCGTGCCGGCTCGGACCGGATCGAGCTGAGCGCGCGCATGAGCAACGAGGGCGACACGCCGCTGTCGCACCTCTTGTCCGGATTCACGCTGTGGCCGAGCAGCGGCTATCTCTTTCCGGTGCCGGGACTCGCGCAGCTGAATGAGGGTGCCGCGACCGGGGCGCTCGCGCCGCGGGTGAGCGCCTACGATGCGGGCTGGAGCATCACGCTGCACGCGCCCTACCTCGATCACGTCGGCTCCCACTCGCGCGACCTGTTCCTCACGCACGACCTCGCTCCGGGTCAGAGTCGCAGCTTCGAGGCCTGGCTGCAGGTGAGCGACCGGGGTGATCTGGCGCCAGTGCTGGCCGCCGAGATCGCGCGGGCCGGCACCCAGCCCGGCCGTGTGCAGGGCAGCGTCCGCGACCGCGCCGGCCAGCCGCTCGACGCCCCCGTCGTCGTGATCGAGAAGAGCGGCGTCCCGTTCGCCTGGACGCTCGGTGCGTCGGGCCATTACGCGCTCGAGCTCGCGGCCGGGGACTACGATGCCTATGCCAGCGGCCCCAACTACTCGCGCAGCCCCTCCCGGCACCTGAGCGTCGCGGCCGGTGGGGACTACGTGGTCGATTTCGCGGGCCTGGGGGCGCCCGCGGAGCTCGACTTCCACGTGCGCGAGGCGGCGAGTGGCCGTCCCCTTGATGCGCGCATCACCATCACCGGCGGCGCCGCGCCGGTGGTCGAGTACCTCGGACGCAAGACGTTCTTCACCGAGCTGCGCCGGATCGGGGAGGCGCGCGTGCCGATCGCCCCCGGCCGGTACCGTTTCAGCGTCTCCTCCGGTGCCGGGGTGCTGGCTCGCGATGTCGAGGTGGGCCGCGAGGTCGCTCCCGGGCAGCGGGCCTCGGTACCGGTGCGGATCCGGCGTCTCTTCGACCCGCCCGCGCACGGCTGGTACGCCGCCGATCTGCACCACCACGCCGATCAGGCCGAGGCGGTGACGCCGCCCGAGGATCTCGCCCGCTCGCAGCTCGCCGCCGGGCTTGACGTGCTGTTCGTCAGCGACCACGACGCGACGGTCAATCATCCGGCGCTGCGCAGGCTCGCGCGCGAGCGCGGGGTACCGTTCATCGCCGGTATCGAGATCTCCCCGTCCTGGGGGCACTTCAACGCGTACCCGCTGCCGCCCGGCGCAGAGCTCGCGATCGACACCAGCACCGCCAGCGCCGCGGACGTGCTGCGCGAGGCGCGCCGGGAAGGCGCGACCATCGTGCAGGTCAACCACCCCTTCATTCCCTACGGCTACTTTGCCAGTGTCGAGGCGGGAACCGCGCCGGGCGGCTTCGTCCCCGACTTCGATCTGATCGAGATCAACTCCAACAACCCGGCTGACGACGCGCGGGTCCTGGAGCGCGCCTATCGCTACTGGAACGCCCGGCAGCATTACTACCTGAGCGCCGGCAGCGACACGCACGATGTCTGGAACGAGCAGTCGGGGCGCGTGCGCATGTTCGCCCATCTCGCGGGCGCACCGAGCGCCGAGGCATTTGCAGCGGCGCTCAAGGCGGGCCACGCCTATGCGACGTATGGTCCGCTCATCGAGCCGTCCGTGATGTTCGGGGCCAGCCTGCGGCCGGCGGCTGGTGCGCCGTTTGTGCTCGACTTCGCCCTCGGCTCGGTGCGCGGACTGCGGGAAGCGGTGCTGGTCGGCGATGGCGCGGTGTGCCAGCGCCGCACTTTCGATGGCGCGTTGCGCGGCCGCGCGCGCTTCGGGTTGCGCGGTGGCGAGGCGCACTGGTATGCCCTCACCGTCGAGGACACCGCCGGTCGCAAGGCGTACAGCGATCCCATCTGGGTCACGACCGCGGACCCTGCCGCGCGATGACCCCCCCGCGCGCCCTGCGCCGCAGCCAGCTGCGCACCCTCGGGCTGCTCTTTTTCGGCTATGCCGCCTGCTACTACTGCCGGGCGGATCTCGCCGTCGCGACGCCGCTCCTCGCCGATGAGCTCACCCGCGGCGGCATCGACCACGCCAGCGCCCTGGTGCGCATCGGCACCATCACCTCCCTCGGCACCCTCGCCTACGCGCTGGGCAAATTCTTTCTGACCGGGCTCGGCGATTACTGGGGCGGGCGGCGCAACTTCAACCTTGGCCTGGCCGGAGCACTCCTGTGCACGCTGCTCTTCGCGCTCGGCGGCGGCATCCCGCTCTTCACCGCGGCGTGGATCGGCAACCGCCTGATCCAGTCGCTGAGCTGGGCGGGATTGCTGAAGGTGACCTCCAAGTGGTTCGACTATTCCTCCTACGGCTCCATCGTCGGCATCCTCAGCCTCAGCTATCTCGTCGGCGACGCCGCCGCGCGGCAGCAGATGGGGCAGCTGATCGCGCACGGTTATGGCTGGCGGGCAGTCTTCGGCTTTGCCGCGCTGGTGATGGCGCTCGCCCTGGGCGCAAGTCTGCTGTGGCTGCGCGAGTCGCGGCTCGCGGAGGGGCACCCGGCCGCGACACCGAACCCGCTCAGTCTGTTCGCGGCCGCGGAGGCGCCACCGGCCAGCATCGGCGCGCTGCTGCGGCCGCTGCTGCGCAGCCGCGCCTTCCTCCTCGTTTGCGTGCTCTCCTTCGCCTGCACAATAATCCGCGAGAGCTTCAACAACTGGACTCCCGCCTACTTGCACGACTACGTCGGCCTCAGCACCAGCCGCGCGGCGAGCCTCAGCGCGGTCTTCCCCGGCGTGGGCGCGGTCTCGGTCCTGGGGGCGGGCTGGCTCAGTGATCGCATGGGGTTGACCGGGCGCTCGCTGCTGCTCACGGTCGGGCTCGGCGCGACCGCCGCGGCCCTGCTGTTCTTCAGTGCCACGCCGTCCGGGCCCGCCGGCACCCTGGCCGCGGTGAGTCTCATCGGGCTCGCGGCCTTCTGTCTCCTCGGACCCTATTCCTATCTCGGCGGGGCGTTCGCGCTCGACTTCGGCGGCAAGCAGGCGGGCGCGGTCTCCTCGGGCATCATCGACGGTATCGGCTACCTGGGCGGGGCGCTCGCCGGGGACGGCGTAGCGCGACTGGCCCGTGCGGCGGGTTGGGGGCGCGTATTCATCACCCTCGCGCTCGTGAGCGCCCTCGCCGCGACCGCTGCCGCCATGCTGCACGCGCTCAATCGGCGCGCCGCGCGGAGCGCGCATGTCTAGCGCGCGCGTCAGCGCCGTCACGGTCGCGCCCGAGACTCTCACGGTGCACTGGGCCGACGGCTCGCGGGATGAGTTCTCGAGCCTCTGGCTGCGCGACAACGTGCCCGAGGACCGCGACCCCCACAGCGGTCAGCGCCTGATCGACATCACGGACCTGCCCGAGGCGCCGCGCCTGGCGGCAGCGCATCCCGCCGCGGACGCGCTGCGCATCGAGTGGCAGGACCAGGACCGCCCCGCGCAGTTCAGTCTCGCCTGGCTCGCCGCGCACGCGTCGGGACGCCGGCGCGCTCCGCGCCCCGAGCCGCACACCTGGCTCGAGGGTGCGCGACTTGATGCGCGCGCTGATTTCGCCTGGCTGAGCGCCGCGGCGCTCCGCAGCGATGCGGCGCAGCGGCTGCGCTGGCTCACGCGTCTGCTCGCCGACGGACTCGCCTTCCTCAGCGAGGTCCCGGCCCGCGAGGGGGCGCTGCTCGATACGGCGCCGCTCATCGGCCAGGTGCTCGAGACCAACTACGGGCGCACCTTCGACGTACGCTCGGTGCCGCAGCCCGAGAATCTCGCCTACTCGGATCTGGGCCTCGGGCTGCACACCGACAACCCCTACCGCGACCCCGTCCCCGGCTACCAGGCCTTGCACGCGCTCATCGCCTCGAGCGAAGGCGGCGACAGCCTGTTCGCCGACGGCTTCGCGCTCGCCGCGCACCTGCGCGAGAGCGAGCCGGAGGTTTTTGCCTGCCTGAGCGCCACCGCCGTACCTTTTCATTACCGGGCGCGCGATGCCGAACTGTATGCCGAGCGGCCGCTGCTGCAACTGGATACGCGAGGCGCGCTCGCCGCAGTTCATTACAACAACCGCTCGATCGCGCCGCTGCCCTTCCCGGCAGCGCAGGCCAACCGCTTCTACGCTGCCTACCGCCGCTTCGCGGCGCTGCTGCGCGAACCGCGCTGGCAGCTGCGCACCCGGCTCGAGGCGGGCACGCTGGTGGTGTTCGACAATCAGCGCGTGCTGCACGGCCGCACCGCCTTCGCGGGAGCGCGCCAGGCACGGCACCTGCAGGGCTGCTACCTGACACGCGACAGCGTGCACAGCCGTGCCGCGCTGCTGCGGCGCCAGCTCGAGGCCGCGCCATGAGCGTGAGCGCCGAGGTACTGGCGCTCTTCGCCCGGCACGGCGGCGACGCTTATTTCGGCGAGCGCGTCTCGATGCGGGAGCATGCGCTGCAGGCCGCCCACTTCGCCCGCCTGCAGGGCGCACCCGATCCGCTGGTCCTCGCCGCACTGCTGCATGACGTCGGGCATCTCCTCGAGGACGTGCCGGCGGCGCTCGAGGACTGGACGCACGATGCACGCCACGAGGAGGTGGGCGCGCGCTGGCTGAAGGAGCGCTTCGGGCCGGAGATCTGCGAACCCGTGCGCCTGCACGTACCGGCCAAGCGCTACCTGTGCGCGATCGACCCGCACTACTTCGCGCAGCTGAGTGCCGCCTCGGTGCATACCCTCGCCCTGCAGGGGGGGCCGATGTCCGCGCAGGAGATCGCAGGCTTCGAGGCCGAGCCCCAGCACCGCGAAGCGGTGCGGGTACGACACTGCGATGACCTGGGCAAGATGGTGGGGCTCGTCACCGAACCCCTCGAAGCGTATGCGGGGTTGATCGACCGACTCGCCCGCTAGACGCCCGCCCACAGCGCCGGGTTCCTCGACCGCCAGGAGTGCGTGCATGCCCGCGTCCCGGTGGACGTCCGCCAAGGAGCACGGCTGCTATCGGCTGCTCGCTGTGTCCGCCCCAGGGCGCAGCCGCCTGAGACTCAGCGGGCCGAGACGATGGCCCGCCAGTTGATGAGCGCGTTCCACAGCAGCCTCTGGTCGCCGCGGTTCAGATCCCGATGCAGCGGGTTGAAGTTGAAGGTGATGACGTGCCCGGCGTCGACCGGGAAGTCCATGATGGCGCCGCGGCCGAGGAGCTGCTCCTCGCCCCACGCCTGCCCGCTCACCACGAACGGCGCGCCGTCGCGGTCGCCCCACTCGAGCACGATGCTGCTCGCATCGAGCGGCCCGTCCAGGCAGGTGGTGCAGTAGGCCATGCGCAGCCAGTGGCGCGGCAGCGAGTAGAGCGCGAAGTTCTGCCGGAAGACCCAGGTGCGGGGCGGATAGCCGTAGGCGACCGGGTGCCCGGGACGCGCGAAAGTCACCCGTACGTGGGCGCCCGGGGTCTTCACCGCGGCGCCCTTGGCAGCGGCCGCCGAGGCTTCGCCGCCGCCGGAGGTGCGCGGCACCCCGCCGCTCTCGCGGCGCACGCCGC
>JAFAPI010000229.1 GCA_019247195.1 Gammaproteobacteria bacterium
CCTAGGCGGGACACCTGGCGTGCTCTGGTGGGTGGGCATGTGGGCCGCCGCGGGGCTGAGTGGCGACACTCCCGAGGTCACCGCACTGGAGCAGCTGTGGAGCGGCGTGCGGGACTCGAGCGAGCAGGTCGTGATGAGCAGCGACTCACTCGGCACCCCGTGGCCGCAGACTAGCGAGCGGCGCGTGCGCACCATCGTCGCCCCCGTCCAGTTGCCCTGGCTCGGCGGGCACGTGCTGTACCTCGAGGAGTTCCTCGAGGACGAAGCGGAGCGTCCGCGGCGACAGCTGCTCGCACGCCTCGTGCCCGGGGCGGCACACGGAGTGAAGGTCGAGCTGTTCGGACTGCGGACCGCGCAGCGCTGGCTGCACCTCAATTACCGTCCGCCGCTGCAGGCCCAGCTCACGGCCGCGGATCTGGTCGCGACCCCGGGGTGCGACCTCCTGTTCCAGCGCGCCGGTGATCAGTTTCGGGGCGGCACGACCGGCCGTCAGTGCGTCGGCCAGTCCGGCACTGCGGCGCTGTATCTCGACTATCAGCTGCTGATCGGCGCGGACCTTTACTGGTACAGGCGCCGGCTGCTGCGTCGGGCAGATGGTGAGCTGCAGCAGGAGATCATCGGCTTCAACCGCTTCGAACCCAGCGAGGCGCGCCTGTACGCCTGCCGCGTGGCCTGGTCATCGAGCGGCGCCGCGCGCGATTTGCAACCGCTGCTCACGCTCGACCTGTATGAGTCCGGCGGACGCGGGCACTTCCGTACCCCGGACGGGCGCGCGCTGGAATTGACCCTGCACGGCCGGGATTGGCCGTTCGCGCTGGATCGGGATGCCCTCATCCTTTTGCTGCAGGAGGAGGGGCGTGCCGTTCCTTCCGCGAGTGCATGGGCACAGATGGACGCTCAGCAGATCAGCCTCGAGCTCGGCTGGCTCGAAGTGCGCTGTGGCGCGATCGCACCCGAGTCGGACGAACTCGCTCAGTGAGAGCGCGCGGCAATCGTTGCCAGATCCTGCAGCAGCAGCGGGTTGAAGCGGGCCGGATCCTCCAACATGAGGAAGTGGCCGCTGTGTGGGAGCACCTGCAGGTTGAAGTCAGGCAGGGACCTGCGGATACGCGCCGCGTCGGTGGGTAGCAGATCCGAGTTGATCGCGTAAACCGGCACGTGAACCTGCGCAAGCAGCGGTTGGAGGTCGAGCGATAGGAGCGCCTGCATGCTCGGGATCGCCACCGCCGGCGGTTCGAGGGACATATCGTAGGCCACCTTCTGCACCAGCGTGCGATCCGCGCCGGGGGCAAAAAGCGAGCCGGTCACCAGCTGGCGGGTGGCGCCGACGAAATCCGCGCGGAACGGGGCGAGCCGTTGTTCGACCTGCTGCGCGCTGAGCGTCGGCTGGCCCACCGAGCGCAGCGCGTCGACCGCCACCACGCCGCTCACGCGCGTACCGAGCAGCGGCGTCGCCGCCAGTACCACGGTCGCGCCCATGGAATGACCGACGAGAATGAGCTGACGCTGTGGCAGCTGGCCAGCCACCGCTACCACGTCGCGCGCGTAGTTGGCGATGCTCCAGTCGCTGCGGTTGTTGCCCGAGGCACCGTGGCCGGCGAGATTGATGGCCACTACGGTGTAGTGAGCCGCGAGCGGCTGCAGCTGATGCAGCCAGTAATTGGCATCGCAGGCCCAGCCATGCACGAGGATGACCGCCGGTTCGCCGCGACCGTACACCTGGTACTCGATGTGGACGTTATCGGGAGAGAGGACCAGCTGCGGGCCGATGGGCGGCGCCACCGCCAGGGCCGCGGGGGGCGCAGCGGCCGGCGGCGCGGGCGCGCCGGCCGCGGTATCGGTGGGGGTCGAATGCGTGCAGCCGGTGAGCTGCGCCCCGAGCAGCAGCGCGCACCCCAGCCGCGAGCGCAGCGCGGTGTGGCTCATGGCAGGCGCAGCACCTTACCCGGATTGAGGATCTGATGAGGATCCAGCGTGCGCTTGAGGGCGCGCATCACTTCGAGCTCGACCGCATCGCCATACCTCTCCAGCTCCGCCACCTTCAGTTGACCGATGCCGTGCTCAGCGCTGAAGCTGCCGCCGAACTCGTGCACCAGATCGTGGATCGCGCGCTGCACCTGCCCAGAGCGGGCCAGGAAGACGGCGGGGTCCGCTGCGGGAAGGGCCTGGATGTTGAAGTGCAGGTTGCCATCGCCGACGTGACCGTAGGCTACGAGACGTCCGTCAGGCACATGCTCGGCGACCCACGCGGCGGCCCGCGTCACGAACTCGGCCAGTCGGCCGACGGGCAGCGAGACATCGTGTTTCATGCCCACGCCTGCAGCGCGCTGGGCGGTGGGAATGCCCTCGCGCATGCGCCACAGCGCGCCCCGCTCACGCTCACTGCGCACCAAGGCCGCATCGAGCACAATTCCCCCCTCGAGTGCGGCGGTCAGCGCTTCCTGCAGCGCCACCTGCAGGGTCTCATCGGGGACACTGCCTGCACACTCGCACAGGACGTACCACGGATAGGCCTGAGTGAAGGGGTCGGTGAGCCCGGGCAGGTGACGCAGGGTCAGCTCCAGTGCGGCCCGCGGTATCAGCTCAAAGGCGCTCAGGCGGTCATCCGTGGCCTCGCCCAGCCGCATCAGGAGGGCTACCGCGGCCTGCACGTCAGAAAGTGCCACCAGTGCCGTGGCGTGGCGCCGTGGCGCCGGGAAGAGCTTCAATGCGGCGGCGGTGATGATGCCCAGCGTACCCTCGGAGCCCAGAAACAGGGATTTCACGTCGTAACCGGTGTTGTCCTTGCGCAGCGCGCTCAAGCTGTCGAGAATCCGCCCGTCCGCCAGCACGACCTCCAGTCCGAGCACGAGGTCGCGCATCATCCCATAGCGAAGCACCTGCGTACCGCCGGCATTGGTGGCGAGGTTGCCGCCGATCTGGCAGCTGCCCTCGGAGCCCAGGCTGAGCGGGAACAGCCGGCCGGCCTGTGCGGCCGCCGCCTGCACACTGGCGAGCGTGCAGCCCGCTTCGGCGGTGAGCGCGTGGCTGGCCGCATCAACGTGGCGGATGCTGTCGAGGCGCTCGAGCAGCACGACCACTTGCGTACCGCTCGCGTCCGGCGTGGCGCCGCCGCAGTAGCTGGTGTTGCCGCCCTGGGGCACGACGCCGATGCGCTGCGCCTCGCACACCCTGAGCAGGCGCGCAACCTGTGCGGTGTCGCCGGGACGCACCACCGCCAGTGCGCGCCCGTGGAACAGCTGGCGGTGGTCACTCAGGTAGGGCGCGCACTGCTCTGGTTCGGTGAGGACGGCATCGGCGCCGAGCTCGGCGCGGAGCCGCTCGAGCTGCGCTGACGCGCTCAAACCACGCTGAGGCTGCGCAACGCGGCGATCCGCTCCTCAAGCGGCGGGTGGCTCATCAACAGACGGCGTAAACCACCGCCAGCTTGCCCCGCGGCGATGCCGAAGGCCGCGAATTGCTGGGCCGGCAGCGGCTCATGGCCCCGCCGCAGTTCCTCGAGCGCCGCGATCATCTTGTCGCGCCCGGCGAGGTGGGCGCCGCCCCGGTCTGCACGGAACTCGCGATAGCGCGAGAACCACATGACGATCAAGCTGGCGAGGAAGCCGAGTACCAGCTGCAGCACGATCACCGTCAGGAAGTACCCGCCACCGCGGCCGTCTTCCGAACGATCCACCACCCCGCCGATCAGCCGCGACAGGAAAATGACAAAAGTGTTGAGTACGCCCTGCAGCAGGGTGAGCGTGACCATGTCGCCGTTCGCCACGTGCGACATCTCGTGACCCAGCACGGCCTCGATCTCCTCGTGGTTCATGCGCTGCAGCAGGCCGCTGCTGACGGCCACCAGCGCGTGGTTGCGGCTGGCGCCGGTGGCGAAGGCGTTCGGCTCCGTGGCCGGGAATATGCCCACCTCGGGCATCCCGATGCCGAGCCGCTGCGCATGCTGCTGTACCACGCCGAGCAGAAACTGGCTCGTGGGGTCGGCGCCAGGTCCGATCAGCTGCACGCCCATGGCGCGCTTCGCCATTACCTTGGACAGCGCCAGCGAGATGAGCGCGCCACCAAAGCCAAAGAGCGCCGCAAACGTCAGCAGTCCGCCAAGGCTTGCACCGTGCAGCGCCAGCCAGCGGTCCAGGCCGGTCACCTGCGCGACCACGGACAGCACCAGCAGCACCGCGAGGTTCGTCAGCACGAAGAGAACAATGCGTTTCATGGGGGGCCCGTAGGAAAAGTGAGGGAAACCATGGCCTTCCGCACAGCGCTCGCACTGTACCGGTCGGGCCTTATGCCCGCCAGCTGGGGGTCGGACGCGCGCTTTTCAAGGTTACCCGATCGCGACACCGAGCAGACGCCCGACCAGAAAGCTCGCCGCGCCGGCGCCGCCTCCGATCAGCACCATGCGCGTCGCGCCACGCAGTGCGGCGCGGCCGGTGAACAGCGACAGCCCCAGGCCCACGGCGAACAGTGCGGCCAGCGTGAGGCCGGCACACACGGTCAGCGCCCGGACAGCGGTCAGATGCGCGGCGAAGGGCAGCAAGGGCAGCGCGGCGCCGCTAGCGAAGCTCACGAACGACGCCCACGCGGCGCGCCAGGGCGCGCCGAGCTCGTGCGGGTTGACGCCCAACTCCTCGCGGGCGAGCACATCGAGCGCCTGCTCGGGATTGGCGAGCAGCGTCTGGCTGAGCGCGCGTGCCTGCCCGAGCTCGACACCACGGGCGTGATAGATCAGCGCCAGCTCCTCTGCCTCCTCCTCCGGGTACTCGGCGAGCTCCTCGCGCTCGAGGGCGATCTGGTACTCGTACACCTCCCGCTGCGAGCGAACCGAGACGTACTCGCCCGCCGCCATGGAAAGTGCCCCGGCCAGCAGACCGGCGATGCCGGTCGTGAGCACCACCGCGCTGGCCACGCCCGCACCCGCCACTCCCAGCACGAGGCTCGCATTGGAGATTAGGCCATCGTTCACGCCGAAAACGGCCGCGCGCAGACTGCCCCCGATGACGCTGCGGTGGCGGCTGCCGACCTGCGCCAGCGAGGTCGGCATGGGGTGACCCACGGGGGGCGCATCGTAGACCGACAGGCCGCGTAGTTTCATGGCGGCCAGGACCGTGCGCAGGGCGCGCACGTCGAAATGGCGCAGCAGGCGCGCGACCAGGCGCGCGCGACGCGAGGGCGCAAAGACGGGCGGCTCTGCGCTGCCGGCCCGGGCCAGAGACTGCTGCCACTTGCCGGCCTGCTCCTCCGCGGCGCCGGCGAGTTTCAGAAATAGTTCACGCTTCGTGAGGTCGGCTTCGGCAGCGGCGACCTGCCGATACAGCCACGCGGATTCCTTCTCGTGGTACCAGCTATCGAGCGCCCCTGCGCTCAATACTGGTCCCGTTCTTCGTCGACGTCTTCGTCTTCGTCGTCGTCCCAGTCATCGTCCTCGTCCTCATCCTCGTCTTCGTCCTCTTCCCAGTCCTCGTCGTCCTCCGCCTCATCCTCATCGTCGGACTCGGACCAGCCCTCCGGCTCCTCGATGCGATCGAGGTCCATCTCGTGCCAGGTCTCGAGATCGATCTCCTCGATGTCTCCGTCGAGGTATTCGATCTCGACGAGCTCGGAGTCCTCGTCGACCGAGAGAACCCGGAACGATTCTTCTTCTTCTAGGTTCTCGTACCACTGGCCGGCGACCGGCTCGTAATCTCTGCTCACCCACGCCACCCTCGTCTCCAGCGACGTGGGCAAGTGTAGAAGGTGCCACCGGGTTGGGCAACGCAGCGCGAATGCGTATAGTTTTCCTTCATGAGCGACTCAACGGCCGGCCGAGCGGCGCCGCTGACGCAGGCGCGGCGTATCGTGGTGAAGGTCGGCTCCGCATTGCTGGTCGACGGTGACAGCGGCCGGCTGAATCGTACGTGGTTGGAGACCCTGGTGGCCGACCTGCTGCAGCTGCGCCAGCGCGGCCAGCAGGTGCTGCTGGTCTCCTCCGGTGCGATCGCCCTCGGCCGGCGCCGGCTCGGACTGAAGGCCGGAGCCCTGCGTCTGGAGGACAGTCAGGCTGCGGCCGCCGTCGGACAGATCCGCCTCGCGCACGCCTACAAGGAGTTGCTGGAAAGCCATGACGTGACGGTGGCGCAGGTGCTCCTCACCCTCGAGGACAGTGAGCGCCGCCGCCGCTACCTGAATGCACGGGCGACGCTCGAGTCCCTGCTGGCCCTCGGGGCGCTGCCGGTCATCAATGAGAATGACACGGTGGCGACCGCCGAGATCCGCTACGGCGACAACGACCGTCTGGCGGCCCGCGTCGCGCAGATGTGTAGCGCCGACTGCCTCGTGCTGCTGTCCGATGTCGAAGGACTCTTCAGCGCCGACCCGCACCAGCAGCCGGCGGCGCGCTTCATCGCGCAGGTACGTCAGATCACGCCCGATATCGAGGCCATGGCCGGACGAGCGCTGTCGGGGCTCGGCTCGGGAGGCATGCGGGCCAAGATCGCGGCGGCGCGCATCGCCACGGCGGCCGGTTGCCACATGTGCATCGCCGCCGGCGCGGCGCCGCATCCGTTGCGGCGTCTGCTCGAGGGCGCGCGCTGCACGTGGTTCCTCCCCTCGGGGTCCCCCGCGGCGGCGCGCAAGCAGTGGATCGCGGGCGCACTGCGCCCCGCGGGCGCATTGCTGATCGATGCGGGCGCCCTGCGTGCGCTGCTCGAGGGTCGCAGTCTGCTGCCGGCGGGCGTTACGGGCGCGCGCGGCCGCTTCGAGCGTGGAGATACCGTGAGTGTCTGCAGCACCGACGGGGTCGAGGTGGCGCGTGGCATCGTCGCCTACTCCGACGCCGACGCCGCCCGCATCATGGGCCGCCGTTCGGCGGAGATCGCCGACATCCTCGGGTTTCGCGGGCGGGACGAGATGATCCACCGCGACGATCTCGTGCTCCTTAACGCCGAGCCGGCCGCCTGCGCCGGCTGAGTGACCCCGTGGATCCCGCGCTGGCGCAGCTCATGGAGCAACTTGGTCGGGCTGCGCGGGAGGCGGCTCGGCTGCTGGCGAGCGCGCCGCGGGCGCAGAAGGATCAGGCGCTCGATGCGGCGGCGGAGGTCGTGCAAGAGCGTGCCGGGCACATCCTGGCCGCCAACCGCGCCGACCTCGATCAGGCCCGCGACGCAGACGCGGCACGCCTCGATCGCCTGCGACTCGACGACGCCCGGCTGAGTGCCATCGCGCAGGGTCTGCGCGCGGTGCGCGAGCTGCCCGATCCGATTGGCGCCGTGAGCGCGGAATGGCAGCGACCGAATGGATTGCGGATCCAGCGCGTGCGCGTACCGCTCGGCGTGATCGGCCTCATCTATGAGAGCCGCCCGAACGTGACCACCGATGCTGCCGCGCTTTGTCTGAAGTCTGGCAATGCCGTGCTGCTGCGCTGTGGGTCGGAGAGCCTGCGCAGCTGCGCTGCCCTGCACGAGTGTCTGGTCAGCGGCTTGCACTCAGCGCGGTTACCGTCGTCTGCGGTGCAGCTGGTACCGAGCGCTGACCGCGACGCGGTCGGCTACATGCTCGCGGGCATGGGTGAGTGTCTCGATGTGCTCGTCCCGCGGGGCGGGCGTGAGCTGGTGGAGCGCGTGCAGCGCGAGGCACGCGTGCCCGTGCTCGGGCATCTCGACGGCAACTGCCACGTGTACATCGACCGCGACGCCGACGTGGGCATGGCCTGCGCCATCGCGGTGAATGCCAAAATGCGCCGGACCGGCATCTGCGGCGCGGCCGAAACAGTGCTAATCGATCGCGCCGGCGAGGGCACCCATCTGCGGCCGGTGATCGAGGCGCTGCTGGATGCCGGTTGCGAGGTGCGCGGCGACTCCACCGTACAGCGGGTCGACGCCCGCGTGCGAGCGGCACAGGAGCGCGACTGGTACACCGAATATCTGAACGCCATCATCGCGGCCCGAGTCATCGAGGGCGTGGAAGGGGCGATCGAACACATCGCCCGTTATGGCTCGGCCCATACGGAGTGCATCGTTACCGAGAATCCGGCCACGGCCGAGCGCTTCCTGCAGCGGGTGGACAGTGCCATCGTCCTGCACAACGCATCGACGCAGTTCGCCGACGGTGGGGAGTTCGGCATGGGCGCCGAGCTCGGCATCTCAACCTCGCGGCTGCATGCACGCGGCCCGGTGGGCCTCGAGCAGCTGACCAGCTACAAGTACGTGGTACGCGGTCGAGGTCAGCTGCGACCGTGACGCACCGCGTGCGGCGCACGGGTCGCTGCGCAGGTCTCGCAGTTCACCCAGCCCGAATCGCCGTCCGCGTAGTACTCCTTTTTCCAGATCGGCAAACGGTGCTTGACCTCGTCGATGATGTAGCGGCAGGCGGCGAAAGCCTCGGACCGGTGCGGGGCACTCACCCCGACCCACACCGCCACGGCACCGATGTCGAGCGTGCCGAGACGATGCACGCATCCTGCCCGCGCCACGGGGTAGCGCTCGAGTGCCTCGCGCAGGATGCGCTCGCCTTCCCGCACCGCCAGCGTCTCGAACGCCTCGTACTCCAGGTGCGTGACGCGCCGCCCCTCGTTGTGATCGCGCACCCAGCCCTCGAAGCTGACAAAGCCCCCGCAGTGTGGGTCGGCCAGCGCCGTGCGCAGCGTGGCGGTGTCGAGGTCATGGTGCGTGAAGTGGAAGCGAGAGGCCGCGGCGCCCACGGTCAGCCTCCCGCCACCGGGGGGATAAAGACCACCACGTCCCCGGGGCGCAGAGCCGAGGACCAGTCGCAAAACTCATTGTTGATGGCGACCCGCAGGGTTTCCGCCGCGAGGGTGAAGCTATGTCGATGGGCGAGCTGCAGGTAAAGCTCGCGGGCGCTGCCGGCGGTCGTCTCGATAGGCTCCTCGCGTCGCCCAGCTTGCTCGCGCAGCAGGGCGTAGTACTGCACCGTAATGCGGCGTGCCGGGCTGGCGCCGCTGTCCTGAAGTCCCGCGCTCACCGCCGCATACTCCTCGGGCGTGTTGACGTTGTCGAGCGCTCCTGGCGCGGGCTGATCGAGCAGCTTGACGTCGCTGCCCAGCAGGAACTTGCGCGGGCACGGCTTGCCGGCGGCTACATGCGCGAGCAGCAATGCCGCGCTGCGCGGTTCGTAAATCGCACAAAGCGGCTCAGGCAGCCCGTTCTGGCTGGAGCGGTACGCGGTCGCCGTGCGCGCGGGGTCACGGGCGCTCAGCAGATGCGCGAGCGTGGCATCGTCCAGGCGCGGCAGGTCGCAGGCCAGAACCAGCCAGGCGACCCCGGGATGCTGCGCCTGCGCCGCCAGGATGCCGGCGACCGGACCGAGGCCGCTCTGGGTATCGGCGATCTGTGGGTACTGCCCCCGCAGGGCGTCGGCCTGCTGGTCGGTCCGCACCGAGACGAAAGCCCGCGCGACGTGCCGCTCGAGGAGACTCATGGCCCGCTCGAGCTGCCGGCGGCCAGCGTAGGCGAGGGCGGCCTTATCGCGCTGCATGCGCGAGCTGGTTCCGCCGCTTAGGACCAGGCCATAGACCGCGGTGCTCATGCGCGACCGCCGCGGCGACTGAGATCGCGCCGCCCCCCGCGCTTCTCGAGCAACCGTATGCTGAGGATCTCAATCTCGTGGCTGAGCGCCTTGCACATGTCATAGATCGTCAGCGCCGCAACGGCCGCCCCGGTCAAGGCTTCCATCTCGACCCCCGTGCGGTGATGGACGGACACCCTGCAGAGGATCCGCACTTGCTCGGCGCGCTGGCTGATGCGCACGTCGCAGCTCTCAAGACCGAGCGGATGGCAAAAAGGAATGAGTTCGTGCGTGCGCTTGGACGCCTGTACCCCCGCGATCACCGCCGTGTCGAACACCGGGCCCTTGCGGGTGCGATGGCCGCTGTCGCGCAGCGCGCGGGCCACGGCGCTCGGCAAGCGCACGCGCGCCTCGGCGACCGCGCTGCGCGCGGTCACGCGCTTATCCGCCACGCTCACCATGGCGGGTCGATTACCGCGATCGAGATGCGAGAGACGGGGGCGCGCCATCAGCCACCGATATAGAACATTTCGACCTTGCGCTGCTCGGCCTGTTGCGCCGGGAAGCTGGCCCGCAGCTCGCTGTAGCGGTCGCTGCGCTCGAGCCACACCTTCCTGATGAGTGCCAGCAGGGATTCATCGCTCGCCCCGCCACGCAGTGCATCGCGCAGACTGGTACCGTGCGCCGCGAACAGGCAGCTGTAGAACACGCCATCGGAGGAGAGCCGGGCCCGCGAGCAATCGCCGCAGAACGGCTGCGACACCGAGGAAATGAAGCCCACCTCACCTTGCCCATCGCGGAAGGCATAGCGCTCGGCCACCTCGCCGCGGTAGGCCGCCTGCACCGGCTCGAGAGGCCAGCGAGCGTGGATCCGCGCGTGCAGGTCACGCGAGGGCACCACCAGCGCCGAGGTCCAGTGGTTGCGGTTGCCCACGTCCATGTACTCGATGAACCGTACGATGACCCCACTGCCACGGAAGTGCTCGACGAGGTCGAGCACCCCGGCGTCGTTGACGCCCCGCTGGATGACGGCGTTCACCTTGATCGGTGCGAGTTCCGCGCGCCGAGCCTGCTCGATACCGGCCAGCACGTCGCCGACCCCGGCAAAGCCACCGCTCATGCGCTTGAACACAGCCTCATCAAGGCTGTCGAGGCTCACCGTGACCCGGTGCAGCCCGGCCGCTCGCAGCTCCGCCGCGTAACGCCCGAGCAGCATGCCGTTGGTGGTGAGCGCGATATCCTCAACTCCCGCGATGCCAGTGAGGTCGCCGATGAGGTCGGGGAGGTTCGCGCGCAGCAGGGGCTCGCCCCCGGTCAATCGCAGCTTGCGCACCCCGAGCTGCACAAAGAGGCGCGCCAGGCGCACGATTTCATCGAACGAGAGCCGCTCGTGCGAACCGAGGAAGCGATATTGCTCATGGAAGGTCTCGCGCGGCATGCAGTACGGACAGCGGAAATTGCAACGGTCCATCAGCGAGATGCGCAGATCGCGCAGCGGACGACCGCGACGGTCGCGGGGCATGCCGGAGGGCTTGAGCGGGACGATGACTTCGGCGGCGGGCATGACTATCGGCAGTATGCGCAGCCGCCGCCGCTCTGGCTATCCATCCGAGGGGGCCTCAGGACCAGCGGAACAGCCGCGTCACGTGCCCTTTGGGATAGGTGTGGGGTCCGGGCGGCAGCTCCACAAAACCCTGCGTACCCGACAGGCTGCTGAAATCCCCGGAACCGTTGACGGTGACGGGCACGGCCCAGTCACGCCCCCAGTCATCCTGCTGAGTGCGCACGGGCACGAAGTGCGTGAGCGGCGGCGTCACCGTAACGGGCGCGGCCAGTGCAATGCGCGCGACGGGCTCCGGCGCATGGCCGAGGCTGCCGAGGAGCGCCGGCAGCACATACCGCGTGAAGCAGACGAGGGTGGAGACCGGGTTGCCCGGCAGGCCAAATACGGCCGTGCCCGCAGGGCCGACCCCGAACCACAATGGCTTGCCGGGCCGTTGCGCGACCTTATGGAAGATGGCGCGCACCCCGAGCTCCTCAAGTACCCCCGGCACCAGATCGAAGCGTCCCGCTGACACCCCGCCTGACAGGATCAGCACGTCGTGGGTGTCCAGATGAAAGCGCAGGCGGGCGCGCAACTCGGCCGGATCGTCGCGCAGATGGTCATCGGCCACGCGCTGGAAGCCCTGCTCGCGCAGCGCACTCACGATGCCGTAGGCATTAGAGCGCCGGATCTGGTGAGGCTCGACCGGCTCGCCGGGTTCGACCAGCTCATCCCCGGTGGAGATCACGGCCAGCATCGGCTGGCTGCTGACGCGGATGCGCGCCATGCCGGCCGCCGCCGCGATGGCGATTTCCGGTGCGTGCAGGCGTACGCCGGCCCCCACCAGCAGGCTCCCTTGTCGCGTGTCGCTGCCACGGCGGTGCACGTTCTGCCACGCGCCGACGCGTAATCCTGCGCGGAGCGTCGCCGCCCCGGCCTCGACCTCGAGGTCTTCCAGCGGCACAACGGCGTCGCAGCCCCCCGGCAGCACCGCGCCCGTCATGACCTCGATGCAGTCCTGACCGGCCGCGAGGGTCAGTGGCACGGCCCCGGCCGCCTGCGTGGCCTGGATATGGAAGCTGCGGGTGCCCGCCTGCACGCTCTGGCTAAGGAGCGCGACCCCATCCATGGCCACCCGGTCGAACGGCGGCTGATCACGCTCCGCGTAGATGTTTTCGCGCAGTACCGCCCCCGCACACTGGGCGAGCGGTAGCGATTCGATCGGCAGGCACGACAGGTGCTGACCGATCAGCACGTCCGCCTCCGCCGGCGTCAACACGCCCCACCCTCACTTCTTCTCGGCTGTGCGCGCTTTATAGGCCTTCACTTGCTCGTTGAAGCGATCGGCGACGCTCTGCAGCTGGTCGATGGCGGCATTGTGCTTCTGGGCCTCCATCTTCTGCATGTCGGTCTTCTGCTGCGGCTTCAGGGAGTCGCCCGCCGTGGCGATCGAGACTTCGAGCTCATGGTCAATGCAGTCCACGTATTCCTTGATCGCCTTGTCGTACTCCTGCACCGACTTCTGCCCGGCGACCATCTGCTCGAGCGTGGCGGTACGACCGTCCGGCAGGCTGCTCGGCGCGGAGGGATAAGCGCAGTCCGCGAAGGCGGGGGCGGCAAGCGCGGTAGCGCAGGCGAGGGCTAACAATGCCTTCATCATGGTGAGGTTCCTGGGTGCATAAAAAGGGGCAGATATCTTAAGAGGCGCCTGCGCGCACGGCTACGGGTGTTTGCCCCAGCGGCGCGCGCGGGGCCCCGGCGGGCACAGGTGGCACCCGCGTTCGTGGTCGTTCACCACCCCGACCGCCTGCAGATACGAGTAGACGATGGTGGGGCCGACGAAGCGAAAGCCGCGCTGCGCGAGATCCTTGGAAAGCGCGTGGCTCAACGTGGAGCTCGAGCGCTGAGCGCCGGGGGCCGGGCGCTGCACCTGCGGTCGGCCATCGACAAAGCCCCACAGGTAGCGGCTGAACGAACCAAACTCCCGCTGCACTTTCAGGAAGGCCTGCGCATGGGTGATGGCAGCCGCGATTTTCAGCCGGTGGCGGACGATGGCCGGTTCCTGCAGCAGGCGCGCCCGGCGCCGCGCATCAAAGCCGGCTACCACGCGGGGGGCGAAACCGGCGAATGCGCGCCGGTAGCCGCCTCGCTTGCCCAGAATCGTCGCCCAGGACAGGCCTGCCTGCGCGCCTTCGAGAACCAGCAGCTCAAAGAGCCGTCGGTCGCGGTGTACCGGGCGACCCCGTTCGCGGTCGTGGTAGCGAATGTAATCCGGGTCGCCACCCGATGCCCAGCGACAGCGGGACCGTCCCCTGCGGCTCTCTCGGGGAGCAGTGGCCTTGACGCGCGCCTTACGCGAGCAGAGGTGCACTCGTCACAACTGCCGGATAGTGATACCGGAGCAGAAAGTGCACGATGCCGGCGGCCCCGAGCATGAGCCCATCTGCCCCGTCCGCGGCTTCGTGGGCCGACACGTGCCACGGCTGGAGCGAGTGCCTGCGAAACAGACCCACCAACACCTTGGCAAGATCCGCGGCCCGCTCACGCCAGCGCTCCTCCCCGAGTACGCGATATGCCTCTAGGTAGACCTCGCCGACGCCCGCAAGCCCGTGGCATTGCCCCAGGCTGTCGCTGCGCAGCGTTGGCGGCAGGGCGCTGAGCGCGCCCCGCAAGTACTCCTCAGCGACAGCCGTAAGGCCCTGGGCCCGCGCGACGCACAACCACCCGAGTGCAATGCCGCACGAACCGTGACACCACCAATGCGAGGGCGCCGCCTGTGTGTCGCTACGGGGCCAGTACCAGCGGTCGGCACGGCCCCGCCGGGCCCGACTGACCAACCAACTCTCGGCGCGCCGCCACGCGGCATCCGCGGCCGGATCCCGCGCGAACGCGGCATATGTGCCCAGAAAGCCCATCATACCGGCCGCGCCATGGGCAAAGCCGGTGAAGCACTCGCCGCTCGCTCCGGGCACTCCTGGGGGCAGCGTCCACCCACCATCCGGATTCTGCGTGCGGACCAGGTAGTCCGCGCACGCAGCAGCCTCGCCCGCCAGGGCAGGCTCAGCGAGGCGTCGGGCGCAGGCCAGTGCCGCAAAACCTTGACCGGCGGCGCCGTGCGTGAAATCGGGCCAATCCACGCGACCGGCGGCGCGGCCGAGCAGCACGCGCGGGGCAACCTTGGCGGAGGAACATCCGGCCTGCACCGCGGCGGCGACCGCCAGTGCACGACCGGCGCGCCCGTGCACGAGGCCGGGTAGGTCGGGGACTGCCGGCGTGCGCGCTATCAAGGCCTGCACTGCGCGCGCGCCAAGACTCGCGTGAAGATGCGCGAGCGGAGCTCTATGGGCGCCGGCGAGCACGTACAGCAGACCGGCGATGCCAGCGTGTGAATCGATCAACGCCGCCTCACGACCTTTGCGGCTGCGCAGCCGATCGAGCCGGGTGCGCAGACACGCCGCCAGCCTCTCGCACCCCTCGGTCAGCACTGCTTCGTGCGCCGTTGCGATGAACAGCGGCGCGGCGCACTGTCGGCGACGAGACGTTTGGCCGCGCCGCAGCGAGGCGAGTGCACCCAGCAGTGAGGCGGGGGTTAGCTCGCCGCGAGGCGGGTTGGCGAGCGCGCGCGCCAGAAGCTCGATCAGCGCTGTGTCCCGCAGCTCCGTCAGCGCGGCGAGGCGCTGTGCTAGCTCGCGCGGCGGTCCGTGCACCAGCGCAGCCGGCTGCATTCCCGTGAGCATGAATGCCAGTACCCGCCCGCAGGACTGCCAGTCATCGCGACAGGTCGGTGCGCGCTGCTCGTGGCTAAGATCGCTGAAGCCCGGAGTGCCGAGTCGGAAGCTCGCTGTGCGGCTATTAATGATGTGCGCGCATTCCCAGTCGATAAGGTAGACGCGTTCGTCATCCCCGACCCATACATTGCCCGGTGCGATGTCGCGATGAATGATGCCGCGGGCGTGGGCGGAGCGCAGGCGATGCACGAGTTGGGCCGCATACTGCAGCAGTCGCCGTCTAACCTGCAGTCGCAGGCGCCCCCACGGACGCCCCGAGACCCGTCGGTACACGAATTCGGCGAGCGTTTGACCCGGTACGTAGGCTATGGGCAGATAGCCGGTCCCTTGGCCTTCAAAGTAATCGGCTGCTGCGGCGATGCCGGTAACTCCGCGCAGTCGTGCGAGCACGACTGCCTCGTGCCGTAGTCGAGCGCGGCGATCGCGCCCCAGTTCGTCCGTTGCGTAGTGTGCCCGGGCCTGCTTGAGCACGTAGGCCGCCGGTACTCCCACCTCGTTTAGGTCGATGGCGCGCAGCACACTGCCGCCGACCCCGGGGAACAGCACGTCGGTAACAAAATACCTCCCGCCGAGCAATCGACGTGCTTGAGGCTGCGGGGATGCCAGTGCGAAGGTCGCTGTACGGAAGGGGATGGTGATACCGGATGGACAGTTGAAAGGAACCGATCGGAGATCCGGCACCCAGTTGCCCCTGCCGTCAGGGATGAGTTCGGTTGGCTCGCCGAACCGATCGTGGACGATCCGGGGACTGACAGAGCCGTAGCGCGCGTAGACAGCCTCACCGAGGTGCAAATCGGTCGCAATTGCAGGCCCCTCGATTCCGCGTGTGTGCTCGATGAGCTCGCCGGCGACAGCGGCGGCCTGATTGTCGTCGCGCGCATAAACGGTGATGACCTTGCCAATCTGTGCTTCGCCGAAAGCGCCCGCGCACAGCTGCACGATGGTCTCGCGCTCGGCAGCCATCTTGAAAGCCGCTCCGTGCCGCGCCAGGCAGGGTAACACCCGCTCGAACAGCGGATCGACGCCGGCGACGGTCGCTGACACGTGCAGTTTCCAGCCCGCGACGTGCGTCGGTTTGCCGATCATCAGCCAGGAATCCACCCGCCGAGGTTTGACACCTAGCGCGCGCAGGCGGCTCGCGAATTCGTCGGCGGCGGCATCCGCTCTCAACCGAGCGCGTCGGCGCCCGCAATGGACTACGCGTACCTGCAAGGAGTGACGCCTGGTGGCCTGACCATGCCAAGCGGAGCAACATTTACACCGCGTGGCCAGCCGTCGAGCGCCGGCGGTCTAAGGGGAAGGCCGTCGGGTGCCCTTACGGCAATTTAGTCCGACTCCGACCCCCGTGCCCTTGGCGCACAGAGCCTTTGTCCCTCCAAGACACTGGCTGACCGGGTAGCCATCCTCAGGCCCGGCCACATACAACAGGAACGCGGTCGTATCTACACCGAGGGCCAGCTTGCGGGCTGCCTTGGTTTTGAGCAGACGGCGGATGTTTGTCGAGTCGAAAACGAGCTCCTTGATCAGCTCCGGATGAGTCTGGAGCAACTTGAGCAGCTCTTCCAAGCCCTTGTCGTTCTTCTTCATGGCTCTGCCCCTTATCCGGTATGCGAGGCGGGAACTCTAATTTCACTGCAGTCTAGATCCGCGGGTGGTATGTGTCCAACCACAGATTGACCGACTTCATTAGTGCTCGAAACCGAGGCTACTGCGCAGGCTCACAAACCTCGGATCGGCATGCAGCGGACTGAAGGCCGGCTCGGGTGTGCAGGCGAGGCTCGCCGCAAACTCAGGCTGCCGCTGCTTGGCCGCCCGCTGCAGCCACTGGAACGCCGGCTCGAGCTCGTTGCGGTACGCGTAAGCAAGTCCGGTCAAGCCCGGCAAAGCCGCACCGTAGCGCGTGCGTAGTTGCATGAGCGCATCGTCCGATGCAGTGCGGTGCCCAAGGGCGGACTGGAGGCTGGCAAGTCCCGCAAGGCGCGCTGACTGATCGGGCTCCAGCGTGATGGCCTTGAGCGCAGAGGCTGCCTCCCCGCGGGCCAGCAGCGCGCGCGCGAGTAGGGCATAAGCGCCCGGATATCTGGGATTCTCCGCGATCGACTGCCGGAGTATCTCCTCGGCGCTCGCGTACTCGCCAGCGCATAGGTGACTTTGTGCGAGGATGAACTTGGCGCCCACACTGAGCGG
>JAFAPI010000115.1 GCA_019247195.1 Gammaproteobacteria bacterium
TGGTGAGCGAGATCCCGGTCGATCTGCCGCAACCCCGCAACCCCGAGGATCCGCGCTTTCGAGCGCTGATCGACCGGGTCTACGTCGAGATGACTGCCAAGCCGCGCGGCGAGTCGCGCACCGGTCCGAAGGAGCGTTTCCCCGGCACCGGCATCGGCACCGTGCTCACCCACGTGTCCTCGAACATCCTGACCGGTCTCATCGAGACCGTCGCCGGGCCTCCTTACGACGGCAAGGCGGACCTGCCTGCGATCGCCGAGGAACAGCACCTGGAGGTCGATGATCTTCTGCCGGCGGCGGATGCGCTGCAGCTGCTGCGTTTCGCCGAAGTGGAGGGCGGTGACATGAAGCTCACCGACACGGGCCTGCAGTTCGCCCGCGGCGATCTGGATGAGCGCAAGAAGCTCTTCGCGCGCCATCTCCTTACCTACGTGCCCCTCGCCGGCCACGTGCGCCGCGTGCTCGATGAGCGCGCCAGCCACAGCGCGCCCAAGAGCCGTTTTTTCGACGAGCTCGAGGACTACATGGCCGAGGACGCCGCCGAGCAGACGCTGCGCACCATCATCAGCTGGGGCCGCTACGGCGAGGTGTTCGCCTACGATGACAACCGCCAGGTATTCAGTCTCGAGAACCCCACCTGACTCCGGCCGCGTCCGCCCCCAGGCGTCCTGACAGACCCCTCTTGGCGTCGGGGGAGGGCGGATGTTAGAAAGCAGCAGGTCGGCGTTGCACCCTTTCTCTCCAGTCGCGCGCTGATCCAGCCAGGACCTGAGCATGGGCCGGAATCCGTCGGGAATCGCTTTCCGGCCCGACATACAGGGGCTGCGGGCCCTCGCCGTCACGCTGGTGGTGGCCTTTCACTGCGGGATCCCGCTCCTCGCCGGTGGCTTCGTCGGCGTCGACGTGTTTTTCGTGCTGTCGGGCTATCTGATCACCGAGCTCCTGGTGACCGAGCTCCGCCGTACCGGCTCGATCAATCTCGCCAGCTTCTACGCGCGGCGCGTGCGCCGGCTCCTGCCCGCGAGCGTCCTCATGCTGCTCGTCACCCTGGGCGCGAGCGCGGTGCTGTTCGCGCCACAGGAGCTCGACTTCGCCGCCCGCGCCGGCCGGGCGAGTGCCCTCTACCTCGCCAACCTCTTCTTCGCGCTCGACGCGAAGGATTACTTCGCCCCCGATGTCCGCAGCAATCCCATGCTGCACATGTGGTCGCTGGCGGTGGAAGAGCAGTTCTACGTCTTTTGGCCCGTGATCCTTCTCACCACCTTCCGCTGCGCGCGCTGTCGGGCCGCTAGCGCCTCAGGGGAGCTTCAGGTTCTCGTCCCAGCCGCCGCCGAGGGCCTTGATGAGGCCCACCGAGGCGGTCAGTGAACGGCTGCGGATATCGAGGTAGCTGCGCTCCGCGGTCAGCGAGGCGTTCTGGGCCGAGACCACGTTGAGATAGTCCACGGTCCCGGCCTTGTACTGGTTCTCGACGATCGCGAGCGTCTCCGCGGCCGCATCGGCGGCGGCGCGCTCGGCGAGGATCTCTTCATGCAGCACGCGCAGCGTCACGAGGTTGTCCTCCACGTCCTGGAAGGCACTGAGCACGGTCTGGCGGTAGGTCGCGACGTTCTGCTCGTACACCGCCTGCGCCGCCTTGACCTGGTAGTGGCGCGCGCCGAAGTCGAGCAGCGTCATGGCGAGGTCCGGCCCGAGGGACCAGAAGCGGTTCGGCAGCTGGAACAGGTGGGTGAAGGAGTTTTGCGCGTAGCCGACCGTGCCGGTGAGTCCGAGGGTGGGGAACCAGGCCGCGCGCGCGACGCCGATGTTGGCGTTGGCCGCGGCGGTGCGCCGCTCGGCGCCGGCGATATCGGGGCGGCGCTCGAGCAGCTGCGAGGGCAGGGCGCTGGGTACCGGCGGCAGCTCCGCGATCTGCTCCTTGCGCGCGAGGTCGAGCGCCGCCGGCGGCTTGCCGATCAGCACGGCGATGGCGTGCTCGAGCGTGGCGCGGGTGATGCCCAGGTCGAGCCACTGCGCGCGCGCGTTCTGCAGCTGCGTCTGGGCCTGCGTCACGTCCGAGCGCTGCGCGACGCCGGCCTGGTAGCGGTTCTGCGTCACCTCGAGCGCCCGCTGATAGGCATCGAGGGAGCGCTCGAGCAGCGCGAGATTGAGGTCGGTGATGCGCAGCTGGAAATAGCTCTGGGCGAGGGTGGCCTGCTCCGACAGCAGCATGGCCGCAAGATCCGCCGCGCCCGCCTGGGCGGTCTCACGGTTCGCCTCCACGGTGCGCCGGATGCGCCCCCACACGTCGATCTCCCAGTTGAGCGTCGCGGAGACCCGGTCCTGGGTGACCGTACCCTTGCTGCTCGCCGCGCTGCTCGCCGTGGCGCCGCCGCTGCCGACGGAGAACGAGTTCTGGCTGCGGGTCGAGGCGGCATCGCCGGTGATGGTGGGGAAGAACCCCGAGCGGGCGACGCCGAGGAGCGCCAGCGACTGGTTGTAGCGCTCGAGGGTGACGCGGACGTTCTGGTTCGATACCTCGACCTGGCGCTCGAGCGCATCGAGGTCGGGATCGCCGTACACGCTCCACCACGGTCCGCGCGGCTGGGTGTCCGCGGGCTCGGCGAGCTTCCAGCCCCGGGCTTCCTTGAAGTCCGCCGGCACCTCGACCGGCGGCCGGTGATACACCGGGCCCACCGAAAGGTACTGGCACCCCGCGAGGCCCGCCGCGAGGAGCCCGAGCGCCGTGCGGCGGCGGCTCACGGGGTGGTCCCCGCGCGCGGCGCCGCCCCCGCCCCGAGCGGGTTCGAGAAGCGATGCAGGCGCGCCTTGGCCCAGAGCCGGAAGCGGTCCAGGTAGAGATACATGACCGGCGTCGTGTAGAGCGTCAGCAGCTGACTCAGCAGCAGCCCGCCCACCACCGCCACGCCGAGCGGCCGGCGCAGCTCGGCACCGTCACCCGTGCCGAGGGCGAGGGGCAGGGCGCCAAAGAGCGCGGCCATCGTGGTCATGAGGATCGGGCGCAGTCGCAGCAGCGCCGCCTCGTGGATGGCCTCGCGCGGGCGGCAGTTGCGCTCGCGTTCGATCTGCAGCGCGAAGTCGATCATCATGATCGCGTTCTTCTTCACGATGCCGATGAGGAGGATCACGCCGATCAGGGCGATGATGCTCAGGTCCATCCCCGACAGTGCGAGCGCGAGCAGTGCCCCGACGCCCGCCGAGGGCAGCGTGGAGAGGATGGTGAGCGGGTGCACCAGGCTCTCGTAGAGGATGCCGAGCACGAGATACACGGCTACCAGCGCCGAGAGGATCAGCAGGGGTTGATTCGCGAGGGCGTCCTCGAAGGCCTTGGCGGTCCCCTGGAAGCTCCCGCGCACCGTCGCCGGGGCGCCGAGGCGCGCGAAGCCCGCATCGATCGCCGCCGTCGCCTGCGACAGGGACACCCCCGGGGCCAGGTTGAACGAGACCGTCGAGGCGGCCGCGAGCCCCTGGTGATTCACCGCGAGCGGGGTGGAGGTGGGCTCGTAGTGCGCGAACTCGGCGAGCGGCACCTGGCCCTTGCTGCTCGTGACGTATACCAGCCGCAGCGCCTCGGGGCTCTGCCAGTACTCCGGTGCCGCCTCCATGACCACGTGGTACTGGTTGAGCGGATGGTAGATCGTGGAGACCTGGCGCTGCCCGAAGAGATCGTTGAGGGTCGCGTCGATCACCGCGGGGCTGACCCCCAGGCGCGCCGCGGCGTCACGGTCGATGACGAGGCTCGTCTGCAGGCCCTTGTCCTGAGCATCCGTGTTGACGTCGGCCAGCTCCGGCAGGCCGGACATCATGCGCCGCACGCGCGGCTCCCAGCTGCGCAGCGAGTTGATGTCGTCGGCCTGCAGGGTGTACTGGTACTGCGCCCCGCCGCCGCGACCGCCCATGCGGATGTCCTGCACCGGCTGCAGGAAGAGGTTGGCGCCGGGCTCGTGGCCGAGCTTGCCGCGCAGCCGCGCCATCACCTGATCGCCGGAGATCCTGCGCACGGCGAGCGGCTTGAGCGAGATGAACATGTTGCCGCTGTTGCGCTGGCCGCCGCCGGTGAAGCCGACCACGCTCTGCACCGCGGGGTCCGCCCGCACGACGCCGATGAAGTAGCGCAGCTTCTCGCGCATCGCCTGGAAGGAGATCGCCTGGTCGGCCTGGATCTGGCCCATCAGCAGCCCGGTGTCCTGCTGCGGAAAGAACCCCTTGGGCACGAGGAGATAGAGCGTCACGTTGAGGGCCACCGTGAGCGCCAGGATCAGCATCACCAGCGGGGCGTGACCGAGCGCCCAGTCGAGGGAGCGGCGGTAGCCGCCCTGCAGCGAGGCGAACGCGCGCTCGCTCGCGGCGTAGAAACGGCCACGGCGCTCCTCGGCGCCCGCCGGGCGGACCAGCCGCGCGCACATCATGGGCGTGGTGGTGAGGGAGACCACCAGCGAGACCAGGATCGCCGCCGAGAGCGTGATGGCGAACTCGCGGAACAGCCGCCCGACGATCCCGCCCATCAGCAGGATGGGAATGAACACGGCGATCAGCGACAGGCTCATCGACAGCACCGTGAAGCCCACCTCGCGCGCGCCGAGCAGCGCCGCCGCAAAGGGGGTCGCGCCGCGCTCGACGTGGCGGGTGACGTTCTCGAGCACCACCACCGCGTCGTCCACGACGAACCCGGTGGCGATGGTGAGTGCCATCAGCGAGAGGTTGTCGAGGCTGAAACCCGCCAGGTACATGACCCCGAACGTCCCGATCAGGGACACCGGCACCGCCACCAGCGGCACGAGCGAGGCCCGGGCGCTGCGCAGGAAGAGGAACACCGAGGCCACCACCAGCGCCACCGAGATGGTCAGGGCCCGCTCCACGTCGCGCAGCGAGGCACGGATGGTCGGGGTGCGGTCCATGTAGACGTTGAGGGTGATGCTCGCCGGGATCGAGGCCTGCAGGCTCGGCAGCAGCGCCCGCACCCGATCCACGGTGGCGATGATGTTCGCGCCGGGCTGGCGGAAGAGGATCAGCATCACCGCCGGGTCGCCGTTGGCGAGGCCGTCGTTGCGCAGGTCCTGCACCGAGTCGCTGACCTGGGCGATGTCCCCGAGGCGCACGGCGGCGCCGTTCTTGTAGCCGACGATGAGCGGCAGGTACTCGCCGGCCGTCATCGCCTGGTCGTTGGCGAGGATCTGCCAGCGCCGGTCGCCGCTCTCGAGCGCTCCCTTGGGGCGGTTGGCGTTGGTGCTGGCGATCGCGGCGCGCACCGTCTCGGGGTTGAGGCCATAGCCGTTCAGCTGTGGCAGGTTGAGCTCGACCCGGACCGCCGGCAGCGAGCTGCCGCCGACGTTGACGTCGCCGATCCCCTGCACCTGCAGCAGCTTCTGCGCGAGCACGGTGGAGGCGGAGTCGTACATCTGCCCGCGCGTGAGCACGCGCGAGGTGAGCCCGAGGATCATGATCGGGGCATCCGCGGGGTTCACCTTGCGGTACTGTGGATTGCTGGGGAGCCCGGTGGGCAGGAGCGGGCGGGCCGCGTTGAGCGCCGCCTGCACGTCGCGCGCGGCGCCGTCGATGTCGCGGCTGAGGTCGAACTGCAGCGTGATGTGCGTGTTGCCGAGCGAGCTCGAGGAGGTCATCTCGTTGACCGCGGCGATGCGCCCGAGCGTGCGCTCGAGGGGGGCCGCGACGGTCGCCGCCATGGTGTCCGGGCTCGCCCCCGGCAGGCCGGCGTTCACCGAGATGGTCGGATAGTCGACCTGCGGCAGGGGCGCGACCGGCAGGTGCACGAAGGCGGCGACGCCCGCCAGCACCACCCCGAGCGTGAGCAGCGTGGTGGCGACCGGGCGCTCGATGAAGGGCCGCGCGAGGTTCACGAGGGGCCCTCCGGCGCCGGCGCGCCGGGCACACCCGGGCGGGCCGCGCGGCGGGCGCGCCAAGCCGCGGCGCGGGCGGC
>JAFAPI010000197.1 GCA_019247195.1 Gammaproteobacteria bacterium
CTGTTTGTCGACGTACAGGTCCCCGAGCCGGGAATACAGCAGGTACGAATACCAGCGCTCGCCGTTCTTCTTCATGAACTGATCCAGCGCGCTGGATCCTTCCGAGTAGGAGAAGGTGATGCTCATGACACGCAGCGTGTCTTCCACCAGCTCGCGGTCCGCCCGCTTCAGATCCTCGATGCGCACCGGCTTGCCGCCGGCTGCGATCAGCTTTGCATCGAGCACACCGGCGAAGGATGGCAGGCTCTCGAGCGTCAGCGACTGCTTGAAGAGCGACCAGCCGTGCTTGTAGAGACTCTGCGGGTAGAAGGTCGAGGAGCCCCCGCGGGCAATCACGGCCGCGTAGGCCTGCTCGGCCTCCTTGTAGCGTTTGGCCGAAAAGAGTAGCTCGCCCCGGCGGAACTGCACCTCATCGAGCTGCGGAGATTGCGGGTACTGCTGCACGATGCGATCGAGGGTCGCCAGCGCGAGTTCGGGCTGACCGGTCGTCTCGTAGGCGCGGGACAGCTGATACAGCACCTGATCGTTGCGCGCGTAGTCGGGGTACGCCTTGAGCAGGGTGGTGTAGAGCTTGATCGCCTCGGCACCTTGCAGGTCGACGGCGGTGAGCTCCTGCTCGAAGCGCTCCATCTCGCCCGCATCGAGGTTGAGGTCGCCGAGACGGCGCATTGCCTCGGCGCGCAGCTTCGGATCGGTGTGCTGCAGCTCGAGAAAGCGCCGGTAGTTCTCCATGGCCTTGGTGGCGTTCGCCGCCGCGGGCGTGTCCTTGTGTACCTCGACCTTCTTCGAAGTCAGATCGCCGATCGTGGCGGGCGCACTGCCCGTCTGGGCGGCGCCCGGCGTTAGGCACAGGAGCCCGGGCACGAGGGCGAGGACTGCAGCGCGGGCGGCACGCACGCTCACGGCTGCGGCTCCGGCGCGGCCGCGGGTGGACTCGGTAACTCAGGTTCGGTGTCGGGGGCGCTCTCCGGGACAGGACTGCTGGCCTCGCCCTCACCCCCCTGCTGGCGCGGCGCCGGCGCCGGCTTGGGTGCGCTCGCCTCCGCCGCCGCGCGGTCGTACATGCTGCCGAGCGCGAAGCGGGCCTGGATCTGGTAGGCGGCGAGGCGATCCTTCTGCTGCTCTAGCTCGCGCACCGCCACCTGCGCCAGGTAGTCGCTCTGACGCTGCTCGGTGGCGGCCAGACGCGTTTGCAGCGCATCGATGCGCTGCTTGAGGGTGGCGACGCGCGTGGCGAACTCGCCGGTATTCAGCGGCACATTCTTGCGCGCGCGCTCGACGCGGATCCAGCGGCTCTGAGCCTCGTGCAGCGCGAGGTTGAGGTCCTTCAGTCCGCGCTGCTCCTGCCAGAGCCGGGCGCCATACGCCTCGTTGAGGCGGAAGAAGAGCACGCCGCGCACCAGGGCGAGCCGCGTGCGCAGGTCGGCGTTTTCCGGGGTGTCGGGTGCGCCGGCGAGCGCCGCCTCCAGGCGCTGGATGCGGCCCCACTGCTCACGCTCGGCGGCGGTGCCGAGAGCCGCGACGTCGTGCTGCGACTCGATGATCCGCAACTGGTTCTCTAGGGCGACGTGCCGCTGCTGCAGCGTCGTCACCGCGTCCGAGGCCAGCAACGCATCGGCGCGCGGCAGGCGCTCGGCGTAGGCCCGCTCGCGCGTGGCAATCATGTCCTCGAACGCACCCATGCTGTCGTCCCAGCGCTCGAGCGTGCTGCTGAGGTACACCATGTCACGGTAGTTCTTCAGACCCTCCTGGAAGTCGTGGCCGGCGAGCACCGCGTACAGGTAGCGTGATTCGGGGGCATCCGGCAGGTTCTGCAGCTGCCAGAACCAGCCATGGCGGGCCTGCTGGTCCTTGTTCAATACGCGCTGCAGCATGTCCCCGCGGCGGATGCCGGCGATGGCCGCATCGAGGCGGCTATTCTCGGCGTCGAACGAGGTCACCGCGGTCTCGTAGTACTCGGCCGACTGGGCGTTGGCGTTGAGCTTGCTGAAGGCATACGGCACGGCCAGGTAAGACTCCTGCACCGCGGCGTCCAGCAGGTTGCGGCTGCGCAGCTCCATCCATGGCGTCAGCGCCGCCTGGTAGTCCCCCAGCGAAGCGTCCGCCCAGCCGATCCCGAGCAGCGCCTTGTCGGAGTACGGCCCGTTGAGGCGCACCCGCGCGAGGGGTGCGCGGGCGCGCTCGGGCTGGTTGGCCTGCAGATAGGCGAAGCCCAGCGCGAGGTTGGCGCGATCGCGCAGCGCGGCCAGCTCGGAGGTGGGCGTGAGCATGGTGCCCACGGCGCTCAGAAACGGGTCCGCGTCATTCAGCCGCTGCGCGCGCACCAGCGCGACCCCGAGGTTGAAGCGCGCGTACGCGGACCAGACCTCAGTCCCCCGCCAGTTGGTCAGGAGCTTGATCGCCTCATCGAATCGCCCCTCGTGCATCAGCACGTTGCCGAACAGCAGCTCCTTCTGCGCTTCGAGTTCCGGTGACATGCGCCCGTTGATGCGGCGCAGCGCGGCGTCCGCCTGGTCGAGATAGCCCCGCGCGTACCAAACCTGCGCGAGATAGAACCAGGCCCGGTTGCGCACGCCGGTCGGCACATCGTTGGTCAGCAGCGTCTGGAAGCGCTCACCGGCCTCGTTGTGCAAGCCAAGCGCGAGGAACAGACCGCCCTCGAGCAGCCGGGCTTCCTCTTCGTGGTGCGGCACCCGCTGCCAGTGCTCATAGGCGAGAAGCCGGGTGAGGGCCTCGAAGTCTTCCTGCTGATAGAAATAGAAGAGTGCGTCGCCGTAATGGAGGTCGCGGATGTGGGTGATGGGCAGCTTCTCGGGATCGTGCCGGCGCGCGGACGCCGGCGCCGCCGCGAGCAGCGCCATGGCGCCCAGCGCCAGCACAGCGGAAAACGTACCGCGTCCCGGCAAGGCTATTCCCAATCCTTGATCTCGAACTCCGGCTGCAGCTTGCGCTGCCGGTCGTCGATCTTGAGCTCGAGATACTTCGCGCCGACTCCCTTCTCAAAGCGCAGCGAAGCGCCGCGCTTGTAGGGCCGCTCATTCGGACCCTTGCCGTTGAAGAAGGCCACCAGCTCATGCGGCCCCACCTTCAGGTTGCCCAGGTACAGACGCTGCACCCCTCCTTTGAGCAGCGCCTCGACCTCGCGCGGGGTGTAGAGATAGTTGATCACTTCCTTCTGATCGATCTTCAGCTGGACCGAATCGAGCGCAAAAAAGTCCCCGACGTCCATGGAGAGAAAGACCGCCACCTGGGTGTTGGCCGGAAACAGCAGCTCCTCCTCGAGGATGAACAGGTCCTTGTTCAGGTCGACGACATCCTTCTTCAGCCCCTGGATCTCCTGGTCGAGTCCGCGCGTGTCCGCGGGTAGCTCGGGGGCTGCGGCGCTCGGCTCCGCTGCGACGGCGCTCGGCCCGGGTGCCGCGGTGCTCGCCCCCGGGGTGGTCGCGGGCGCGGGAGGTGCGCTCTCGGTCGCCGCGGGCGCAGGCTCAGCGCCGCCGGCGGGGGCGGCGTCGCACCAGCCCAGCGCAGGCAGCAACGCGAGCAGCGCAACGGCGCCGCCGTGCGCGAGGCGGCGGACACCACGGGTAAGAGTCAGCTGTGGCATGGGGGTTCCGATCATTCGTTCAGCAGCGCGCGCAGCTCGCGCAGGTAGAGCGCCTCGTTCGCGGCGCTGTAATCGCGCAGTACGTGGCGCACGGTGCCATTGCGGTCAATCAGCACGGTCATCGGCAGGTTGTCGACCTCGTAAGTCCGACTCACGGTCTTGGCCGGATCGAGCAGCAGGGCAAAGCTCACGCCCGTGGAACGGGCGAACTCGAGCGCCTGGGCAGGCTCATCGTCGACGCCCACTCCGTACACGGCGAGCCCGGCGGAGCGATAGGTCTGGACGCTGCGGTTCAGGGCCGTGAGCTGCGCGCGGCAGGGCGTGCAGCGACTGCTCCAGAAACTCAGCACGACCACTTCGCCCCGATGCTCGGAGAGTCGCGCGTTGCCGCCGCCGGCGGCGCGCAGCGCGAAATCCGGTGCCGCCCGACCCAACAGCGAGTAGGGTTCCTGCGCGGCCGCGCCCAGCCACGCGCCCAGCAGCGCACAGGCACACCACCCGGCGGCGCGCGTCCGCTCACGCCACTTCGGGCCGCAGGGCCGTTGCCAGCTCAATAAAGGATCCTCGCCGCGGGATGCGACCTTTCGACCCGCGCCAACCGGCAAAATTGCACAGCGCACTTAACACTGTCAACGCAGTGCGCGGCGAACTGAGGTGTGCTTCCGCGCCGGCATCGGCAGCCCGGCGTCGGCATCCCGCGACAGAGTCACGCGAGCCGCGCGGCGCGGCCGGCGTACGGCGTCTCAGGTGATCTTGGCGAAGGCGGTCAGGGCGGCGAGCGTACTCGGTCCGCCGAGGGTCTGCGGCATGACGCCCTGCAGGACGGTACTGAACTGGGCGTCGGTCCCCATCAGTCCCATGTAATTGAGGATCACCGCCTGCACGAGGTTGCTCACCGAGTTGGCCACCGGGCTGGAGGAGCCATCGACCGAGCCGTCGGTGGTGAAGGCGCCGATCTGCTGGCCCGCGACGCCGTTGCGCAGCTGCGGCCGGCCCTTGGGGCTGTACACCAGGAAGAAGGTCGAGGCGACGGAGGAGTTGTCCCCCTGCCAACCGAGCTTGCCGCGCCCGTCGACGCTCGTGTCCGGCATGCCGGTCGAAGCAAGCGAGCCGTCGCTGAAGACGTAAATCATCACCGGCTTGCCCTTGCGCTGCGCGTACTCGAGCACCGCGCCAATCATCTGACCGGCCTTGAAATTGCGCAGCTCGCCCGTAGCCCGAGTACCGTCGTGGTAATCGTAACCGCCCATGGTGATCGTACCGGCGCCCGCATAGCCGTCGATCACGAGCTTCATCACGGTGGCGGTCTTCTGCACCTCGTTGTCCGAGAAGTCGCTGGCGGTGAAGATGGGCGTCCCGCCGCCCACGATCAGGGGGTCCTTGGTGGGATCGAGCGCGGTGGGGTCGCCGAACACGGCGGCAGTATTGGCCGATTTCACGTAGGCGCAGCGCACCTGGTTCTTGATTGCGCCGTCGCTGGCCGCGCTGGGATACACCGCCACCCCGGGCGTATTGCCCGAAGGTGCGGCGAGCGTCCCGGTGAAGGCAGCGTTGCTCCCGCTCGCATAGGGCGTGGTACCGCCGCTGATGCGCGCCTGTGACTCGAGCACCGCGACCGCCAGCGGATCGGCGCTGGCGCCGCCGGTATTGACCAGGCCGGTCGCATCGGAGGGCTGGGCGATCGTGGTCGGCTGCAGGGCCGGGTTGATGAGGGGCATCGGCGCCTGCGAGTTGCCGCCCGAGACCGACGACTCCGTACCCGTGAGGGTGAGCAGCAGGCCCTGGGCCCCCGCGAGCGCGATCCCGTACATAGGATTGTGGGGGTTGTTCTGCGTGTCATTCTGCGACATCGCGCAGAACACCGCGCCATTGGTGCCGGCGGCGGTCGCGGGCGTGGTCGCCTTGCTCATGATGCCGCGCTTGATGGCGCCATCGGCGTGCCACAGCAGGCCGAGGGAGGCATCGACGTTGGCGCTCGAGCTCGGCACCATGTTGCCGGGCACGCCGAGCTTGCCGTAGCCGGCGGTGGAGAGGAAGTGCGATTGCCCGCCGGCAGTGCCGACGATCACCTCGGAGCCGACGAGATTTGCGCCGCCGGCGAGATCGAAACAGATAAAAGGCACCCCGCTCGAGGAGGTCGGCACGTTGCACTGTCCGCTGCCGAGCAGTGCCTGCAGGTCGGGTGACAGGCTCGCGGCATCGCCGCGGCTCGCCTTGAGCAGGCTGCCGAGCCAGGCCGGACCGATCACGACCGCCGGTCCCGAGATCAAACCCGCGGCGATGAAGTCGCGGCGCGTCACCGGCAGGGGGTGATTGTCAAACAGCAGCGGCTCGCCGGGCTTGTGGGGCCGGGGTGGCTTCTTTCCAATCAGCATGACGATACTCCTGGTCCTGCTTACTGCAGCGACAGCGCGGCGCTGCCGAGGACTGCGGTGCAGACCGCCGTGGTCTCGGTGGCGACTGTCGCGTTGCCGTAACCCTGCAGGGTCGGGATGCGGGTGAGCAGCGCATCGGCTTCGGCGTGCACGGCCGCGGCGGCGCTCGGCAGCACGTTGTTGCCAATGATGTTGTTGGCGAGGGCGTTGATCACGAGGGTGCGGTTCGCGCTGCCGCTCGCGCCGTAGAAAGCGGCACCGTTGGAGTTGATGGCCGCATCCAGCCCGGTGCCGAAGAACGCATCACGATACGCCTGCGTGCCGATGAGCTGCGTGCAGAAGGCGCTCGCCAGCTGCGAGATGGCCGTCTGGTGCGAGGGCAGGAAGGCGGCGATGTCCGGAGATGAGGGGAGCGACTGCTGCTCGCTCATGTATTGCGCCATCACGGTGCCATTGGTGATCGGCACGCCGGTCACCCGCGCCATCGAGTGGAAGACCCGCTCGAAGGTGGCAACGCCGAAGTCCGCCTTGGGAGTGTTATCCGGCACCGTCACGGGGGGCGGCACGACCGGCTCGACGTACGGGTGCACGTGCGTGCCGAACTGGTCGAAGGCAAGGAAGAACAGGTCGTTCGCCGGCCCTAGGGTCGCCGGCACCACGGTGCCGAGCCCGGACAGCAGCTGACCGTTGGCGGCGGTGTAGTTGGCGCCGCCGACGGTTGCATTCAGGGTCGCGTACGACTGCCCGGCCGGCGCCAGAGCGCCGTTCACGCCGAGCCGCATGCCGCTGATCTTGAGCCCGGCGGGCACCGAGGCGCTCGCATTAAGGCTGAGGAACTTCGGCTGATCGAACAAGTAGCTGTAACTGTCGTACTGGCTTCCCTGGAACACGATGTACGACTGCGGCACGCCCGAGAGCGAGCTGACACCGAACAGCAGGAAGTACTTCTCGCCGACGCCCGCCGCGAAGTTCTGCTGGATCTGCGCCAGCGTGAGCGCGCGGTTGTGGATGGCGACGAATTTGATGACGCCCTGCCACTGCCGCTGGCCGGTCGTCTCGTTCCCGAGCACCAGGGCGAAGGTGTTGTCCCAGTTGGCGAAGGTGCCGCCCTTGGCCGGGTCCGCATCGCCGGTGTACATGCCGTTGATGTAGAACTTCTGGCCGTTGACCGGATCGTAGGTCAGCACCACGTGCTGCAGGGCCGCCTGCGCGGCGCCGCCGGCGGTCGTGGTGAGCAGCGGCGGCATGCCATTGGTGTCGGTCGCACTGCTGCGCGCGAGGCCCTGGTACTGCATCGCAGCCTGACCGAGCGTCATGTCGCGCGTGGTATTGCTGCCGGAGTAACTGACGATGTACGCGTTGGCCTGCGTCACGTTGGCCGGCGCCACCCAGGTCTCGATCGAGTACTCACCGGAGGACTGGATCATCGCCGCGAGCTTCTGGCTGGTGCTGGTCGACGCCTGGGCCTTGCCGCCCATGCCGATCGCGATGCCCCACCCCCCTACCCAGCTGGCGTTGCCCGACAGGGCGAGGTCAGCCGCCGGTGTCACGCCGCTCGTGTCGTAGGCGGTGCTGCCGCTGCCGGTCTGGAACATGTACTTCGCCACCAGGTTCGCCTCGTAGCGGCTGCCGCCCGCAGCGATCGTGCCCTGCTTGAGGGTGACCGCATCGGACACCACCAGCGAGGGATCGAGCTGTGTGATCGGAATGCCGTTGGCGAAGGCCGTGATGGCCGCCAGCATCGCGGCCGCGCTGCCCGGACAGTCCGGCGCGCCAGCGGAGCTCGGCGTCACCCAGCAATGGTGCGACTCATTGGCGAGGCGCTGGTAAAAGCGCGACTGGTTGGGCTGCGCCAGGTTCATCTTCGGCTGCGCCGCCAGGTAGGCCTCGTTGATGTTGGAGCTGGCGAAATACGGCTGCTGGGCGGTCGCGGAGCTGGAGGTGTGACAGCCCGAGCAGAAGGTGGTGAGCAGCGGGTAGACGGTGCTGGCGAAGCTAGGATTGCCGCTGTTCGGATCGAGCGGGTACTGCTTGCTGCCGCCCGCCGACTGGACCGGGGGCGCGACGAGAGTGACGCTGGTGGTCGAGGCCGAGCCGGCGCCGATCCACGCCTTGATCCACTGCAGCATGGTCGCCGCACAAGCCGAGGGGTCCGCGACCCAGCAGTTGTGACCGCCGCCGACCTTGAGCACCAGCATCGACTGGTCGGGGTTGGCGAGGTTCACCAGCGGCAGCGCCGCCTGGTAGGCGAGGTTCACGTCGTCCGAGCGCGCGAACATCGGTGACTGACCGCCCTCGTGATGGCAGCCACCGCAGCGGTTGGCGACGCGGATGTTCGCCCACAGGTTGAGGGCAAAGGCCTGCACGTCGGCGTTGGCCGGGGCCGGACCGGTGTAGTCGCTGGCGGAGCTGGTCGGCGGCGTCGCCACCTGGTTGACGCTCGTCGAGGGGCCGCTGCCGCCGGCGCAGGCGGCGAGCGCAGCCAGGCCGGCGAGCGCGGCGCCGCGCAGCATGCAGCGCAGCAGCGCTGCAAGACGAGGAGTGGCAACTGCAGTGCGGTTCATTGCGGCGCTCCCTTACTGGCCCGCGCAGGCGGCAGCGGTCTGCTGGAACACCTGCTTGAGCTTGTATCCGCCGGACTTGAAGTTCGCCTTGATGGTGGCGACCGTTGCCATGTCGGCGGTGCTCGTCGGTGCACGGAAGCACACCGCCTGGAACACCTTCGTTACCTGGCATTGCGCGAACATGTCGGTCTGCGCCAGTTCCTGGCCGAGCGACTTGGCGCCCACGCCGCTGCCGGGCAGGGTCGGATCCCAGCCGAAGTAAGCGTTGGGACCGGCGCGCCAGCGGTTGGACCAGCTGTTATCCGGGGTCACGAAGCCGAAGGGGAAGTTGGTCGCATTGATGAAGTACTTGTGCTGCACCACGCCGGCCGTATAGAGCAGCTGTCCCGCCGTCGCGTCGAAGTTGTAGTAGGCGAAGGCCTGAGCCATCGGATCCATGCCGCTGTGGCAGCCGGCACACTGGTTCATGAACAGCCGGCTGTCCCCGCCCGGAGAGCGGGCCACGTCCTGCCGGATGCGATCCGACGGGCGCGTGACGTCCATGACCTGCTCCATGTCGTGACACATGTGATTGATCATGGTGAAGCGGAACATGGCCCGGTTGGTGCCGTTGATGAAGAAGGCTGACGCGGCGCCACGGGTGGTGATGAGCCCGGCAGTCGCCTCCACCGGCAGGCCGTAGGTGGCCGACTGTGTGGTGCGAGTGAGGGCACTCTGCAGGTCGACGCCGTTGCTCTCCGCGGCGGCGTAGTGATTGTTGTTGGCCGGCGAAGGTGCCGGCAGGCCACCCGCGTTGACGGTGTAGAGAATGTCGTCGGACAACGCGGTGTTGAAAGCGATGTCGTCCCGCACCATGCCGATCACGGTGGCGGCATAATCGTTGAACGGTGCGAACACCGTCTGGTCGCGGTTGGTCCACGGGATGACCAGGTTCTTGAGGGTTACGTTGTAGAAGCCCGCCGCCTGGGTCGCGACCTGTGCAGCCTGCACCAGGGCCGGATGGCTAGGCGCGCAGCCGGTCGGACAGGCCGCGGCGATGATATTGGCCATCTGTGTCAGCACCGCGGGCGGCGGGGGCTCGCCGGCGATGCGCTCGTAAATGCGCTTCGCCTGCTCGTTCGGGCCGGCATGCGCCGCTGCCGCGAGCAGTGTCAGCAACATGCCCGCACCTAGTGCGCGGCGCGCGCCCAGCGAAACGACCTGTGCCTGTTGGTGTGTGACATTCATGGCGCTCGTCAACTCCCAAAATGCCCGATGCGCGCCGGGACTATACGGACCACATGACCCCGCCCCGAATGTCTCAATCGCCTGACGTCGCCAGCGACCGACAGTTTGATGTGTTGGTGTGCCGCGCTGCTCAATGCGCGGCAAACTGCGAGCCCGGTCACGGCGAGGGCGCCAGCTAACGTCTACCTAGTAGGACGCAAGGCCTGGCGCACCCGCGCGTATAAGAACCGCGCCATGCGTCCAGGTGCTGTGACGGACTCGGCGATCTGACCAGATGTCAGCAGTCGGTCCGCGAATTACGTTACATTCAGCGGCGGCACAGCGCCGCGGCAGGGATGGATATGAAGACGCACGCGCAGCGTGTCGCGCACAAGGTGTTGCAAATCGGCCGCGTCCTCCGCGTCACGCTCGGCGCGGTCGGCGCCGCCTGGCTCGCGGCCTGCAGCGGTGGCGGGAACGTCAATCTCGGCAAGAGCCAGCTCGCCGATCCGGCCACCGTCGACTTCCCGGTCTTCTACGTCAAGAAGCAGGTGCCGCTCAACAAGTCCGGCAACCTGATGCAGGACGACCTGCGCATTCTCAACGACGCCGTGCCGTCGGCCGACCTTTATATGCGCGCCGCGGCCTCACCGAGTGCGACCGAGACCAACATCACCGCCCGCCTCACCGCCGGAGCGCTGTGGGACGTCAAGGACGTGGACGCCTCGGCGGACGGCAAGAAGGTGGTGTTCGCGATGCGCGGGCCGCTGGCGATGAAGCAGAACGTCAAGAAGCCACCCTCCTGGCGCATCTACGAGTACGTCATCGCCAGCGACACGCTGCACGCGGTGATCAACCCGGCCAGCGACCCGGATCCGCCCACGGTGAACGACGAGTCGCCGCATTACCTGCCGGATGGGCGCATCGTCTTCACCTCGACGCGGCAGACCCAGTCCAAGGGCATCCTGCTCGACGAAGGCAAACCGCAGTTCGAGGCGCAGGACGAGGCGCGGCAGGAGTCCGCCTTCGTGCTGCACGTGATGAACGCAGACGGCACCAACGTGCATCAGATCTCCTTCAACCAGAGCCACGACCGCGACGCCACCGTGCTCAGCAACGGCCGCGTGCTGTGGACGCGCTGGGACAACGGGCCGGGCAAGGACGCCATGCACCTGTACTCGGCGAACCCCGACGGCACGGACCTGCAGCTCTACTACGGCGCCAACAGCCACAACACCGGCACCAACAACACGGTGGTCGAGTTCGTGCGACCGCGCCAGATGCAGGATGGTCGTATTCTCGCGGTCATGCGCCAGTACACCGGGGTCGACGACGGGGGCGCACTCGTCATCATCGACGGCCAGAACTTCGTCGAGAACACGCAGTTGGTGATGGGTGCGAGCGGCGTGAGCCCGCCGGCGCAGACCCTGGCCACCCCCACCGACGTGGTGACCATCCCCGGACCCTCGCCGGGCGGGCGCTACATCGCGGCCTACCCATTGCAGGACGGTACCGGGCGCATCCTGGTGAGCTGGAGCCAATGCCGCCTGCTGGATGCCACGCAGACGCCGCCGGCCATCGTGCCCTGCACCTCGACTAACCTGAACGTCGCGAACCCGCAGGTCGCGCCCCCGCTCTACAGCCTGTGGATGTACGACCCCTCGCAGAACACGCTGCTGCCGCTCATGCAGCCGGTCGAGGGGGTGATGATCACCGACGTGACCGTGGCCCAGCCGCGGCCGCTGCAGAACATCATCCTCGACAAGATACCGGGCGTGAACCTGGATCAGAACCTGGTGTCACAGAACGTCGGCGTGGTGGATATAAGAAGTGTCTACGACTTCGATGGCGTGGACACGGCGAAGCCGAATATCGCGGCCGTAGCCAACTCCGCCCAGACCCCGCCCAACACCCGCGCGGCGCGCTTCGTGCGCCTGGAGAAGGCGGTCTCGATCCCCGATCGCACCATCGTCAATCTGTCCGGCGCGGCCTTCGGCGCGAGCAATTTCATGATGGAGATCCTCGGTTACGCGCCCGTCGAACCCGATGGCTCGGTGCGGGTCGAGGTGCCCGCCGACGTGGCGTTCCGCATCAGCGTCCTGGATGCCAGTGCGCGCCGGGTCGGGCCGGTGCAGGGCGTGTGGCTGCAGGTAAAGCCGGGCGAGATCGTCAGCTGCAACGGTTGTCATCAACCGGCCACGGCCCAGCGACCGGTCTCGCACGGGCGCGCCAACCTCTTCGCCTCGGCTTGGGCGGGCGCGAGCACCGGCGGCGCGCCCTTCCCGGCCACGATCGCCAGCGGCCCCGGCGCCTTCCTGCCCGACCAGGGTGAGACGATGGCCCAGGCGCGCATGCGCATCAGCTGCGCGAGCGATACGCCCGCCTGCAAGCAGATGGTGCCGAGCGTCAACGTGACGTACGCCGACGTGTGGACCGACCCTGCCCAGGCCACTCCCGGCACGCCGATCAACCTGCGCTACGATGACGCCACTCAGTTCCACACCGCCTTCCCAACCAGCGCCACCTGCATCACGGCCTGGTCGGCCGTGTGCCGGGTCATCATCAATTACCCGCAGCACCTGCAGCCGCTATGGGACCTGCCCCGGCAGGTGCTCGATCCGGTGACGGGCAACGTGCTGAGCGATCACACCTGCACGCAGGGCGGGTGTCACAGCCCGAAGAATGCAGCGGGCGCGGCGGTCGAACCCGCCGGCCATCTCGATCTCACCAATGCCGCATCGGTGGACGATCCGCAGGAATCGGTGTCCTATCGCCAGCTGCTGTTCTCGCACACTACGGTTATCATGGGCCCGATGGGACCCATGCCGGGGCCCACGGTCGGGCCATTCCTCAACGCTGGCAGCGCGAATGGCGGCGCCTCGGCTGCGTTCATGCTGCGCTTCGCCACTGGATCCGGCAGCACGCACGCAACCTGGCTAAGCCCGGCGGAGCTGCGCCTGGTGTCGGAGTGGCTGGATATTGGCGGGCAGTACTTCAACAACCCATTCGATCCGGCGGTACCGGTCAATTGAGCAAAGGGCGGAATTGCTGAGGCGCGCGCAATACCTTGCGCTCGCCTGTCTCCTCTTGCTGGCCGGCTTCGCGCCGCGGGTAAGCGCAGCGCGCGAGTACCTGCAGCTGTTCGTGACGCAGCCGTATCTGGAGCTGCATACCGGGCCCGGTCGCGGCTACCCGGTCTTCCACGTGGTACCGCGCGATGGCAGCGTGGACGTGCTGTTCCGCCGCACCGACTGGTTCAAGGTGCGCACCGAGCAGGGCGTGGAGGGCTGGGCCTCGCAGCGCGACATGCAGAAGATGGTGCTGGCCGATGGCACGGCGTTTCATTTCGACTTGGGCGATCGTGCCGGCTTCACCTCGCACCGCTACGAGATGGGGATGTTCGCCGGCCAATGGGGCGGCGCTACGCTGGTAGCCGGCTATGGTTCGGTGTCCTTCAACTCGCAGCTGGCGCTCGAGGCGGCGGTGGGGCAATTCCTCGGCAAGTTCTCCAACGGCGTGATCGCGGACGCCGGCTTTGCGCACGTGATCGCGCCGGAGGCGCGCGCCTCGCCCTTCCTCACCATCGGACTCGGGCTGGTGCACATCGAGCCGAAGGCGACGCTTGCGCAGCCGCCCAACCGCACCGAGCAGACGGCCTACGTGGGCGGAGGCATCCGCTACTACCTCACGCGGCGCTTCTTCCTGCGTGCCGAATACCGGGCGCACTACATTTTCACCAAGCGGAACGAAAACGAGAAGGCGGACGAATGGAAACTGGGCTTCGCGTTCTTTTTCTGACGGTGCTGCTCACCGTCCTCACCGGCTGCGCGACGGTGCGCGGCTGGTTCCATCGCGGCCACGCGTCCGCGCCCACCGCTCAGACGGACAGCGACGATGAGGCCAACCCGCCGCGGGTCGTCGAGCCCGAGGTGGCGCGCCGCAAGATCACCGTGCCGAGGATCCGCAGCCGCAACCTCGAATTCGGTCTCGACTACGGCGCGCTCAGCATCGAGGACTTTGGCACCCATCCCTCCTACGGCGCGCTGGCGGCCTACCACATCACCGAGGACTTCTTCTTCCAGGCCGAGGTGGGACGCTCGACCGCCGGCCGCACCAGCTTCGAGACGCTAAACGGCGACGTGCAGCTGCTTACCCAGTCTGAGAGACGCTTCACGTACTACGATCTGTCCCTGGGCTACAACTTTCTGCCGGGCGAGGCCTTTATCGGTCGTGGCGTCGCCATGACGAGCGCCTTCTATCTGCTGGGCGGGATTGGTGGCACGCACTTCGCCGGCGATACGAAGTTCACGGTGAACTTCGGCGCCGGCTACCGCGTCGTGCCGGCCGACTGGCTGGCGATACACGTGACCGTGCAGGATCGGGTGTTCCAGTCGAACCTGCTCGGTGTCAGCAAGCTCACCAACAACCTCGAGGCGCGACTCGCAACGACCGTGTTCTTCTGAAAGGATGCACATGCGCAAGACCATCGCTGCCGCCGCCCTCGCCCTCGCCCTCGCGCTGCCGGCGCTGGCGGAAACCGGCGCGCCGGCGCCGCAGTTCACGCTCGGCTCACGTGAGGGCAAGGAAATCAGCCTCACACAGTTTCACGGTCAGGTGGTGATGCTCAATTTCTGGGCCAGCTGGTGCGGTCCGTGCCGCCAGGAGATGCCACTGCTGGAGAGCATCTACAAGAAATACGGCAAGATGGGCTTCGTCCTCCTCGGCGTAAACGTCGAGCCGGACTCGCAGGCCGCGCAGGACTGGCTGAAGCAGACCCCGGTGAGCTTTCCGATCCTCTTCGACAAGGACAGCAAGGTGAGTAAGCTCTACGAGGTGGCGGGCATGCCGAGCACCGTGATCATCGACCGCGCCGGCAAGGTCCGCATGCTGCACCGCGGGTATAAACCCGGCGATGAGAACGAGTACCAGGACAGCATCCGGGCGCTGATCAGGGAGTAATACGATGGCGCAATCACGGCGGGGCTGGGCGCGCGCGCGCTGGGGGCGCCTCGCGCTCCTGACCGGGCTGCTGGGCAGCCTCATGGGCTGCGCGGCACCCACCCCCTGGGTAAAGCCCTACGAGCGCGAGCACTTCGCCGATCCCATCATGTCTTTCAATCGCAATCCGGTCTCGAGCGTGTACCTCGAGCACGTACTCGAGAGCCGTGAGGGCGCGCGCGGCGCCACCGGCAACGTCGGTGGCGGGTGCGGATGCAACTGAGGGCGCAGCGGCTCCGCGCGGCGTTGCGCGCCGCGCTGCACCTGAGCCCATTCCGGCGCACGCTGCTGACGCTCTGCATCTGTACCGCGCCGGTGCTGGGCGGGGTGCTGCCGGAGGATCGCGCCGACGTGATGTGGCATGACTACAGCGGCGGTGGCCTCACCGTCACCGGGCCGTCGGTGCTGATCCGCAAGCGTGTCGGAGACAGCCTGGCCTTCTCGGCCAATTACTACGAGGACATGATCTCGAGCGCTTCGATCGACGTGAAGCTCTCGGCGAGCCCGTATCACGAGAAGCGTACGCAGTGGAGCGGCGGGATCGACTACCTGCACGGCAAGTCCACATACAGCGCCGGTGTCATCACCAGCAAGGAGCCGGACTACAAGGCGAACACCACCTACTTCTCGGTGAGCCAGGACATGTTCGGCGACCTCACCACGCTGACGCTCGGCTACCGCCGCGCCTGGGACCAGGTGTTCCGCGACATCAAAAACGTGAACGGTCAGATCATCAACGATCCGACCTTCCATCAGCGCGCCGACCACCGGGGCTACTCATTGGGGCTGAGCCAGATCCTTACCCGCAATACCATCGCGAGCTTCAACTACGAGTTGCTGACCGATCAGGGCTACCTCGCCAACCCGTATCGCAAGATCCGCTACCTTTCCCCAGGCCAGGGCGCGGGCTTCACGCTGGCCGATCAGGTCTATCCGAACACGCGCACCAGCAATGCCGCCTCCCTGACGCTCAAGCATTACCTGCACTGGCACGCCGCGCTGACCGGGCAGTACCGTTTTTACCGCGATACCTGGGGCATCGTCGCCCACACCGGGGAGATCGATTACTCCCAGCCCGTCGGCCACTGGCTGCTGGATGGCTCATTTCGCTACTACCGGCAGAACCACGCCGACTTCTACAGCGACCTCTTCCCGCGCGCGGACTACCAGAATTTCATGGCGCGCGACCGCGAGCTGGCCACCTTCCAGACCTACACCGTTGGCTTCGGCGCGGAATACCAGTTCCATATCCCGGGCTTGCCCTGGGTGAGCAAGAGCAGCGCCAACGTGCACGTTGAGCACCTGCTGATCAACTACGCCGATTTCCGCAACGCCCTGCTCGCTCCCAGCTACGGCGCGGGTAACGAGCCGCTGTACCGCCTCGACGCCAACATCTTCACCGCGTTCGTATCCTTCTGGTTCTAGCCGGCCTGCACGCATCCTGGGGCTGCGCTAAGCTTGCGGTCATCGACCGCTCCTGCCTTGTCGGCACGCGGCGACAGTGTGTCAAGGGGATCCCATGCGCCTACCCATCCGTCTCACGAGTCTCCTCATTGCGGCACTGCTTGGCTGCGCGAGCGCCGCCATTCAGGCCCAGGCGCGCGAGGAAGGTCGACTGCTGATCGCTAGCGAGGTCCTCGAGGACCTGCGCGGCGGACGCGACGAGCGAATCCCGGACTGGCTGCTCGAGCGTGCCTACGGCATCGCGGTGATTCCGGACCTCACCAAGGTGGCCTTCTTCGCCGGCGGCCGCCACGGCCGGGGCGTGCTCGTGGTGCGCGACAGCAAGGGCGAATTCACCAATCCCGTGTTCGTGACCATGACCGGGGGCAGCTTCGGCTTCCAGTGGGGGGTGCAGGCCACGGACATCGTACTGGTCTTCACCACGCCCAAAGGCATCGAAGGCATCAATGGCGGCAAGGTCACGCTCGGCGCCGATGCGTCTGTCGCCGCCGGACCGGTCGGCCGCACCGCCTCCGCCGCGACCGACTCGAACTTCAAGGCCGAGGTTTACTCCTACTCGCGCAGCCGCGGGGTGTTCGCCGGCATTGCGCTGGATGGCACCGTGATCCGGATCGACGACGATGCCAACGACGCTTTCTACCAGAAGGCGGGCGTCTCCACCGCCGACATACTGTCCGGCGCCGTCACGACCAACGATGAGGCGGCGCGGCGCTTCATGGCGGCCGTGGCCACCAGCACCGGCGTGCAGCGTTCGGCCTCCGCGGCCGGCGCAGCCGGTACGGCACCCGTCCCCACCCCCAGTCCCGCTACCTCCCCCGCTACTCCGGCGACTCCGGCGCAGTCCTTCCCCTTGCCCGATCCGCAACCGGGACAGGAACCGCCGCGCTGACTAAGCGCGACGGCGTCCGACCCGCCGGCGTAGGCGCGTGCCGGCGGGAGGGCGTAGACTGCGCGGCTGCAGCGCCCACCTAACAACAACGCTGCAGCTGTCCAAACACTGGGAGTCACACTTATGAAACGCGTTTGCTTCGGAGCGGCGCTCGCGCTGCTGTCGGCATCGGGACTCGCCTGGGCGCAGGCTGGGGGCGACACGGCAGAGAAGACCGTCGCGGCCAACGAGTACATCTGGCTGCAGTCACAAAAAACCAACAATCCGGACCTCATCGCTCCTCTGCTCGCCGAGAAGTTCGTGCAGACCGACGACAGCGGCAGGGTCACCAACAAGGCCGAAACGCTCGACGAGGCGCGCAAGACGAAGTGGACCAGCGCCGAGTACGAGGATGTGCATGTGACCGTGGTCGGCAATACCGCGATTGCGACCGGCGGCTTCAGGGGCACCGGCACGAGCTCGACCGGCAAGCCCCTCGACCTCCATGCCCGCTGGACCGACACCTGGGTGAAGATGCCCGACGGCAAGTGGCAGTGCCTGGCCAGCCAGGACGGCCCAATCCAGCAATAACGGATGGCGGAGCGCCGGCGCTAGGCCGGCGCTTCCGGTGCCTGGGGGTCGGCCACCGACCCGAGTGGCGGACGCGGCAGGCGGCGCGCGAACTCCCGCCGCAGAAGCAGCAGACTCATCAGTGCCTGCAGCGTGACGCTGGTCACCGACAGGTACCACACCTCGCGCAACTGAAACTGCGGCCGGCTGGCGAGCCACAGGGCCGGCAGCACGAAGGTGAGCAGCCGCGCCCCCGAGCTGAGCAGGGACGGCCAGGTATTGCCGAGCGCCTGGAACAATCCCGAGCAGGTGAAGATGAGTCCGCTGGCGATGAAGTTCCAGGAAATCACGCGCAGATAGTCGGCCCCCACCGCGACCACGTCGCCCTGGCGGGAGAAGATGCGGATGAACACGTCCGGGCGCAGCTGGCACAGGAGCGTGAGCAACAGCATCAGTACGCTGCTGAGCAGGGCTGCCTGGCGGAACGTGGCGCGGACGCGTGCGTAGTGGCGCGCACCGAAATTCTGCCCCGCCAGGGGAGTCGCGGCGAAGGCGAGGGCCATCACCGGTAGGAAGAGGGCCTGCATCACGCGCCCGCCGATGCCGAACCCGGCCTGTGCCGCCGGTCCGAACGCGCGGATCACCACGTAGACCACCCCGAGGATGATCGACAGCATGAAGAACTCGCCGCCGGCCGGCAGGCCGATGTTGAGGATGCGGCGGATGCTCGGGGCATCCGGGTGCAGCAGCACGGCCTCGAGACCGACGTAGTGCTCGAGCCGCGCGAAGTACACCCATAGCAGCGCCACGCCCACCGCGATGGCGAGGCTGCTCGCCAGTCCCGCCCCGAGCGGCCCGAGCGGATGGTGGGTACCCCAGCCGGCGATCAACACCGGCGCCAGCACGATGTTGAGCAGCACAGTCACCATCTGCACCAGCATGGTGGGCCGGACGATGCCCGTCCCCCGCAGCGCGGAGCTGAGAGCTACCAGGGCAAACTGCAGCGCCAGTCCGGGGGTGTAGGCCAGCAGGTATTCGGAGCCGGCGCGGGCGCTGGCGGTATCCGCCGTCATCCAGCGCATGTAGGGGGTGGCGAGCAGCCAGCCGGCGAGGAGCGTCACCACGCCACACAGTGCCGAGAGCAGCACCGACTGATTGAAGACGAGGTTGGCCGCCTTCTGGTCCTTGCGTCCGGCGGCCTGCGCCACCAGGGCCACGGTGCCGACACCGAGCATCTGCGTCAGCCCGAGGATGACGAACCCCGCCGTACCGGCGCTGCTCACCCCCGCGATCGCCGCCGGACCCAGCCGGCTGACGAAGTACAGATCGACGACGAAGTACAAAGTCTGGAACAGCATGCCGACCGCAATCGGCACCGCGAGGGCGATGAGGTGCCGCGTGATGGGACCCTGCGTGAGATCTTTCATCGCTGATCACGCTCCTCATTCATCGCGTGCGATCTTGCTCCACTTGCGCCACTCGCGATTCAGCGCCTCGGCGCAGCGCTCGGCCTCTCTTGCCAGCCAGTTGGCGCGCCGGTGTGCGAGATCATGGAGGATGGCGCGTCGGCGCTCCGGTGTGCCGAGGTGGATGTTGCCGGTCTCCCAGCCCATCATCCACAGCAGGCGGCCCTCGTCACGACCACGCGGCAGGCTGGCCAGCTCGATACGGCTGCAGTCCGGCGCGAGCCGGCGGATGAGCCAGTGCCCGTGCAACCCATAGTACGGATCCGGCGCGCGCACGGCGCGCCGCAGCAGATTCATGCAGCGGATCGCGCCGCCCCGGCGCCCCCGCGCCCAGAGCCAGGCCGACGGTGCGAGCGGCTTGGCCTCGCGCGCCACCATCGCGCCGTGGCACTCGCCGAGCGCGACCACCCGCAGCCGCCCGAGACTTCCCAGGCCGGCCTGACGGTGCACGAGGCGTACCGCGGTCGTGCGCGGCGGCAGACTCGCCTCGAGTCGGCGTCGCAGACGCGCGTCGATGCGTCCACGCACCGTACGCAGGCCCCGCATCCCGTCCCAGAAGGGCCGTTGGTCCTTGAGCCGCGCCACGGCGAGGTCCCGCAACCAGCGATAACGTTCGGCGAGCACGACCGCTCCGCCGCCGCAGCGCAGCGACTCGAGATAGCCCTCCAGGATCGAATCGCACGCACGGCGCGGCGACAGGCGCAGCCGTGACGCGTCGATCGCCAGCCAGGCGCTGGTGGCGAGCCTGGTCAGGTCGATCGTGTACGGCAGCACGGCCGTCTCGTCGAAGTCGTTGATGCCCCAGATGAGCCGACCCTCGGCATCGCGCCAGGTGCCGAAGTTCTCCACGTGCAGGTCACCGATCGCCAGCAGCGCTGGTGCGGTCCGCGAGTCCGGGCAGAGCTCGGGCCAGGACTGCGACCAGCGGTAGAACGTGGCGCGCATGAACGAGAACGCATCGCGCGCCATGAGGCGATGCTTGAGGTCGAGATCGCCGCGCAGCATGGGCACATGCTGGCCGAGCCAGCGCTCGTAGGCGGAGGTCGCGTGACGCAGGTCCATGTTGGATACGTTACGGGGGCGTGACCCCGGCGAGTGCGGGCAGCGGGTCGGACCGTACCAGCTCGCTGAAGGCTGCCAGGAACTGCGGCCACCAGCTGCGCGCGGCGCCGAAGCTGTGCCCAACTCCGGGCAGGCCGATGAACAAGGCCCCTGGGACCCGCGCGATGAACTGCCGCGCCGGCGGAGCGGGACATTCCGCGTCCGCCAAGCCGTGTACGTCGATCCATGGCCCGGGCAGCGCACCCAGAGGCTGCAAGCGCTGACCCCGGCGCGCACTCACACCGCGCAGGGATGGTGAGGGGCACACCGGCACCGACAGGTCCAGTTCCGGACAGAAGGCGAGCGTCAAAGCGCCGCGGAACGTGCGCGGCGACGCCTGGGCAAGCGCGATGACGGCGAGCGTCGCCCCGGCGGAATGTCCGACGAGCAGCGCCGGCACGGTGAGGCCGTAGTGCTGGGCAAGTGCGTGGCTCACGCTCTCGAGCTGGCGGCCTGGCGCTGCGCAGCTCGCCGGCTCGCGCTCCATGCGCGCGAGCCACGAGCGGCTGTCGATGCCCGCCACCAGCGCCCCATCCGCCTTGAGCCCGGCGGCGATCGCCTCCAGGCCCGAATTCCAGCCACCGTCGCCGGATAGCAGGAGCACGAGGTGGCGGGCCGGACCGGCCGGTGCATAGACACGCAGTCCGCCCAGCCGGTCCGTGCCGGGTAACGTGATGCCCCCCGGCACGGCACATTCGACAAGCAGCGCCGCCATCCCCGCCAGCACGGCCGCCCGCAGCACGAGCCCGGCGCGCACCCAGGGCGCGCGAATCAAATCCCTGCGCAAGATCTGCAACATCCCGCGCACTGTTGCACCTCGGACGAGCCGGCGCAACGCGCAGCCCGAAAGGGACATGGTAGATTCGCCGTCATGGGCGGGACGGCGGAACCGGTGGGGTCGGTGCAGGTGGCCCTCGCCCACGCGCTGCGCCTGCTCGAGCGTGAGCCGCGACTTGCCGCCGAGCAGGCGACCGAGATCCTCAAGGTTGCACCCGGGCATCCGCGCGCACTTCTCCTCCTCGCCAGTGCCCGACGCGCGGGGGGTGATGCAAAGGGCAGCCTCGAGCTTCTCGATGAGCTGCGCAGCCGCCAGCCCGCATGGGCGGAGCTCCGGTTCGAGCGCGCGCTCGCACTGGCCGCCCTGCAGCGAGGCGGGGAGGCCGTGGGGGAGCTGCGTGAGGCTGTGCGGCTGGATCCGCAGCAGCCGGATGCTTGGCGTACGCTGGCTGATCACCTGGAAGCAATGGGCGAGGTCGCCGCCGCCCAGGACGCGCGCGCCCAGTTCCTGCGAGCCTCGACGCGCGATCCGCGCCTGCTCGCCGCGGCAGCGGCGCTGTGCGACAACCAGGTACCCGGCGCAGAGTCGCTGCTGCGGCGCCACCTGCAGGAGCACCCTACCGATATCGCCGCGATCCGCATGCTCGCGGAGGTCGCGGCCCGCCTGGGCCGCTGGCGCGATGCGGAGAATCTCCTGGCACGTTGTCTCGAGCTCGCACCCACCTTCCACGGGGCGCGACATAACTATGCCGTCGCGCTGCTTCGGCAGGGCCAACCGGCGGCGGCCCTGCCGCAGGTTGAGCGGCTGCTGGCCGCCGAGCCCCGTAATCCAAGCTACCGCAGCCTGCACGCCGCGGTGCTCGGTGCCATCGGCGACTACGCCGGCGCGCTCGCGGCCTACGACGCCGTCTTAAAGGAGTACCCGAGTCAGGCGCGCGTGTGGATGAGTTACGGTCATGCCCTGAAGACTGCCGGCCATACCCCGCGCGGGATCGACGCTTATCGCCGCACGCTGACCCTCGACCCGAGCATCGGCGAGGCGTGGTGGAGTCTGGCGAACCTCAAGACCTACCGCTTCACCGAGGACGACCTGACGCAGATGCGCACGCAGCTCGCGCGCAGCGAACTCACGCCCGAGGACCGTTTCCACTTCCACTTTGCCCTCGGCAAGGCACTCGAGGACCGCGCACAGTACGGCGAGTCCTTCAGCCACTATCAGCAGGGCAACTCGCTGCGGCGGACCCAGGTGCACTACGACGAGCAGCGGCTGCACGAGCTGTGTGCCCGCACGCGCCGCCTGTTCAGCGCCGAATTTCTCGCCGCGCGCCAAGGCGTCGGGGCCCGGGCCCCCGATCCGATTTTCATCGTCGGCCTGCCGCGCGCGGGCTCCACGCTGATCGAGCAGGTCCTCGCCAGTCACTCGCAGGTAGAAGGCACCATGGAGCTGCCCGATTTGCCCGCGCTCGCGCAGGAGCTGGGCGGGCGGGGCACCGCGCGCTATCCCGAGGTGCTCGCCGCCCTCGACGGCGGGGCGCTGCTCTCACTCGGTGAGCAGTACCTGGAGCGCACCCGCGTGCAGCGTCAGAGCGGCAAGCCGTACTTCATCGACAAGCTCCCCAACAACTTCCTGCACACCGGTTTCATCCATCTCATCCTGCCCAACGCCCGCATCATCGACGCCCGACGCCACCCGCTCGGCTGCTGCCTGTCGGGCTTCAAGCAACACTTCGCCCGTGGCCAGAATTACACCTACGACCTGGCCGAGCTCGGCGGCTATTACGCCGCCTACGTGGCGCTGATGGCGCATTTCGATGCGGTGCTGCCGGGTCGCGTGCACCGGGTGTTCTATGAGCGCATGGTCGAGGACACCGCGGCCGAGGTGCATGCACTTCTTGCGTACTGCGGGCTGCCCTTCGAGGCGCAGTGCCTGCGCTTCTATGAGACGGACCGCGCGGTCCGCACCGCTAGCTCCGAGCAGGTACGCTCGCCCATCTTCCGCGAAGGGGTAGACCAATGGCGCCATTTTGAGCCGTGGCTTGGCCCGCTCAAGGCAGCTCTCGGCCCGGTCCTGGACGCCTACCCACGGGTGCCGGATTTCCGTGATAATCCGTCCCGCGGCTGACCAAGACGATAAACGCTTACAGGGGGTTCGCATGCAGCGCAGTCGTTCGCGCAAGCTCGCGCAGATGTCCAGCGGTCACCGGGTAAATGTCGCGCCCCTGCTGCGCCGGGCGCCGATCGCCGCGGCGATCATGGCAGCGGTGCCACGCGTGTACGCCGCCGACTTGCCGGCTGATTCCGGTGGGCTGCAGGAGGTCGTCGTCACCGCGCAGAAGCGCACCGAGAACCTGCAGAACGTGCCGATCAGCATCACGGCGATCGGCACCGAGAAGCTCGAGCAGCTCAATATCCAGAACTTCAACGACTACGTGAAGTATCTGCCGAGCGTCGCCTATCAGACGACTGCGCCCGGCTTCGCGCGAGTATTCATGCGTGGCGTCTCGAGCGGCGACAACGGCAACCACTCCGGACCGTTGCCGAGCGTGGGCGTGTACCTCGACGAGCAGCCGATCACCACCATCCAGGGTGCGCTCGACATCCACGTCTACGACATTGAGCGCGTGGAGGCCCTCGCCGGGCCCCAGGGCACGCTGTACGGCGCCAGCTCCGAGGCGGGCACGATGCGCATCATCACCAACAAGCCCGACCCGTCGGGCTTCAAGGCCGGCTACAACCTCGAGGGCAACACCATCCGCGGCCAGGGCGGGTACATCGCCGAGGGCTTCGCCAACATCCCGGTCGCGGGCAGCGCAGCGGTGCGCCTGGTCGGCTGGGCGGAGCACGATGGCGGCTACATCGACAACGTGCCCAACAGCTTCACTTACCCGCAGGTACCCCTGCCGAGCGGGGCCAACCCCTGGACACGCAGCGTGTGTGTGGCGAACTTCGCCCCCGCTCCCGCCGGCTGCGCGAGCTCACCACAGCTGGCCAAGAAGCGCTTCAACGACGTCGATACCTACGGCGCCCGCGCGGCGCTCAAGGTGGACCTCGCCGACAACTGGTCCATCACTCCGATCGTCATGGGACAGCACACCGAGGCGCGGGGCACCTTCTTCGTGGACCCGTCCATCCCCGGGGACCTGTCCGTGCATCGCTACTACCCCGACGGGACCACCGATCAGTGGTGGCAGGCCGCACTCACGGTGCAGGGCAAGGTGAGCAACCTCGACATCACCTATGCGGGCGGCTACCTGAAGCGCGACGACCATACGCCGACGGACTACACCGACTACACCTTTGCGTACGCGAAGCAGACGTACTACGTCAGCTACGTCGAGTACAACACCGGTGGGGGAATCGACCCCTCGCAGCATATCGATGGTCGCGACCATTACCGCAAGATGAGTCATGAGCTGCGCATCGCCACGCCGAAGGAGAACGCGGTGCGCTTCATCGGTGGCCTCTTCTATCAGCGCCAGCAGCACTACATCCTGCAGAACTACCTGATCGACCAGCTACCGACCTTCAACTCGGTCACCGGCTGGCCGCAGACCCTGTGGCTCACGGACCAGATCCGCGTGGACCGCGACTACGCGGTGTTCGGTGAACTGAGCTTCGACTTCACGCCCAAACTTACCGGCACGGTGGGCTACCGCTTCTTCCGCTACGACAACTCGATCGACGGCTTCTTCGGCTTCGGTCTGCACAATCCGCTCGGATCCTCGACCGGTGAAAACTCGACCGTCGCCAAGCGCGGCGTCGACTGCGTGAAGCCGGGCATCCTCGACGCGCCATGCCTCGATCTCAGCCGGGAGGTCAAGAAAGACGGCTCCACGCCGAAGTTCAACCTCACCTACAAGATCACCGACGACCACATGGTCTACGCCACTTACTCGCGGGGTTTCCGGCCCGGTGGCGTCAACCGACGTATCCAGGCACCGCCGCAGGCGCCGCTTGCGACCTACGATCCCGATTTCCTCAAGAACTACGAGGTGGGCTTCAAGACCAGCTGGCTCGACAATCACCTGCGCTTCAACGGCGCATTCTTCTGGGAGGACTGGAACAACTTCCAGTTCGGCTTCCTCGGCCAGAACTCGTTCACGATCGTTCGCAACGCCGGGTCCGCGCGCATCAAGGGTGCGGAGCAGGAGCTCGAATGGCGCCCCACCGGGGCACTGTCGATCAGCGCGGCGGCGACCGAACTCGACCCCAAGATGAGCAAGGACTTCTGCCTGGATGTCGACGCCACGGGCGTGCCGCTGCCGCTCTCGCAGTGCATTCCGCAGGACGCCGTACCCTCGGGCACCCAGCTGCCCACCACCCCGAAGTTCAAGGGCAATGCGACGATCCGTTACACCTGGCCCCTCGCCGGCTTCGATGCCCACGTACAGGGGAGTTATGTCTACCAGGGAGCGAGCAAGTCGCAGTTGACTCCGGCGTCGAATGCGCTCATCGGCGAGCAGTCTGCCTATGGGTTGTTCGATTTCCTGGTGGGCGGAGAGCGCGGCAATTTCAATGCCGAGCTCTTCGTGAGTAATGCCTTCGACAAGCGAGCCGAAACGTTCCGCTTCGCCGAATGCACCATCTTCGGCGGGGCTACTGGCCTTTACCCTGGCGTTCCGATCTGTGGCCAGCATCCACTGGCGAATATCGTGACGCCGCGAACCATCGGCATCCGGTTCGGACAGCGCTTTTAGGTCCGAGGGAGGCGGTGGGCCGCCGCTCCCACCACCGCCTGACGCGACCTTTCCCTTGAACGGTCGCGTCAGGGAGCTAGCCACGCGGGGGTCCTCGGAGCCTGACGCGACCGGTCTCGGAAGCCCCCGTGGTAGATTCGGGCGGTAATGGACGGGGGGGCTGCCGAACCGACGGGACCACTGCAAGTCGCGCTGGCGCACGCGCGTCAGCTCTTGCAGACGGCCCCGCACTTGGCGGCCGAGCAGGCCGCCGAGATCCTGCGGGCGATCCCTGCCGAGCCGCGCGCGCGACTGGTGCTCGGTGCCGCACGCCGCCTCACCGGTGACCTCAAGACGTCCCTCGAGATCCTGACCCCGCTCGCTCGGGAGCAGCCGCGCGCCGCGCCCGTGTACCTCGAACTCGGCGCGGCGCTGGGGGAAGCCAACCGCGCGCCGGAGGCGGTTGCGGCGCTGCGCCGCGCGGTCGAACTGCAGCCCGCATCTCCGGACGGCTGGCGGCTGCTCGCAGACCAGCTGGATGCCAGCGCCGATAGCGAGGGCGCGACGGAAGCCCGCGCGCGGTACCTCAAGGCGGCGAACCGCGACCCGCGCCTGATGGAGGCGGCGGCCGCCCTCGTGGACAACCGCCTTCCAGCGGCTGACGCGACGTTGCGCGCACATCTCGCACTTCATCCGACTGACATCGCGGCGCTGCGCATGCGGGCGGAGGTCGCCGGCCGGCTCCGTCGCTACCAGGACGCGCAGCAACTCCTCGAGCGCTGCCTCGAGCTCGCCCCAGGTTTCGATGCGGCCCGCGCCAACTACGCCGGCGTCCTGCTACGCCAAGGTAATGCCCCGGCGGCCCTGGCCCAGGCAGAGCAGCTCCTGAGCCGCGAGCCCCGCCACCCGGGCTATCGCAATCTGCTGGCCGCAGCGCACGCCAATGTCGGCAGTTACGCCGAGGCCATTGCCGTCTATGAGCGCCTGCTTGAGGAGTTGCCGGCTCAGCCGAGAATCTGGCTGAGCTACGGCCATGCGCTGCGCACGGCCGGCCGCACGAGCGATGCCATCAAGGCCTACCGGCGTGCTATCGGTCTCGAGCCGAGTGCGGGGGAGGCCTATTGGAGTCTCGCCAATCTCAAGACCTTCCGCTTCGACGAGCGGGATCTCGCCGGGATGCAGGCCGCGCTCGCGCGCGCGGACCTCTCGACCGACGACCGGCTGCACTTCGAGTTTGCGCTCGGCAAGGCGCTCGAGGACGGGGCTGACTATGCGGCATCGTTCGCGCACTACCAGCAGGGCAACGCCATCCGACGCGAGCTGCACCCTTACAGCGCGCAGGCGACTACCGACTACACCCGCAAGAGTCTGGCCGTTTACACCCGCGAATTTTTCGCCGCCCGTGCCGGGGCGGGCGCGCCCGCGGCAGACCCGATATTCATCGTGGGGCTGCCACGCGCTGGCTCGACGCTCCTCGAGCAGATTCTCGCCAGCCACTCTCAGGTGGAAGGGCTCATGGAGCTGCCGCACGTGCCGCGCCTCGCCCGTGACCTCGCCTCGCCCGAGGTCCGGCAGGAGGACTTCGCCGAGGCGGTCGCTGGTCTGACGCCGGCTCGTTTGCGTGAGCTCGGCGAGCGCTACCTGACTGAGACCCGGAGCTTGCGCAGGACAGCTGCCCCCTTCTTCATCGATAAGATGCCGAATAATTGCTTCTACGTGGGGCTGATCCACCTGATCCTGCCCAACGCGCGCATCATCGATGCGCGCCGCCACCCGCTCGCTTGCGGCTTCTCATGCTTCCGTCAGCACTTCGCCCGCGGCCAAAACTTTACCTACGATCTCACCGATCTGGGTCTTTACTACCGCGACTATGTGCAGTTCATGGCGCACATCGACCGCGTCCTGCCGGGTCGGGTTTTGCGTGTGCACTACGAGCGGGTGGTCGGTGACACCGAAGGACAGGTGCGGCGACTGCTCGAGTACTGTGGCCTGCCGTTCGAGGACAGCTGCCTGCGTTTTAACGAGACGGCCCGGGCCGTGCGCACCGCCAGCTCTGAGCAGGTACGGCAGCCTATCTTCCGCGAGGGTCTGGATCACTGGCGCCACTTCGAACCCTGGCTCGGGCCACTGGCAGCCGCCCTGGGCCCGATACTCGGCGCCTACCCGCATGAACCGGAATCATTTTGAGGGTTGGGCGAAACTGTCATAACCTTCACCATTCGAGGCATAAGTACGACAGGGGGTTATCGCCATGACGCGCAGCCGACGTCGAAAACTGGGCCGTCTTCAGGCCGCACCACGCCATTCCATCCTCAGGACGGGTATACCTGTTGCGTCCACGCTACTGGCGGCCATCCCCATGGCTATGGCGCAGGAACAGGAAGCCGTGGGGCTGCAGGAGGTCGTGGTCACGGCCCAGAAGCGCGTCGAGAACCTCCAGGACGTGCCGATAGCGGTGGAGGTGCTCGATAGCCGAAAGCTCGAGCAGCTGAATGTGCTCGGGCTCGACGATTACGTGAAGCTCTCTCCGAGCGTCTCTTATTCGCGAGGCAACGGCCAGGGCGGCAACGGCCAGCCGGGCTCCTCCCATGTCTACATGCGCGGCGTGGTTAGCGGAGGCGAGAACCACTCAGGCTCGCAGCCGAGCGTGGGTACTTATCTGGATGAGCAGCCAGTCACCACGATCGACGGCACGCCGGACCTGCACATCTACGATATCCAGCGCATCGAGGTGCTCGAGGGCCCGCAGGGCACCCTCTACGGTGCCAGCTCAGAATCCGGCACCGTGCGCATCATCACCAACAAGCCGGATACCACGAAGTTCGCCGGCAACGTCACCCTGCAGGCGAACCAGGTCGACCACGGTGGTACGGGCTGGGAAGCCGAGGGTTTCGTCAACGTGCCGCTCGGCACTGCAGCCGCTATCCGTCTGGTCGGCTGGGCGGAACGCGATGCTGGGTTTATCGATAACGTCATGGGCACCAACCAGAGTGCCTGCATCGTCAACGGGATCCGCACGTTTCCCACTTGGTCAGGCAACCCAGGCAAGGCATGCCCACCTGTGGGCGTCGTTGGCGCCGGGGCCATCACCGCGCAGCCGTGGGCAAAGAACGATTACAACACGGTGGATATACACGGGGGCCGTGGTTCGCTGCGCCTGCAGTTAGGCGAGAACTGGACGGTGACACCGACGGCAATGGCGCAGGAAACAAAAACTAAAGGCTTTTTCGGGTACGACCCAGGTGTCGGAGATCTGCAATTGGTGCATTTCGGGCCCGAGAGCTCAGACGACAGCTGGTACCAGACCGCTCTGACAGTCGAAGGGAAGTTCAGCGACTTCGACTTGGTCTATGCCGGCGCTTTCATGAAGCGGACAAACCACACACTTGCAGAATACAGCGACTACTCCGTGTTCTACGACCGCTTGTTCGGTTCCGGCTCCTATTGGGTGGACAGCGCCGCAAAACCCATCATGCCGCAGGAATTCGTAGTGGGTGGAGGATTTTTTGAGAAGTGGAGCCACGAGCTGCGACTAACTACGCCGGCGAAGTATCCGGTGCGTGCCACAGCCGGTCTGTTCATGCAGCGGCAGCTCCATAACATCGTGCAGCAGTACGTGATGCCAGGCTACGGATGGGTCAACCTGTTCGGCGGTCCGGGCAACCCGGACGGCTTTTCGGACGCGTTGTCGATTCCTGGGTTGGACAATACGATTTGGCTCACCGCCGAGCAGCGAGTCGATCGTGACAAAGCTGCATTTGCTGAAGTTACCTGGGACATATCGCCCAACATTTCGCTGACCGCCGGGGCGCGACGCTACTCATACAATAACTCTCTCATCGGATTTTTCGGTTATTCGAGTGCCTACTCCCCGCCCCCAAATGGATTGGGCCAAGCCCAGTGCTTCCAAACAGCCTATGTGAAGGCAACGCCCTGTACCAATCTGAATACGGCCATTGCTGACAATGGCTGGGTACCGAAGCTCAATGTCACCTGGAAACCCGGACCCGACCAATTGCTGTACGCAACCTATAGCAAGGGTTTTCGTCCGGGCGGTGTTAACCGGGTAGGTGGCACGAACGGCGTTCCGTACGCCGCTGATTTCCTGCGCAACTACGAGTTGGGGTGGAAAACTCAGTGGTGGGATCACCGCGTCCGCTGGAATGGTGCGCTGTTCTGGGAGGAGTGGAAGAACTTTCAGTTCGGCTTCTTGGTCCCTCCGAGCATCACGGCTATAACCAATGCGGGCAATGCGCGCATCAAGGGGCTGGAGAACGAACTAGAGTTCGCCGTCACGAACCATGTCACGCTGAGCGCAAACTTCACGCTGCTGCATGCAGTCACGACTCAGAACTTTTGCAAAAAAGTCGGCGTCACCGATTGTCCGAACGATGTGACTAAGGCTCCTTTCTTGCCGGGCGGCGTGTGGATTGGTCCCACAGCTCCCGCGGGGACGGATCTACCTAACGCACCGAAGTTCAAAGGCAATCTAATCGCACGCTACGTCTTTCCAGACGTGTCAGGCTGGGAACCCTTTGCGCAGGCGGCCTTGGTCTATCAAACCAAGACGGCACCGGCCCTCAAGGTAAACGAGCTTGCCGTTCTTGGGTATCAGCACGCCTACAGTCTGTTGGATCTAACCGGGGGCCTCACGTTCAAAGACACGCAGATCTCGCTGTACTTGACGAACGTCACCGATAAGCGAGCGGAACTCACCCGCTTCACCGAAACGCAACCGAGCAACGACAACCAGGTTTACGTAGTGCCCGCGCAGCCCCGCACGATCGGTCTGAAGGTCTCGCAGAACTTCTGAGCTGACTGCCCGCGGCCCGCCCTCCAAACGGCGGGCCGCACGCTTCTCCTGCCGCGGGTCGCGACGTGCCCCTACAAAGGGCTATGGGCAGGGCTGCCCGCTTCGGGCACAGTGAGGCTGCCGTCCCGCCCCGGAGTGCCTTTGAACGAGACTGCGCCCACCGTCGCTGCGCCCCTGCGCGATCGCGGCCACACCGCCGTGGCGATCCTGGCGGCGCTCAGCTTCTGCCATCTGCTGAACGACATGATGCAGTCGCTGCTGCCGGCGATGTACCCCATGCTGAAGTCGGCCTACCGCCTCAGCTTTGGCGAGATCGGCCTCCTCACCTTCACCTTCCAGTTCACCGCTTCGCTGCTGCAGCCGCTCGTGGGCGCTTACGCCGACCGGCGGGCGCGGCCCTACTCGCTCGCGGTCGGCATGGGCTTCACGCTCGTGGGGCTGTTGCTGCTCGCCTATGCCGGCAGCTTCGCCCTGCTGTTGCTGGGTGCAGCGCTCATCGGCACCGGCTCGTCCGTGTTTCATCCGGAGTCCTCGCGCGTGGCGCGTATGGCCTCCGGCGGCCGGCACGGCCTGGCGCAGTCGGTGTTCCAGGTGGGGGGGAATGTGGGCTCGGCGACCGGGCCGCTGCTCGCGGCCTTCATCGTGCTGCCGCGCGGTCAGAGCACGGTGGCCTGGTTCTCCCTGATCGCTCTGCTTGGCATGCTCGTCCTCATCCAGGTGGGGCACTGGTATGGATCGCACGGAGTGGCGCGCCTGGCGCAGGCGGCCGCGCTGCGAACCGAGACGCGGCGCAGGCACGTGGCGCTGGCGATCGCGATCCTGCTGGCGTTGATCTTCTCCAAGTACTTCTATCTTGCGAGTCTCACCAGTTACTACACCTTCTATCTCATCGAGCACTTCGGGGTGACGGTGCGCAATGCGCAGCTGCTGCTCTTCGTCTTCCTCGCCTCCGTCGCGCTCGGCGCCGTGCTCGGCGGGCCGATCGGGGACCGCATCGGCAGCAAGTACATCATCTGGTTCTCTATACTCGGGGTGCTGCCGTTCACCCTGCTGCTGCCGCACGCAAACCTCTTTTGGACGGCCGTGCTCACCGTGCCAATCGGCGTCATCCTCGCCTCCGCTTTCCCGGCGATCGTCGTCTACGCCCAGGACCTTCTGCCCGGACGCACCGGCACGGTGGCCGGGCTCTTCTTCGGTTTCGCGTTCGGCATGGGCAGCATCGGGGCGGCCGTGCTCGGCAAGCTCGCCGATCTCATCGGTCTCAACGAGGTGTACCGGCTCTGCGCGTTCCTGCCCGTCCTCGGCCTGCTCGCGGCGCTGTTGCCCGACCTGCGGCGTACGCCGGCGGCGCGCCCCGCATGAAATTGCTGCCTCAGGGTCTGCTCGATGAGCTCGCGGCGCGCGCCGCGGTGAGTCCGCGACGCCGCGCGCATCACACGCTGCACGCCGGGGCGGCCGATCTCGTGCAACGCTTCATCGTCTCGACCTGCGCCGACACCTACTTCCGCCCGCACCGCCATGCTGCACGCTCCGAGCTCGCGTTGATTCTGCGCGGCCGGTTCGAGATCGTGACCTTCGATGCCGCGGGGACGCTGACGGCGCGTCATGCCGTCGGGGCGGGCAGTGACAGCCTCGGCTACGAGACCCCCGCGGGCACCTGGCATACCGTGCTCGCGCTGGAGGACGGGGCTGCCTTCCTCGAGGTCAAGGAAGGTCCGTACGATCCGGCAACGGCCGCGGAGTTCGCGGCCTGGGCTCCCGCCGAGGGGGCCACCGAGGTGCCGCGCTTTGCGGCATGGCTGCGCCGGGCGCGCCCCGGCGAGCGATTCGACCCCTAGGCGCGCCGGCCCGCCGCCTGCTGCTCGAGGGCCGCGCCCAGCTCGCTTCCGCTCAACAGTTTCTCGACATAGCCGAACGTGCCGGCAGCCGCCTCGCGGCCGGCGCCCAGTAACCCCGTCATCGCCGCACGATACAGCGAGGTCGAGAGGCTGATGCGTCTCACACCCGCGCGCTCGAGGTCCGGGCCAGCGAAGGACCTGCCGCGCATGCCGACCATGAAGTTAACCGGACGGCGCAACGCGGCGCACACCGTGCGCACCGCCTCCAGATCGGGCAGCCCAGGCGCGAACAGCACGTCAGCACCCGCGCGCTCGAAGGCCTGCAGCCGGCGCACGGTGTCGGGGAGATCGTCGCGCCCGCAGAGAAAGTTCTCGGCGCGCGCCGTGAGCACGAACGGCACGCCGCTGCGGCGCGCCGCCTCCACCGCGGCACTGATGCGCTGCACGGCGTGTTCGAACGGGTAGATCGGCTCGGCGGCATCGCCGCTCGCATCCTCGATGGAGCCGCCGACGAGCCCGCTCTGCGCCGCGAGCCGGATGGTCTCGGCCGCAGCCTCCGCGGAGTGGCCGAAGCCGTTCTCCAGATCCGCTGCCACCGGTAACGACGCGAGCGCGACGATCTGCCGCGCGTGGGCGAGCGCTTCCTCGCGCGTAATGGCGCCGTCGAGCTTGCCGAGCGTCGCCGCGCACGCTGCGCTGGAGGTGGCGAGTGCCTGAAAGCCGAGGCTCGTCATGAGTGCGGCCGAGCCACCGTCCCATACGTTGGGAAGAATGAAGGCGCGGCCCGTCTCATGCAGCGCCCGGAAGCGGGCGACCTGCTCCTGCTGCGTCGTCATGGCACCTCCTGCTTCCCGGGATGGCCGCGCGACTGTGGCACAATCGCCGACCCCGGGGCCAGTACTCCCATGACCCGCCCGCTCCTGACCGCGCTTGCCCTGGTCTGCGTCGCGTCGCTCGCCCGCGCCGACCCCGCCTGTCATCGCAGCGCGGCCGCCGCTCCCGCGCTAGCGCGCCTGCGCACCGAGCTCGCACGGGCGCGCTTCATCACCTATCAGCCCACCGGCCTGCAGGTCATCAACGGTCAGGTGCATCCCGCCACCCTCGACAGCATACGCACCGATCTCGCCGCGCTGCGCCCGCGCTTCGATGCGCTGATCACGTACGACGCCGTGCACGGCGCCGAGGCCATCGCGCCGGTGGCCAGGGCGCTCGGCTTCCGCGCGCTGATCATCGGGGTCTGGAATCCCTTCGACGCCGGGGAAGTGGAAGCGGCCCTTCGGGCCGCGCGTCAGTATCCGCGTCTCGTCCTCGGGCTCTCGCTCGGTAACGAGATGCTCTTCAGCCACCGCGCGGGCGCTGCAGCACTCACCGCCCGAGTGTCCGCCCTGCACGCCGCCGCGCCCGACGTGCTGCTGAGCACGAGTGAGCCCTTTCACCTGCTCGAGCAGCCCGACAGCGCGCCGCTGCGCGGCGAGCTCGACTTCCTGCTCGCCATCGTGCACCCGGCCTTTCAGCCCTGGTTTGCCCACAGCGACGCCCGCACCCGCGCGCAGTTCGTGGTCAATGTCAGCGAGGATCTGGCGCGCGTCTACTGCGGCCCGCTCCTCATCAAGGAGACCGGCGAGCCGACCGCTCCCGCCGAGCACGGCTACAGCCCCGCGAGTCAGGCCGCTTTCTACGCCGCCCTGCGCACGCTCATGCCTCCCACCGCGACACGCGCATTCGCCTACTTCGCCGCCTTCGATGCACCCTGGCGTGCGCAGGACGCTACCGGCGTTCCCGGTCCACACCCCGAGGAGGCGTTCTGGGGAGTGTTCGACGCCGGGCGCCGTCCCAAGCCGGTCGTGGACCAGTTGCCGGCGCTGGCGCAAGATGCGGCGCACTAACAAGAACGGGAGCCCCCCGCCGTGTGGAACCAGGTCTATGCACCGCTATCGGGCAGTCTGCCGCTGTCGGCGCTGTGCGCAGCGCTGCCCATCTTCGTCATGCTCGCGCTGCTCGGCCTCGCGCGCAGCGCCGCGTGGAAGGCCGCGCTCGCCGGTCTCGGCACCGCGGCCCTCGTGGCGGCGCTCGCCTACGGCATGCCGCTGCGCCTCATCGTCCATGCCACGCTCTACGGTGCCGCCTTCGGCCTCTTTCCCATCGCTTGGGTGGTGTTCTGGGCGGTCGCGCTGTACCGGCTCAGTGTGGACACCGGCCAGTTCGAGATCATCCGCGACTCGATCGGCGGGCTGACGCAGGACCGACGGCTGCAGGCGCTGTTGATCGCGTTCGCGTTCGGCGCCTTCATCGAGGGGGCCGCGGGGTTTGGCACGCCGGTGGCGGTGGCCAGCGCGATGCTGGCGGGGCTTGGCTTCTCGCCCTTCTATGCGGCCGCGATCTGTCTCATCGCCAACACCGCGCCGGTGGCCTTCGGCGCCATCGCCACGCCGATCGTCACGCTGGCCGGCGTCACCAACCTGCCCCTGGGCGTGCTGAGCGCCGGGGTGGGGCGCATCTGCGCACCCGTCGCGCTCTTCCTGCCCGCCTACCTCATGCTGGTGCTCGGGGGAGCGCGGGCGCTGCGGGCGGTGTGGCCCGCCGCCCTCGTCGCGGGTCTGTGCTTCGCGGTGACCCAGTTCGCCGTGTCGAACTTCTCCGCGCCTTACCTCACCGACCTGCTCGCCTCCCTCGCCGCGATTCTTGGCCTGGTAGTACTGCTGCGGCTCTGGCACCCCGCGGATGCGTCCGAGTCGGGCGGACCGTCGCCGGCCATGCCGGCGGGCCGCGCCGTGCTGCGGGCCTGGACGCCCTACATCCTGCTCGTCATCTTCGTGCTGCTGTGGGGCTACCCGCCCTTCAAGGCGCTGCTCGACCGCACCAGCATCGGGCTGCTCTGGCACGGTCTCGACGGCGAGGTGCGCCGCCTGCCGCCGGTGGTCGCCCACGCCGCGCCCTACCCCGCGAAATTCACTCTCAACCTGCTCTCGGCCTCCGGCACCGCGGTGCTCTTCGCCCTGCTGGGTACGGTGCTGGTGCTGCGTGTGCCGGCGCGGCAGCTGGCGGCCACCGTCGGGCGTACGGCGCGCGACCTGTCGCTGTCGATCCTGACCATGGCTGCGGTGCTCGCCCTCGCCTACCTCATGAACTACTCGGGCGCCACCGCGACGCTCGGTCTCGCCTTCGCGGCGAGCGGTGTCGCCTTTCCCTTCTTCAGTGCCTACCTCGGCTGGCTCGGCACCTTCCTCACCGGCAGCGACACTTCGACCAACGCCCTGTTCGGCAACCTGCAGGTGGTCACTGCCAACACGCTCCACCTGTCGCCGGCGCTGATGGCCGCCTCGAACTCCAGCGGCGGAGTGATGGGGAAGATGATCAGCCTGCAGAGCATCTCGGTGGCCGCGGCAGCGACCGGCATGGCCGCGAGCGAGGAGGCGCGGCTGTTCCGCTTCACGCTGCGCCACAGCGTATTGCTCGCCGCGGTGATCGGCCTGCTGGTGCTGGCCTACGCCTACTTGGTGCCCGGCTGGAGCGTGTAGCTCACTTCAGGGCGAGCTCCACCTGCACCTTCGGACCCGCCCCGGCATCCGGCGCGGTAGCGACGATGAACACGCGGGCCGGAGCGATCTCGCCCCCGGCCAACAAGGCCTCCTGGATCGCACGGGCGCGCGCCTTGCCGAGCGTGGTCAGCTCCGCATCGCCCGCCGGGGCATGCGCCAGCAGCGCGGTGGTCAGAGCCTCATTCGCCAGCTCGTAGGGCGGCGTCTCCTTGCGCCCCGCCGACTCCACCGCCTGGACCGCCGCGGGCAGCGGTGCATCCTTGCCGAGCGACTCGCGGTATTGCGCCAGCAGGAGCCGGTAGCGCTGCGCGGGCTCGGTCGGCACGGTGGCTGCCGCCGAGCCCTTGTGGGCAGCGCGCACCCGCTCGCGCAGCTGCCGCTCGAGCAGCGCCGCGGCGAGCGGCGGCCCATCGAGCGGCGGTGCCGCGACGATCGGCACGTCGAGTTTCAATTGCGGGCGCTCCCGCAGCGCGCGGGCCACTGCGCTGAGCTGCTGCTGCGCGGCGGCATCGAGTGCGGCGCTGCCCGGCGCGAACTCCACCACGTTCATGTGCTCGCTGCCGCCAAACAGATGCCCGAGCAGCGCAAAGGGAGCGGTGGCCGCCTTGACCAGCAGATTCACCAGCGCCTTCCAGATGAGCGGCCCGAGGCGAAAGTGCGGGTCATCGAGCGTGCCCGCCATGGGCAGCTCGACGTCGATGACCCCCTGCCGGTCCTTCAGCAGCGCCACGGCAAGCTTCAGCGGCACGTGGATGGCATCGGGACTCTCCACGCGGTCGCCCAGCTCGAGCTGGTCGACCACGAAGTGCTGCTTCGCCTGAAGCTGGCGCTGCTCGATGCGATAGGACACGTCGACCGACAGCTTGCCCTTGTCGATGCGGTAGCCGACGAAGTGGCCGGCGTAGGGGTTGACGATCGTCAGGTCGATGTCCTTGAAGCTCATGGTGATGTCGGAGTAGAGCGCGGCGGACAGCACGTTCAGCTCACCGCCGATGTGTGCCGGTGAGTAGCGCTCCACCTTGCCGTCGAGCTCGACGCGGGCACGCGAACGGGGATCGGAGGACAGTCCGCTCACCGTCCCGTGCAGCGACTGGATACCGATCGCGAAACTCGGCTTGATCCAGAGGTCGGTGTAGTCGAGGGTCGCATCGGCCAGGCGCACCGTGCCGATCGCGACCGGAAACGGCGTCACCGGCGCGGCGTTCGCGGCCGGCGGACGCGCGTGCGCCGCCGGGGCACTCCGCGCCGCCGGCGGGACGGCCTGCGCCGTGGCCGGGGACGCGGTCCGGCCGGCCGGAGTGAGCACTTCGGTCAGGTTCAGGGTCTGGTCGGGGCGGATGATCATGCGGGCGTAAGGCTGGCGGAGCAGCACGCTCTTCACCCGCAGCGATTGCGGCCGTGAGCGGTACTCGATGCCCGTCAGCGCGAGCTCCCCCCAGCTCACGAAATCGCGCCGCTGCGAGTTGTCGACAGTGTGCAGCTTCGCGATGCGCGCCTGACCGCGCGCGCTCAGCGCTCCGTCGGCGCCCCGCTCGAGGTCGAACTCGGCACCGAGCGCACCGCTGCGCAGCGTCATCGACGTGTAGCGCGCGAGGTAGGGCTGCAGACGCGTCAGCGCGAGCTCGCTCGCGTGCACGTGTGCGGTGCCGCTCGCCGTGGACGGGACGAGCTGCCCCTGCACGCTCACGAGACCGCCACCGGCCAGCGGCGCCGCGCAGTCAAAGCGCAGCGTGGCGCCCGCGCGGGTGCTGAAGCCTCCGACCGTGAGATGGAGCGGCGTGATCTGCACCTCCACGGCCGGAGTCACGGTACGGTCCGCCGCCGCGAAAGTGAGCCCGTCCAGGTCGATGTCCGGCGCAGCGATGGTCCAGGGCTGGGGTGCTGGCGCGGCATGGACCACGGCCACGGGGGCGGGGCCCACCTCGCGCGCTGCGGGCGCGAGGCGCAGCAGGTTGACACCCTGCCCATCGAGCCACGCGCTCACCCGCCCGCCCGCCAGACGGACCCGGGCGAGCTCGACGTGCCGATGCACGAGGTCGACCTGTGCCTCGCTGAGCTCGAGGTGCTGCAGCTGCACGTAGTCGTCCGGCTCGCCCTTGGGGCGCAGGGTGAAGCCATCGAGCGTCGTCTGGTGCACCAGCAGCTGCACGGCGAGCGGCCCGCGCCCGCTGTCCAGGCTGTAGTCGCCGCGCAGTGCCAGCACGCCCGCGCCGATCTCGAACGGGACGCTGGCGCGCAGGTATTCCCACAGCGTGCGGGCCTTCAGGTCGCGTATCTCGAAAGCGCCGCGCGAGGTGAAGGGGTCGAGGGTAAACGTGCCCTGCCAGTCGAGCCGCTCCCTCTGTGGGGAGGCCGCGCTCAGCCGATAGGCGTTGCCGTTGCCGGCCACCGTGCTGAAGTCGCGCAGCTCAAAGCTCACCGGGGTGAAATCCGCCCGGAACGCCGTGGCACGGGTGCGATCCTCGAAGCTGCTGCGGCCGTCCCGCACGGTCAGCCGCGCGATGTAGAGCCGCAGCGGACGGCTCGGGGCCGCGGCCGTTGCGGGGGCCGGCGCACCCTGGGCGAGATCGCCCAGATTGAGCGCACCGTCCGCGCGGATGACGGCGCGCACGTAGGGGGCCTCGAGCGTGATGGCGCGGAAGCTCGGCGCCAGGCGCCACAGCGTGGCGAGCTGCAGGTCGACGCTCAGGCGGCGGAAGGCGACGAGCGGTTCGCCATCCCGGTCCGGCAAGCTGAGGTCGCGGACCTCCGCGCGCAGCGTGAAGGGGTTGCAGCGGACCTCGCCGATGCGCAGGGTGCGTCCGTAGCGGGTGCGCACGTAGTCGATGAGATTCGAGCGGACGAAATACGGCGCCGCCCAGAAGCCCGCGATGGCGTACACCGAAACAAGCACCGCCACCACGGCGGCCCCGATCAGCTGCCGGCGGTACCGGCCCATTCCCGCCTCCGCCCTTGTTGTTGGAGGCTTATCCTAAAGCAAGCCGGCGGGCCCTGCGACCACGGTCGGTGCACGGCGCCCTTGGTCGCACTCAGTCGTCGCGATCGTGTCCCTCGTGTCGCTCGTGTCCTTCGCGCCCTTCGTGCCGCTCCTGGCGCTCGCCGTGGTCGTGCCCCCGATAGTCCTCTGCGTGCTCGTGACGGTGCTCACCATGGGGACGGTAGTCGGCGTCATATTCGGCGGAGCGCACGAAGTAGACCGGGCGATTACAGGCGTTGTATTCGGCGCAGTGACGGTGCCAGTTGCGAGCGTGACCCGGGGGCACGTGCAGATAGATGGGTTCAGGCGGTGCCGTCAAGGCGACCGGCGCCGGCGCCACGACGACCGGTGTCGCGTACACCAGCGGCGGCGGCGGACGGTCGCCGATGACGACCTGGCCATAGACACCGGGCACAACCTGGCCGCTGATCGTTGCGCCGACGCTGATTGCCTGTGCGGCGGCGCTGCTGACGTACAGGAGCGCACAGCCGGCGCCGGCGCCCAAGAGGTGCTTGAACATCGTGACTCCCTCCACGTGGGCGAGTCACTATGCCCAGCGCAAGCTGAACCGGAGATAAGCTCCCGAGGCTACGTTTGCGAAATTGTGACGCACCTCAAAGGTGCGGACTCGAGTCGTGAACGCGCGCGGGCCGCGGGCGATTAAGCCCACGGCCCGCATGCTCATCGCGGATTAACGCTCGTCCTGATGCTCGTGGTCACGATCATGGTCGGCGCGATCCTCGTCATGCTCACGCCGGCCCTCCTCGTGCTCATGCCGCCCCCGGTCGTGATCGGCCCGATCGGAGTCGTGCTCGGCACGATAGCCGGGCTCGTACTCCGCGGAGCGCACGAAGTACACGCGGCGGTTGCAGGCGTGATACTCGCTGCAGTGGTGACGCCAGTCGCGCGCGTACGCGGGGGGTACGTGCAGATAGATCGGCTCGGCCTGCACCGCATCCCTCTCTTCGATGATCACCGGTTGCTCATAGACGAGCGGCGGCGGACGATCGCCGACATTGACCTGCCCATAGACGCCCGGTCGCACGTCGCCGCTGATGACGACGCCCTGCGCCAGAGCCGACGCGGCAACACCGAGCCCGCCGAGCGCACCCAACAAACACACACAACGTTTAATCACGGCTGCCTCCTCCTGTGCCTCTGCTTGGGACACTATGCCAAGAGCAACCTGAACGGACTGTAAGCTTGGCGGCGCATCGCACGCGCACGGCGGCTGACTAC
>JAFAPI010000199.1 GCA_019247195.1 Gammaproteobacteria bacterium
CGCGTCGGCTGCTCGTAGAAGAGTCCCATCTCGCCGAAGAACTGCCCGCGGTTGAGGTAGGCCAGCACCATCTCGTTGCCTTCCTCGTCCTCGATCATCACCTCGACCGAGCCGCTGATGATGTAGTAGAGGACGTCGGGCAGGTCGCCGGCGTGGATGACCACCGTCTTCGAGGGCACGGCGCGGATGCGGCAGTAGCTCAGGAAGCGGTTGATCGCCGGGATCTCGCTCAACGGCTTGACGTTCTCTTCCATACCGTCTCCCCAGAAAGACCTAATGTACGCCGGGCGACGCCGCGGCGGGATTCTGCTTCAGATCCAGTAGGCGGTCCCGGTCATCACCTGCGCGGTGCGGCGCATCAGCGCGCGCACCGGCGCCGGCAGCGCCGCCCCCCCTGCGCTCGCGGCGCTGGCTCCATGGGCCATCTCCTCGGCGCGCATGGTGGCAAGTATGGCACGGCTGCGCGCATCGCTTGCGGGCAGGCGCTCCAGGTGTTGATCGAGATGGCCCTCGACCTGGCGCTCGGTCTCGGTGACGAAGCCGAGACTGACGCGATCGCCCCACAGCGCCGCGCCCGCGCCGATGGCGAAGGAGCCGAGGTACCAGAGCGGATTGAGCAGGCTCGGACGTGACTGCAGCTCGCGCAGCCGAGCCTCGCACCAGGCGAGGTGGTCGGCCTCCTCGCGGGCCGCCGCCAGCAGCAGCGCCCGCGTCGTGCCGGTGCGGGCGAAGAGCGCCTGGCCGTGATAGAGCGCCTGCGCGGCGAGCTCGCCCGTATGGTTGACCCGCATCAGCGCGCCGCTGCGGCGCCGCTCGCTCTCGGGCAGCTGCGTGGCTGGATTGTCGGCCGGGGCGGGGGGCTGGCGGGCGGCACGCGCCGGCGCGAACACGGCTCGCAGGGCGCGATCGGCCGCGGCGAGGGCAGCGTCGAGGGGACGGCCAGACTCCATTCGGGGCTCTATTATAGGGGGGCCGGCGCGGGCCGGCCCGCCGCTTTGCATTGGGGCGGGCCCTTGAGTACACTTCCCCGCCTTTTTTTGGCCCCCCGCACGGCCTCCCCGCGCGGCGCGAGCGGCCACCACGAGTGAGCTATGAAGACCGTATTTGCCAAGCCCGGCACCGTGCGCGGCGACTGGTTCGTCGTCGATGCGAGCGACAAGACGCTCGGGCGTCTCGCCTCGCAGATCGCCCACCGCCTCAAGGGCAAGCACAAGGCTGACTACAGCCCGCACGTGGACATGGGCGATCACATCGTGGTGGTGAATGCGGGCAAGATCCGCGTCACCGGCCGCAAGCTCACCGACAAGATCTACTACCACCACACCGGGCACATCGGCGGCATCAAGTCGATCGCGCTCGAGAAGCTGCTCGCCGAGCACCCCGAGCGCGCCATCGAGTTCGCGGTCAAGGGCATGCTGCCGAAGAACCCGCTCGGCCGGCGCATGTTCCGCAAGCTGCACGTGTTCGCCGGCGGCGAGCACCCGCACCAGGCGCAGCAGCCCAAGCCGCTCGCGCTCCAGTAGGACCCGACATGCCAGCGACCCCGCATACCCACTACGGCACCGGCCGGCGCAAGACCGCGACCGCGCGCGTCTACCTCAAGCCGGGCAACGGCCGCATCACCGTCAACGAGCGCTCGCTGGATGAGTTCTTCGGCCGCGAGACCGGCCGCATGATCGTGCGCCAGCCGCTCGAGGCGGTGAAGCTGGTGAGCAAGTTCGACATCGCCGTCACCGTCGATGGCGGCGGCACCACCGGTCAGGCCGGCGCGATCCGTCACGGCATCACCCGCGCCCTGATCGAGTACGATGAGAGCCTGCGCAAGCCGCTGCGCGATGCGGGGTTCGTCACCCGCGACGCCCGCGAGGTGGAGCGCAAGAAGGTCGGCCGCCGCAAGGCACGCCGCGGGACTCAGTACTCGAAGCGCTGAAGGCGGCCGCAGGGCCGGCTATCCCGCCAGACCTTGGGGGATCGTCTAGTGGTAGGACAACGGACTCTGACTCCGTTTACCTAGGTTCGAATCCTAGTCCCCCAGCCAACCTGAGGCCCGCCTCCCCGAGGCGGGCCTTTTTCTTGCGGCGCACGCCGACAGCGCCCCCCGCACGCGCGGCCGACGATGCCGACAGAGTTCGCAGCCCCGGAGGGTCCATGCCACGCGGTTCCAAGGCCAAGTACACCCCCAAGCAGCGGCGCAAGGCCGAGCACATCGAGGAGAGCTACGAGCAGCGCGGCCTCGACCCGGGCGAAGCCGAGGCGCGCGCCTGGGCCACGGTCAACAAGCAGGACGGGGGCGGTGAGCAAGCCGGCAGCGGGCGCCGCAAGGCTCCGCAGCAGAAGACCGCGGCGCGCAAGGACTCGGCACGCCGCGCCGCGGCCGCCCGCAAGGGACATCCGGCCAATCGCGGCCGACTGACCGCGCGCCGCGGCCGGCGGGCCTCCGCCTGAAGGGGCGCCCGCCGCCGCGGGCGCCTCAGCGCAGCAGCGCCGCGATCGGCGGTGTGGCCTTCTTCGCCCGCTCCACCAGCGCGGTGAGGCGCGGGCTGTTCACCGTCTGTGCGGCCTCGCTGATCGCGCGCTGGTAGCACTGCGCATAGAGGCGCTGCGCGAAGAGCGTCGTTCCCTCCTCACCGCACACGAAGCGCGCCGCGCCCTGCAGGCGCGCGTAGAGGGCCCGCGCCCCGGCGGGGGTGTCGAGCTTCAGGTCTGCGTATCTGACGGTGAGGGTGTGCGGCGCGGGCGCGGCGAGGGCGGCGCCGCTCAGCAGGCAGGCCGCGGCGAGCACCAGGATGCGGCGAGTCGCGCCGCGCGTGTCGGTCCCGAACGTGTCCATGATCTGTTCCTTTCAGGATGGCTGGCGGGACTGCGAAAGGAACGGATGCCACCCCCCTCACATGTCCCGTGCAGATTGGATGCGCGGCGGAGGTCAAACGTCACAGCGGAACGGGGCAGCGGGGCGTTTGGCGTCCCGAGCGGGCCGGCGCATGGCGCCGGCGGCGGGGGCGTCTTTGTGACGGGATCGGCGTTTGCGCC
>JAFAPI010000201.1 GCA_019247195.1 Gammaproteobacteria bacterium
GCCGATCGGGAACTGCTGCAGCGCCGAGAGCGAGGAATAGCCGGTGCCGAAGTCGTCGATCGACAGGTGCAGTCCCATGGCATAGAGCTCATCCAGCAGCCGCACGGTGCGCTGCGGATCGGCCATCAGCGTGGTCTCGGTGATCTCGAGCTCGAAAGCGGTCGGCGAGACGTGATGGCGGCGGAACACCGAGCGGCAGCGCAGGATGAAGCTCGCCTGGCGGAGCTGGCGCAGCGAGAGATTGAGTGAGATGCGCCCGGGGTCTCCGCCCTGGCTCTGCATCTGGCGGTAATCGCGGCAGACGCGATTCAGCACCCACTCGCCGATATCGAGGATGAGGTTGGTTTCCTCGGCGAGCGGAATGAACTGCGAGGGCGGGATGTCGCCGTGCCCCGGCAGCCGCCAGCGCAACAGGGCCTCGGCACCGATGACCCGGCCCGAGCGCAGGTCGACCTTGGGCTGGTAGCGGATCTGGAGCTCATCGCGCTCGAGCGCGCGGCGCAGCTTGCTTTTGAGCATGAGCCGCTCGACCGCCGCGGCGTTCATTTCCGGGGAGTAGAACGCGAAAGTGTTGCCGCCGTTCTGCTTCGAGTAGTACATGGCCGCATCGGCGTTGCGGATGAGGTCGATGACGTTGTCGGCGTCCCGGGGACAGAAGGCGATACCAACGCTCGCGGTGAGGAAGACCTCGTGCTGGTTGAGCTGGAACGGGCGGCTGACCTCGGTGAGCAGCGTCCGCGCCAGCTGTGCAACCGGACCGCGGTTGTCGGCGTCCGTCGGCAACCCGTCGACGAACAACGCGAACTCATCGCCGGCGAGACGGCCGACGGTCGTCTCCTTCGGTACCGCCCTCGTCAGCCGCTCCGCGAGCACTTCGAGGACCCGGTCGCCCGTGCTGTGGCCGAAGGTATCGTTCACCTCCTTGAAACGGTCCATGTCGAGGTACAGCACCGCCACGACCTGGCTCGAGCGCAGCGCACGCGCGATCGTCTGCTGCAGCACGTGGTGGAACTGCATGCGGTTCGGGACCTTGGTGAGCGCGTCGTAGCGGGCGAGATAGCGGATGCGCCGCTCGGCGCGCTTGCGGTCGGTGATGTTGCGCGCGACGAAGATGTTGCCCTGGAACTGCGGATCATCGCCCGAGATGATCGAGCCGGTAAGCGACACGGGGATTGTCTGTCCGGCCCGGGTGCGCACCACGGTCTCGCGCGTTTCCTGCGCGGCCTGCTGCAGGTCGAAGTCGGCGCGCTCGTGCTCTTCGAGGACGGCCAGCATGTTGCGCCCGAGGAGTTCCTCGTCGCCGTAACCGAGCAGCTTGCAGGCGGCGGAATTGACGACCTTGATCACCCCGTCGGGGGAGGTGACGAACACCGCATCGTTCATGCTGTTCAGCACGTTGTGCAGGTATTCCTTGTTGATGGTCGACTGGCGCAGCCGCCCGCGCATGCGCTCGAGGGCCTGCTGCAGCTCGGCGAGCGCATCCTGGTGACGCACCTCGAACGGACGCGTGTAATCGCCCTGGCCAATGCGCTCGGCGCTGCGGATGAGGGCGCCGACGGGCCGCTGCAGGCGGTCGACGGCACGCCACAGCAGCGCAGCAGCGGCGAGCGCACCGATGGCGGCGAGTGCGAGCGCGAGGGCACTGGTGAGGCGCGTGCGCTCGGCGGTGGCGGCCTTGAACCGTCCGCTCAGCGGGGCGGCAGAGGCCGGCGCAGCCTGATCCAGGGAGAGGGTGAGGGTGGCCAGAGTCTCGGGCGTCGCGGCCCCGGGGATGTTCTCGGCGAAGGTGCGCACCGCGGCATCGGCGCGGGTGCTGAGCGCGCCGTGCGCGGCGCTCGTCGGGCGTTGCCAGCTGAAGAGCGTCTGACCCGAGCGCGATGTGACGGTGATCGATGAGACCGTCGCGTCGTCCATGAAGGGCTGCAGCCGGCGCACCATGCCGCTCGCATCCCCGGCACGCACGGCACCGGCGATCGAATCCGCAGCGTGGGAGGCGATGCTGCGTGCCCGGCCGGCGAGCTCCGGATCGATGCCCTCGCGGGCGGCCCGCTCGGCGAGGCTGCTGAGCGAGCGCGTCTCGGCCGCATGACGCGCGAGGAACAACCCCGCGATCGCCATAGCGGCCAGCAGCACCACCGCGAAAGCAGCCCCGGCGTACCTGAATTTGAAGCTGGCGGCACCCATGCGCCCACACCCCCTCCCGTTGGAGGGCTCGTTCCGTAAGGAGGCGGGTACCTCCTTTCTTGTTCTTAGTCAAGGATCTTAAACGCGGCGGCCGGCGGCCGCCAGTCGGGCGGGGCGGGGGCTTCCGCCGGGTTCGGATCAGCCGCCCGACCAGGCTCTTTTTATCTGACCCAGCATCAGCACGCGCATGCTCGTCATCGGATCCTCGCTGGCCGCGAAGATCGGCGGGCGCCGCCGCAGCAGCTGCCAGTTCTCGCTGCGCAGGATCTGGCGCAGATAATCGACGTTGCGGTCGATCG
>JAFAPI010000049.1 GCA_019247195.1 Gammaproteobacteria bacterium
AGCGGGGAGCGTGTTCTACCTCTATACCCCGCAACTCGATCACCTGTCCAACGACGCCGAGAACTTCGGCGGCCTGATGACGGAAGTTCACATTCTTTAGGGGATGCCGATGCGCACACAGATCACAACGAATGTGGCTCCGATCTATCGGCTGCTGTCCCTGCTGCTCGCAGGCGCCGCGGTGCTGACCGCTCCGCCGGGGCAGGCGGCCGCGCCGGGTATTACCGGTGGAGGTAGTGCGCCAGTCTTTAATCTGACGGCCCAGCCCGCCTACCTAAATCAGCCCGACGGCAACCAGGTCTATGCGTGGGGATACGGGTGCAACGGTGCACCGGCCGGCTTTGCCCCGACGTTGCCCAACCAGAATTGCGGGTCGATGCAGGTCCCGGGCCCGACGCTGATCGTGACCGAAGGGCAGACGGTGACGGTGAATCTGTCGAACGGCCTGCCGGCACCGGCGGGCAACACGTCGATCCTCTTTCCCGACTTCCACGTGACGACGAGTTGCAATGCGGCTACTCCCTCGGGAGCCCAGGGACTCCTCACCTGCGAGGCCGCACCGGGCGGCTCGGTCACTTACACCTTCACCGCGACCACCCCCGGAACCCACGCGTACTACAGCGGCACCCAGGCCGACCTGCAGATAGAGATGGGACTCTATGGGGCCGTCATCGTGCTGCCCAGCAACGTGCCCGGCGTATGTGCCGCCGGGTTGCCCGTGACGAATCCGGGCGGCAACAAGGCGGCCCAGGCGCAGTGGAAAGAGACGGATTTCCGCCTGGCGCCGGCCGCCTACGATCATCCCGACAGCTGCTACGACCGCGAGTACCTGTTCCAGTTCGCGGAGATGGATCTGAACATCCACCGCACGGCCCTGGCGCAAGTCATGGCCGCGGGCAGCTGCACGGCGGGCAAGCCGGGCTGCAGCCTCGCCGTGCCCACCGAGCCCTACCACCCCAGCTACTTCGTGATCAACGGCCGGTCGATGCCGGATGACATGGATCCGAACTTCGACGGGGTCTACCCACACCAGCCCTATAACGGCAACCCGCACATGCACCCGGGCGAGCAAGTGTTGATTCGGGTGATCGGCCAGGGACGTTGGCAGCATCCCTTCCACGAGCACGGTAATCACGTGCGCATCCTGGGGCGCGACGGCAACCTGATCACCAGTACTTCGACGATCACCTACGCGGGGACGACGACCCCGGCCCCGGCACTCGCCGGACCGCTCTTGTTCACGACCGATACCACGCCCGGCCAGGCCTTCGACGGCATCTTCTACTGGAGCGGCAGGGGTCTGAATTGGGACGCCTATGGGCACAACCCGGGCTCCTCGGACCCTGCCGCGACCTTGCCGTGTACGCCGGATGCGAATGGCTATAACACGGGCGCGCCGACCGCCATCAACTATTTCGAATGGTGCCAGGACCACAACAAGCCCCTGCAGGTCGCGCCCTTTGGCGATGTGCCCGCGGGCGGTCCGGCCACGCTGCCCGATCCCAACATCTTCACCAACGGCGCCTGGTACGGCGGCAGTCCTTACCTCGGGCCGGACGCGACCACGCGCGCAACCGGACCGACGACCTCGTTACAGCCTTCAAACGTACAGGCCAATCCCGCCAATGAGCGTGGCTTCGCCTTCATGTGGCACTCGCACAACGAGCGCGAAATCACCACCAACAACGTATTCCCGGGCGGGATGCTGATGATGATGCTCGTTGATTCCCGCGAGTTCGTGATCGACGAGTCCATGTAGTTTAAGAGGACGAACACTAATGCGATCCAACATCCTGACGCCCTCCCTGACGCACGGGCTCGCGGCTTCGGTTCTCCTCCTCGCCGGTAACGCCGCGTTCGGCCAGTCGGTCACGGTCACCCCCAGCGGGGCGGTCGACGCAGGCGGCAGCTTCCAGACCGGGACGGTGACGCTGAATGCCCCGGCCGGCGCTCCGATCCTTGCCGGCAGCGTCACTGTCACCGGGCTCACGACCGAGTTCACTTTGGACGGCGGCTGTGGCGGCGGGGCGCCCGCCGCCGGCTCCTGCACCATGAACGTGACCTTCAGCCCGACCAGCTCGGATCACGGACTGGTCAGCGACGCCATTAGCCTCAACGCGACGAGCGTCGACCCGGTGACCCTCGTCCCGACATCCATTGCGTTGCCCGCCACATTGTCCGGAACGGCCGTAGTGCCCACCGCGACTCCTGGGACGGTGACCTTTACCGACCCAGGGCCCGGTAACACGACCCCAGCGCTGCAGGTCACCCTCGCTAACCCCGCACTGAATCAGGCGACCTTTACCGCAACTTCCAACAACGCCGCCTATGCCATCGCACCGGGTGGCAGCTGTGCGAGCCCGATCGTACTGGGCGGGGCCACCCCCAGCTGCACGGTCAATGTAACTTTCACAGACCCCGGCACGCCGCCGGGGGGTACGGTGGATCCCCCAGGGATCCTGACGATCAACTGGGCCATCGGAGCGGCATCCCCTACCCAGCTCGCGCAGATCAATCTCGTCGACCAGAACCCGGGCGGTGTCACGGCGGGTCCCGGCTCAACCGTAGAAGTGGAGCTGACGGCCGTCGCCAGCTCGTTAAACCTGCCCGATGGCTCGACGGTGCCCATGTGGGGCTACCGCTGCGGCGCGAACAGTCTGGCGTGCAGCACGCTGAACCCGGCCGGAGGCAAGGGTTGGGCGCCGGTCGTCATCACGGCGGCGGCCGGACAGACTCTGGCAATCGACCTGACGAATAACCTGTCATTCCCGGCGGGCAGCGGCACCAACAACATACCGACCTCGCTGGTGATCGTCGGGCAGTTGGGGGGCGGGCTCGGCGGGACACCGACGCGCACGGATTCTCCTGACCACGCCCAGCTGGGTGTCACCTGGTCGACGACCAACACCGCGGGCGGTGCCAACCCGACCTTCTCGCCACCCACCCAGCCGCGTCGCGTGCAGTCGTTCGGCACCGAGGTGCCGACCGGCACGACGACGCGCCTCGTATGGAACAACCTCCGGGCGGGCACCTACCTGATCGAGTCGGGGACGCATCCCTCGATTCAGGGACCGATGGGCCTGTACGGCATTCTGGTCGTCACCACACCGCCGACCATTTCAGCGGCCGGCATCGCCTACGTAGTCGGCGCCAATGCAGTGAATTACAACGCAGAGGTTCCGCTGATCCTGAGTGAAGTCGATCCGGTTCAGAACAACGCCGTCCAGGCGGCCGTCACCACCGCCGGTTTCAGCGAAACCGCGACCCTGAACCTGCGCGACAACGTGGCCTCGGTGGCGCCCACGAACGCCGCAGGTTCCGGCGGAACCGGTTACAAAGTCGGCGATGTCGTGAACCTCGTCGGCGGAAACAACACGGCCGTTTGCCCCGGTAGTTCCCCCGCCTGCGCAACGGCGCAGGTGGCACAGGTGAATGGCAGCGGCGCCATTCAGGCCATCAACGTCACGAGCGCCGGCAGCGGCTACACCTCCCCGCCGACGGCGACCGTGGTGAGCAGTACCGGCAACGGGGCCAGCCTCCAGGTTTTCCTCTCGCTCAGTGCGAGCACGCTCACACAATGCTCGGCGGGCGCGGCGGCCTGCTATCCGCCCGCCGTGAACTTCACCCCGGTCTACTACCTCATCAACGGTGTCGCCTTTGACCGGACGAACGCCTCGAACTCCGTTTTCCCCGCCCTGACGGGCGCGGCAGGCCTCGCCCCGCCCGGCAGCACTCTGCTGGTCCGCGTGGTCAATGCGGGTCTGCGGATGCACGTCCCCTCGATCGTGGGATCGACGGCCGCCTGCACCCCGGTTCCGGTGGCGGGCTGCCCCGGCGGCTTCACACTCGTCGCCGAAGACGGCAACCCGGTGCCCGGCACCGCCTCGCGCATCCAGAGCGAAGTGTTCATGGCGGCGGGCAAGACCTTCGATCTCGCCATTCAGGTACCGCCGACCCCCGCCGGTGCGCTAGCCCCGCCCACGCTGCCGATCTATGACCGCGAGCTCAGCCTCTCGGGCAACTCGGTCAATCGCGACGCGGGCATGCTCGCTTACATCGGGGTCAACGGCGCGGCGGCTCCCGCTGCGAGTTCGGCGGGCCCGGCCGCCGCTAACCCGGACCAATACAACTCGGTCGTGGCAGGACAAACGCTTACGATCTCCGATCCGGCCAAGGGCGTCGTCGCGAATGACGTCAACGTGTACGGCGTCAAGATCATTTCCGGCGGCGCTGCGCAGACTGGGCCTGTCCCGGGCACGAACGGCACGATCACCCTGAACACCAACGGTACCTTCACCTACGTCGCGAATGCGAGCGCGCCCACCACGGGCCAGGTGGATCAGTTCACTTATTGCGGCAACGGGGCCGTCTCGGGGCCCGCCTGCAGCACGTTGACCCTGAGTGCGGCAACGCTCGAGGCGGCAGGCAACATCAGCTGCGCCGCCCCCTCATTCACATCCAACGTCGCCACGTCCCTGGCCATCAAACCGCCGGGCGTTCTGGGTCCCTGCGCGGACGCGGCGGGCTACCCCCTGACGGTCGCCGGCGCTTCCACCGGGTCACCGCTCACCGTTTCCCTCACCGGTCCCGGATCGGGGTCGGCGGTCGTCGATGCGAACGGCGGGTTCACCGCGACGGTCTCGGCGCCCGGCACTTACACCTTCGGCTTCAACGCGCAGAGCTCACAGGGCGTGCTGGGTGGCTGCTCGCCAACCCCGTGCGCGGTGACGGCAACCCTGAACTTCCCCGTGGGCAGCGGGTTGCAGGTCACGGTCCTCGACGGCTCCACAAATCAACCTTTGACCGGCGGCCTCAATAACCAGGGCGACTATCGCTGGATCATCGAGGAAGACCGGACCTTCTACATCAACCCGAATTGCGTGCAGAACCCGCCGCCGGCGGGCTGCCCCACCACGGCCTCCGGAATCGTCCCGACGCTCGGCGTGAATTTTCACACCAGCTACATGCCGTACGTGGCCCAGGGCTGCACCGGGCCGCTGTCGTGCGAGTTCGGGCAGACCCAGCTGGGTGCTCCGGTCGTCTGCGACGTCGGCAACGGTGCCTGTCGGCCGGATACCGGAGATGGGACCGCGAGCGGCGGCTCCACCTGGGTAGCCCCGGGCCAGGTGCACCTGGATCCGACCAAACGTTATTACATCTCTGTGCTGCCGGGCGATGCGGCCAATCCCTTCATAGCGGCATACGGCGGCGCGCCTGACTGCACCAACGCTGCACACTGCGGACACGGCATGGGCGGGGCGCCCATCGGCATCGATCCCAACACGGGGGTGCAGCAGTCCGCGGTCACGGTTGTCTCGCAACCCTCGCCCTATCCGCCCTCGCAATTGTCGGTGTTCGTGTTCGAGGACGACTTCCCGCTGAATGGCGAACACGACGCCGGCGGCGGGGTCGATGTGATCGCGCCCAATGAGCCAGGCCTCGGTGGATTCGAGATCGTCCTGTGGGATGCCATGGGTGGCAACGGTGACTTCACCGGGCAGATGACCCATGACATGTTCAATCAGCCGCTGTCCAACAGTCTCGCCGGCACCAAAGATCCGATCACCGGCTTCGATGCCTGCCCGATCGCCGCGCAGGTCACGCAGAACGTCCTGCAGGGCGATGGCACCCAGAAGGGCATCACCGGCCGGATCGTGACGTGTCCGAAATACGAATCGGACGGCAAGACGCTGTCGCCGCTGGCCGGTCAGGCGGTGGTCAACAATCTGATGCCCATGCGCGTCGGCGTCGTGGCCACACCGGGCGCGGACCGCATCGCCCGCGGCGAGGAGTGGCTGCAGACCAACACGCTGGACGGACAGAAGGCGCACGATGCCTTCTTCCGGATCGGCGAGCCCAGCTATTTCCAGGAGTTCGGACCGGCCTCCTATCACGTCACCATCGGCTTCGCCAACCCCGCGATCATCAAGTCGCGCCTGAAGTACGTGTGCAATGGCACCGATCCGAACCTCACCGCCGCGAACTGCAACAACACCCTCACCGGGATGGTCACGGGCCAGCGCCTGAGCCGCACCCCGGATGAGCGGCTCTACAGCAGCAGCAGCCACGATGCATTCTACTGGACGCAGTGCTACGTGAGCGTCGGCGATCCGGATGGCGAGGACTTCGCGTTCACCAAGTGCAACGCCGACGGCTCCTTCAAGCTCACCGGCCTGCCGGATGGGGACTGGCGAATCACCACCTTCGACCAGTGGAACGATCAGCTGGTGGATGGTCTCTCGACCCCGGTGCGCCTGGGCGGGACGGCCTGCGGCGCGAGCCCCACCCCGGGCTGCAATCCCGCGGCGGATCCGCACAACGTGAACATGGAGATCGCCGCCACGCAGTGGCAGACCAACCTCTACACGAAGACCTTCATCGACGATAACGGGGACGGAATCGCGCAGGCTGGCGAGACGGGCATTCCCTTTGCCAACGTGGCGGTGCGGCTGCGCGATGGCAGCCTGGAGAACTTGCTCGTGACCGACTTCACCGGCACGGCCAATTTCAACGAGACCTTCCCGCTCTTCGGCTGGTACGTGGTGGAAACGGATGTGACCCGCTACAAGAACACGGGCACTCACGTCGTCTACGACGTAGGCGGCCCGGCCGACGGGTCGACCTCGTGCGGTGTCGCCGGTTATCCGCCCTGTGGCAACTCGAGCATCGGCAAGCACCTCGCCAATACCGCGGAACTGGTTTCAGTTCCCCCCAGCCTGCGTGTGCCCGGTGCGCTGTACTGCGCGGATGCCGACTGCTCCACGCATGCGACCGGCATCAAGGCGGGCGCCGCCGCCAGCGATCCGCCCAGCAGCTGCTCGACGAACTCGACCGGTGCGACCACTTGCACCACGAGCCTCTCCTCCGGGCGTATCGATCCGCCCTGGGTCGGAAATGAGGGCTGGCAGGGCTTCCCGGGTCAGAACAACTTCCTCGAGTTCGGCAAGGCGCCGTACGCGGCAGGCGAAAACGGTGGCATCAAAGGACACGTCATCTATGCCTCGACGCGCCCCTTTGATGATCCGCAGATGCTAGTGCAGACCCAGTGGGAGCCGCTGGTTCCACACATCGGCATCAATCTGTATCAGGAGGGCGTGGGCGCCGACGGCGTCACGCCGACGCTCACCCTCGTGGACACCACGTACACCACGAGCTTCGATGATTTCGCGCAGGGATTCCGCGTTGACGCGAATGGCCAGCGCATCATCAATCCGGACGGCAGCGGTGTTCCGAACATGAACTGCCCCGGGCAGGGCGGGACCACTGGCCCGATTCCCGACCTGTTCTCCTTCTCCTTGTACAACCAGCCGCAGTACCTGGACCTGTACAACAACGTCCTGCACGGCAGCGCGGCTGCACCCACGCCCTTGCCCAACAACTCGCAGTTCAAGTGCTACGACGGCATGCACAACTGGAACCAGCTGCAGCCGGTGCCGTATGACGGTCAATACAAGTTTCCGAGCGTCGTCGCCAAGGTCGGCGCGAGCGGCGCGCTGCCCGCGGGCCAGGCAGGTACCGACTGGTCGCTCCAGCTCGATCCCACGAGTTACAAGACCAACTGCACGATCTGCAAGCCGAACCCGGTGGACGGCACGCCGATGCTGCCGGCCGGCAAGTACGTGGTCGAGGTGGTGTTGCCCCCCGGCTTCGAGCTGGTGAAGGAGGAGGATAAGAACATCCTCATCGGTGACAACTACATCGCGCCGGCCACACAGGAGTTCGGCGGCCTTGGTAACGTCTTCATTATCCCCGACCAGGCGTCTATAGCCGGTACGTACAGCTCTGGCGCTGGTTATAACTCCTACAACGCGCAGAACCCGACGCAAAATCTCGGAGCGACCCCGAACAATGGGATCGTGCCGGGCTTCGTGCCGGAGCCGACCTGGCCCTGTGTCGGCGAGCTACGCATCGTCCCGGATTACATCAGCCTGTTCCCACAGTCGCACCAGGTCGCGCCGTTCGCGGGCGCGAGCCGGCACCTCTGCGATCGCAAGGAAGTCACGCTGAGCGAGCAGACGGGTGCGATCGCCAAGTTCTACGTCTACACCTCGACGCATGTCGCCTCGAAATTCACCGGTGGCATCACGGACGACTACACCTCCGAGTTCGACCCGTTCTCGCCGCAATTTGGGGAGAAGTTCGCCCCGCCGGATCTGCCGGTGTCCATCAAGGACTGGACCGGCATCGAGACCAACCGGGTCTACGCCGACCACTGGGGTGCCTACAACGGCATGACCTACTCGACCTGGGAAGTGAATCCGCCCAATCCGACCGGCTATGCACCCACCATGATGGTGTTTTGCATGAATGACCCGGGCCCGATCACGGACACCCGGCCGGGCTCGCCCACCAACGGCAAGCAGATCACCGATCCGCTCTTCACCCACGGCTATAGCCAGTTCTGCTACGAGCTGCCCTTCATGCCGGGCACCACCCAGTACCTGGACACCCCGGTGGTTCCGACCTCGGCCTTCGCTGGGGCAGGCTACAACAACGTCGACTGCGCCGAGCCCGACGCGACCCCTGCGATCAGCGAAGTGGACGGCGACGGTAACGTCGGCCCGTGGGTCAGTGCGAGCGGTGCCCGCCAGCTCACGATCACCGCACTCGGTGACGCCCCCGTGCCGAACTATGCCTACAGCGGACCGGCGGCGACGACGGCGCCCTACAACCAGAAGACGGTGAATCGCCACTACGGCTTTGGCTCACAGGCTGGCACCGTGGTGCTGATCGGTGCCGACGCCAAGTCATATCCGCTCACCAATGTCACCTGGAGTGATACGACCATCACCGGCACGGTGCCGGCCAACCTGCCGGCCTGCCCGCTGCAGCAGCAGCCGATCTATGGCGGCCCGGGAGCGGCCGTGAATCCGCCACCTCCGGCCCAGTGCGGTCAGCTGTTCATCACCACGGCCAACACCGCCCCGGCGGGCCAGCCCTCCAACTCCAAGCAATCGATCGATGCCATCACCGTGACGGTTGGTGGCAAGCCGCCGACGCATGTCGCGGCTTCCGCTTCGATCCAGACGGCCATCGACACCGCAAAGCCCGGCGACCTGATCATCGTCGACCCCGCGGTACCGGCGACCGCGGGCAAGCCCGCCTCCGTGGCGGCCCATAACGAGCTCGTGGTGATGTGGAAGCCGGTCCGCCTGCAAGGCGTTGGCGCCTCCGCGAGTGTCATCAATGCGAATACCCAACCGGCCGGTAAACTGACGCCGTGGCGTGCACGGGTGGCATGCCTGTTCGGCTTGGGAACCGATGGCACCCCCAACAGCTTCGACCCGTCCTGCGGCTCGGGCTGGGTTGGGTTCAATCCGACCAGCTTTAACCCGCAGGTGGATCGAATCGCCTTCGAGGCTGTGGTGGGCTGGGACGCCTCCGGCAACGGTAACCTCGCCCAGCTGTTGCAAGAGCCCACTCTGATGGGCGCCCTCGAGGGCGCCGGCATCACCGTGGTCGGCAAGGGGGTCCACTTCCCGTCGAACCCATTCGACCCGTCTCTCACCCTGGGCTTCCCCGACGGCACGACACTCTTCACCGCCGGTAACAGCAGCACCTACTGCGACGGAACCTATCCGAGCAACTTCCAGTGCAACCCCTCGAGCATCGATGGGCTCGGTATTACCAACAGTTCGCAGGGGGGCGGCGGCATCTTCGTGCACGCCTGGGCGCATAACCTGCAGATCGCCAACAATCGGGTCTATAACAACGCCGGGACCCTCTCCGGCGGTATGAATATCGGTCTTGGCGAATTCCCGCCGAACGCCACCCAGGGGGGCGCCGCCAACGTCGCGCCAGGGTCCTGCGAGACTTCCCCGGTGAATGGCGTCCAGCTGCCGTACTGCCTGGACACCAATGTGAATGTGCATCACAACTACGTCTCGTTGAACAACTCCACGGGCGACGAACTGTTCTCGGCCACGCCGGCCGGGGCGGGCGGTGTGAGCATCTGCACCGGCTCCGATTACTACAAGTTCAACTACAACTGGGTGTGCGGCAACCTGTCCAACGGCGACGGCGGTGGTGTTGGGCACCTGGGTTTCAGCAAGAACGGCGACATCGAGCACAACTGGATCCTGTTCAATCAGAGCACCAACCCGACCATTCCCACCAACGGTGGCGGCCTGGTGGTCATGGGCGCCCCGGACGTGGATCCGGCCTGCGGCAGCAACAGTGACCAGGACTGCGTCAGCCCGCTGGGACAGATCGCACCGAGCGACGGCGTCGGTCCAGGACTCGTGATCAACGCCAATCTCATCATGGGCAACGCTGCGGAGAGCGGCAGCGGTGGCGGCATCGCCTTCCAGAACGTGAACGGCACCGACGTGATCGCTTTCCCCCAGACTCCGAGCCAGTGGCACCACGTGCTCGTGACCAACAACATCATCGCGGACAACGTCGCGGGTTGGGATGGCGGCGGCATTTCGCTGCTGGATGCGCTCAACATGGACATCGTGAACAACACGATCGTCGCGAACGTGACCACCGCCTCGGCCGGTGTTCTGACCAACACCCTGGGAGCGCCACTCGCCAGCACCCAGAACTGTCCCCCGGGGCAAACCGGTGCCAATGGCTTCTGCAAGGTGCAGATCACGACCTCGACGCCCCAGCCTGCCGGACTGGTGAGCATCAACGACAGCGCGATCCTGCTCGCGAACCTAGGCACGATCGTCTGTCCGGCGAACCACTACGCCCCAGGCACCTCGGCCACCAACGGCAGCTGCAAGAACGCCTCGTACCCGGCGCTGAACAACAACCTGTTCTGGCAGAACCAGTCGTACTACATCGCATCCGGCGCGGTGAGCCCGCAGTTCCAGCAGAGCGTGGTGTCGCTGTACAACGCCTTTAACAACACCCTGGCCGGCAATCAGCTGACGACAGGCAGCTGCACGCAGACGGCGGCGAACGGCAATCCGGGCAGTCCTGCGGCCGGCTACTGGGACATCGGCGTACGCGGTGATACCGGGCCGGGCAACCATGCCTCGGGCGTGACCCTCAATCCGGTCTACTCGGTGCTGACGGATGCGGCGGATTATCCGGGCGCGAACAATCAAGGAACCGACCCGAGCGTCGTCAGCCAGTACTGCAATGGCTCGCGGCAGCCGCCCGAGGCCTGCAGCGTGACGGGCGGGTGTGGGTGGGCCGTGCCGCCGGGGATCTCGGATGCGACCGTACCGAACCCGATCTTCAACCTCACGCCTGTGGCCACGGTCGATGAGGGCAACAACTGGATCAATGTGCGATGGGGCCCCCTGTCGCTCACGAATCCGTCAGTCAAGGGTGCGGACGGTAATTACGGCGGCGGCGCAGCACTCGGCAATTACTCGCTGAATGCAGCGTCACCGGCCATCGACAGCATCCCCGTCGCCGCGGGCGCCTCGCTGGGTGCCCCGAGCACCGATTTCTTCGGCAACCCACGGCCCTCCGGTAGCGGCTATGACATCGGAGCGGTGGAGTACACGGAGCTCTCACTCGCGCCGAATCCGCTCAGCTTCGGCAACCAGGCACTGTTCGCGACGAGCGCCAGTCAGGTCGTGACGCTGAGCAACCCCGCGAACGGGGTGCTGGTTAGCGGCATCGCCAGCAGCCTGACGGGGCCGAACGCGGCGGACTTTGCGATCGCGAGCAACACCTGCGGCAGCAGCCTCGCGCCGGGTGCCCAGTGCACGATCGGGGTGACCTTCACGCCTTCGCTGCTCGGCCCGAGGACGGCGACTCTGTCCATCGCCAACAGCCAACGAGCGTTGACGGCCTCGCTCACCGGCACCGGGACCGGACCGCTCTATAGCGCCAACCCGGCGTCGCTGAGCTTCCCCAACACCGTGGTGAACACGGTGAGCGTGTCGCGGCAGCTGCAGGTGCGAAACAACCAGCCGGTGCCGATGACGATCACCGCGCTGAGCCTGAACGGGGCGTTCCCCGGCCAGTACGCGATTGCGGCCGGGACGACTTGCACGGTCAACGCCGCCATTGCCTCGGCAGCGACCTGCGTCGTCAATGTGACATTCAACCCGCAGGCGGTCGGAGGCTTGGGCGGCAACAGGCCGGCCAACCTGGCGTTGACCGCAGCCGGGCTCACGACGAACGTTGCCCTGAGTGGCACGGCGATCCTGTTCCCGGTGGACGTGACGCCGAAGGGCGTGTTCGGGATCAACGGGCAGCTGACCTACCCCAACACGCAGGTGGGGCAGGTGAGCGCGCCGATGATCGCGACTCTCTCTAACTACCAGAGCACGCCCGTGACCGTGAATTCGATCACGATGCCGACGCAGTTCCAGATCGTGAGCGGGGCGGCGACCACGTGCACCAACGGCACCGTTCTGCCGGCGGCCAGTGCCAACGGCACGCCGAGCACGTGCACGGTGGCGATCACGTTCTTACCGAACGCGCAGAACCTGTTCCTTGGGTTCAACGTTCCGTGGATGCAGACAGGCACGTTCAACCTCGCCGGTTCGTCCGCGAACCCGACCGTCACCCTCATCGGGACGGCCCTGAATACGGCGATCGGCGGCACGGGCGGGTTCGGCAACCAGGTGATCGGCACCACCAGCGCATCCCACCTCTTCACCTACACCAACAATGGCGCGGGCCAGGTCGGCATCGGTGCAGGCGGGGTCACGCTGAGCGGCGCAAACGCCGGTGACTACAAGCTGGTAAACAACACCTGCGCAGGTGCGGTCGTTGCGTCGGGCCTGACCTGCACGGTAGGGGTCACGTTCACGCCCGCCGCAGCCGGCAACCGGACGGCGACGTTGAACGTCAATGACGGTGCGGGTATTCAGAGCGTGGCCCTGAGCGGCACCGGGGTGCCTGCGGTGTCCTTCACCGGCCCGGCACCTGCTTTGAACGGAGGGGGGCTCACCACTAAGAACGGCACCGTCACCGTGCACAACGCCGGTCCCGCCATCACGCTCTCTTCCGCGCCCACCATCACCAAGGTCAGCGGTACAGGAACCGGGACCGCGTCGATTCAGCCGGGCGGTACTTGCACGGCGGGCGCGGCCGTGGCGAGCGGAGGCAGCTGCACGATCAACGTGCGCTGGGTGCCGACCAATGTCAGCACCGCGAACCTCGCGGTGACCATCACTGATAGCGGCGGAGCAACGACGACGCAAACCAGTCCTACCTTCCCGGCGAACTAGGCCAAAGTTACGAGAGACCCGAACATGAACCTCAAGTTACTGATGTTGATCGGTGCCGCGTCTGCCATGTCACTGGTCGCGGCAGCGGCGACGGCCACCGCGCCGGCCACCGCGCCGGCGAGCGCGCCGGCCAGCGCGCCGGCCTCGTCCAGTACCCTGGACGCGACGACCCTGGGGCACATCGATGCGGTACTCACTTTGTGCGCCAAGGCGGACGAGCGGGACCGCGTATTCTTCAAGACACTGCGTGAGGAATTGATCGTCTTTGGCGAAGGCACGCCTCATGAGATGAATGCCCCGGGGGTCAACACACCCGCGTTCAGGCAAGCGCGCGATGCGGTCATCGACGCCGCCCGCAAGGTAGGGGAGCACGAGGACTTGGCGCAGCAGTGTCACCGAATGATCGGCAGCCCGCCCCCCAAGGACGAAAAATCAAAGCATGACCAATAGCGGGCGTCGGCGGCGGCCAGACCGCGGCCGCCGCAACCACGAGCCCGCGGCGAGCTCGGACAGCCTATCTCCGACGACTTCGATGATCGCCACGGATACCCCCCAGGACCTAAGATAGGGCGAGCAGCATGGAGCATTCGAATCACTGCAGGCCCTCGCCGGGGCTTCGCACCTGCGCGGCACTCGTATCCGGATTCCTGTTGGCCTCGGTCGTGCTGGCCCAGAGCACGCCGTCGGCCCGAGCCAAGGCACCCAGCCCGACCCAGGCCAAACCCGCCGCCGCCGTGGATCCCTACCGGCCTAACCGCTTCGCCGGCCGGGCAGGGCAGTTCTACAAGTACGTCTGGGGCATCGATTCCCTCAACGTTCGGCTGATGGAATCTGGTGAGCTGGTGCGCTTCACGTACCGCGTGGTGGACCCCGACCGGGCCAGCCTGCTGAACGACAAGAACCTCGCGCCTTCCCTGATCGATCCGCGAGCCGGGGTGAGCCTGGTCGTCCCTAGCATGGAAAAGATCGGGCAACTTCGACAGAGCGCAATTCCTGAGCTCGGGAAATCCTACTGGATCGCATTTTCGAACAAGGGCCGTACCGTCAAGCACGGCGATCGCGTTAATGTGGTGATCGGCACCTTTAGGGCCGAAGGCCTCATGGTGGATTGAGGATTGGGACTTACAAGGAGTTTCGAAGATGTCGAGTAAGAACAAGGTTGCGCTGCTGGCAGCCTGTGTGGCGCTGGGAGCTGCAAGCGTCCCCTGGGCAGCCGAAGTCAAGCCGGCGGCGCCGGCCGCCCCAGCCAACCTGACGGCGGCGCAAATCGTGGAGCGCAACGCGGCTGCTCGCGGTGGTCTGGCCGCCTGGCACGCCGTGCAGACGATGTCTTGGTCCGGCAAGATGGATGCGGGCGTTGGCGATTCGATGGCACGCAGCGAGAACTACGTCAAGCAGATGTGGGCCAACAAGAAAAAGTCCACTGGACATGGCCAAGGCGCTGCTGAACAGACCAACACGCCGGTGACCCAGCAGGTGCAGCTGCCCTTCGTGCTCGAGATGAAGCGCCCCGGCAAGTCGCGCATCGAGCTGGAGTTCGCCGGCAAAACCGCGGTACAGGTGTACGACGGCAAAGAAGGCTGGCTCAAGCGGCCGTATCTCAATCGCGATGACTGGGAGCCGTTCTCCGCCGAGCAGCTCAAAGCCTCGGAGGGCAAATGGGACATGGACGGACCACTCCTCGACTACGCCGCCAAGGGAACCAAGCTGGCGCTCGAGGGCGTCGAGAAGGTGGACGGGCAAAACGCCTACAAGCTGAAGTTGACCCTGCGGAACGGCACCACGCAGCACGTCTGGATCGATACCCACACTTTCCTCGACGTGAAGGTCGAGGGTACGCCGCGTCGCATGGATGGCAAGCTGCGCACCGTGTGGGTCACGCAGCGTGACTTCAAGTCGGTGCAGGGACTGATGGTGCCGAGCAGCCTCGAGACTGCCGTCGACGGCTACCCCGAGACGCACAAGATGTTGATCGAGAAGATCGCCGTGAACCCAAAACTGGACGACTCGCGGTTCACCAAGCCAAAGGCGTAGCACCGGCCTTGGCCGCCCTAGCATGGCGAGTGGGTACATGCAGTGTATGGCTGCTGTGATCGCGCGGATGGGCTTGCGTTCCTTGCGCATCACCACGCTTGCTGTGCTCGCGGCGGCCTTGAGCGCGGCAGCGCTGGCTCAACTCAAAACAGTTCCCCTGCAACTCAGCGTCGAGCAGATTATCGCGAGAAACGTGGCCGCGCGCGGCGGACTCGAGGCTTGGCGCAAGATCGAGACCATGGAATGGTCGGGGCACATAGAGAGCACTCATGCTCCAGTTCCCAGCGTGCTGTTCGTGCTCGAGCAAAAGCGACCCAACAGAACACGCCTGGAGATCGACGCGATGGGCCAGCGTACGGCCCGCATGTTCAACGGCCTGCAGGGCTGGAAGCTGGTGCCGGGGCGTGAGGGAGGGCCCCGAGCTCAACGCTATACCCCAGATGAGCTGAAGTTCTCACAGAGCGCCCCGGGCATCGAGAGCCCACTGATCGACTACGCAACCAAGGGTAATGTCGTGACGCTCGAGGGCGTTGACGAGCTCGAGGGTCGCGACGCGTATCGCCTGGGCTTGCGGCTGATCTCGGGCGAGCGGGATGAAATCTGGATCGATGCGGCGAGCTTCCTCGAGCTTCGTTATGACCGCACGACAGATGGTCCGGTGAAGGGTATCCCGGCGCGGGTGGTGACGGTCATCTACCGTGACTACAAGACCTACGAAAACCTCAAGATTCCCTCGATCATCGAGACCGGCTCCGGACCGCCGAGCGCCCGCGACCGGATGGTGATCGAGAAAGTCGTTCTCAATCCACCCCTGGACGATCGAATGTTTGGCGATCCGAGCGCGCCGCGTCCGCGCCACACCGCGCGCTTTGGCACCGGCGGCTCGTGGGGTCCGCAGTTGCGGATGCCGCGGCAGAGTCCGAGCCCAGGCGCAAGTCCGGCAGCCGCCTCGGGCCAGCAAGCCGGACCCGCTCCCGACTCCCCATGAACGCCTGGCGGGTGGCGGCCACGAAGCTGCTGCTGCTCGCGATGCTTGCGACGGCCGCGCATGGGGGCACCCCCTCCGCTGCCAGCGTCGGTGAGTCCATTTATCTGCGCGGGATACTGAGCTCCGGTGCGCCCCTGGAGGGTACCCGCGAAGCCGGCACCACCGCCCACGCAGCCGATGCGGCGTGCGTCAATTGCCACCAGCGCAGCGGGCTCGGCTCGCGCGAGGGCAACCTCTCGACCCCGCCGATCACGGGGGACTATCTGTTCCATGAGCATACCCATGGTCCCGCCGAGCCCGTGCTGCCCTACGTCGAGAGCATGCGCCATCGTGAGCCGTACACCGACGCCACCCTGGCGCGCGCGATTCGCGAGGGGGTCGATCCCACCGGGCGGCAGCTGAGCTACCTGATGCCGCGCTTCACTATCGGTGATTCGGACATGGCCGCCCTGATCGAGTACCTGAAGAAGCTGGCGGTACACCGGGTGCCGGGCGTGACCGATTCAGTGCTGCATTTTGCGACCGTGTTCACCCCGGATGCGGACCCTGCCAAGCGCGAGGGTGTGCGCACGGTGCTCGAGCAGTTCTTCGCCGAAAAGAACAAGTTTCCTTTCGGTCCGAGTCCGCGGATGTGGACCTCCGACAAGACCGCCTACAGCAAGAGCATGTACATGGCCAAGCGTCGCTGGCAGCTGCATGAGTGGCAGCTTACCGGCCCCGCCTCGTCCTGGCGCGCGCAACTGGACAAGCTCCTGACCGAGGAGCCGGTATTCGCGGTCCTCTCTGGGGTGGGTGGCAGCAACTGGGCACCGGTGCATGAGTTCTGTGAGGAGCAGGCGCTCCCTTGCTTGTTTCCCAACGTCGAGGTGCCGGTCGTCGCCGACCGCGACTTTTATTCCGTGTACTTCTCCAAGGGGGTGCTGCTCGAGGCGCAGCTAATCGGGCAAAGCATCGTCGGCTCGGATCACCAAGTCGCGCCGCGGCTGGTGCAGCAGATCTACCGGGCGGGGGACAGCGGCGAGCCGGCCGCGGCTGCACTGGCGAAACAGCTCGAGCAGCACGGCATCAGCGTACGGAGCGAGAGCTTGCCGCCGGGTCCGGCAGGGCGGGGTCTCGCCGCGGCATTGCGCGCCGCCGCCCGGTCGGACGTCATCGTGCTGTGGCTGCGCCCGGGGGAGATCGCCGCACTGGGGCCCGCGCCGCGGGGATCGCAGATTGTCTACGTCTCAGGACTGATGGGAGGTCTTGAGAGCACCCCCTTGCCTGCCGCCTGGCGCCCGCAGACCCATCTCGCTTACCCCTTCGATCTGCCGGACCGGCGCGGCGTGCGCCTCGACTACCCGCTGGGGTGGTTCAAGTTCCGCCATATCCCCGTGCTCGCCCAACAGGCCCAGGCGGACACTTATCTCGCCTGCAGCCTGATCGCGGATGTCCTGAACAACCACATGGCCGACAGTGCTTCGCGAGCTTATTTGATCGAGCAGCTCCAGGGCATGCTGGAGCGGCGGATCATGACGGGGTACTACCCGCACCTGGCCCTCGCCATCAACCAACGGTTTGCCTCCAAGGGCGGCTATATCGCGCATTTCAGCGACGTCCCGGGGGATCGACTGGTCGCCGACAGCGCCTGGCTCACCCCGTAGCCGGCCCCGAGCGGCGGTTCTTGCCCGCGGTAGGGTTTTCACTCAGCGGCCGCTCCAGTAAAGGCCCCCTGCCCGGTAGGGTCAGGGGCGGCCACCACTCAGTAATGGGCGTAACTGCGGCTGGCTGGGCGGGCAACTATCGTTGTCACAGGCGGGATCCAGCCGCGATCCCGGACAGAAGAGGAAAGCATGTTGGCATCGCGCGCCACGGTGCACGCTAACCACGACCTGACTCGCTGGGTGATGATCTCGGTCCTTGCGCTCGTGACGCTGCTGCCGCCCCCGGCGAGCGCCGGGGGGGTCCCCGGCCCGCAGGCTGCAGTCAACTCCGCGCCAGCCCGCCACACCCTGATCACGACCTCCCGCTACACGCTGCCGGCCATTCTCCTGGTGCGCGATGACGACAAGACCGTGTCGCTGCCGGAGGAGGTGAACGACGGTCGACCCGTCGTGCTCAACTTCGTGTTCACGACCTGCAGCTCCATCTGTCCGGTTATGAGCCAGGTGTTCGCGCAATTCCAACAGAAGCTCGGTGCAGCCAGCGAGCAGGTGCATCTGATGTCGATCTCGGTGGACCCGGAGGAGGACACGCCGGCGCGACTGCGCGAGTACGCCCGCAAGTTCCATGCGGGTCCCGGCTGGCAGCACTACACGGGCACGCTGGAGGCGAGCCTGGCGGCCCAGCGTGCTTTTAACGTCTGGCGCGGCGACAAGATGAGTCACAGCCCGGTCACGCTACTGCGACGCGCGCCCGATCAGCCGTGGGTGCGCATCGACGGCTTCGTCACCCCCGATGAGCTGCTGCAGACATACCGAGGTCTGTCCGGGCCATCGGGCGGGGAGACTTTGGCGACGCGCTAGCTCTTAAGGCTTGGTGCCGTGGCGGCGGACCGCGAGTCGCATTTCATGGACGAGGTGAGCTCGCAGGCAGGACCGCTCAGCGACCTCGGTTCGCTTCCTTGAGCGTGGCCGCCAAACTCAATCCTCACCGTTCATGTGGCGCACGAAATCGCGCAGGGCGGGGCGACGGTCCTCCCACAGCTCGTAATCGAGCACGGTATTGCCCGTGTCCATCCGCAGCGCCAGGTGGCGCGATTCGGCGAGGAAACGGATCACGGACAGGTCGGTGGCGTACGCCTCGGGGTGCGCGTCCATCCCCGGCGGTGCGTGCACCGCCATGCCGATCCCGGCCTCGTGCGCGCTGGAGCCCTTGGGGTGCAGCTCGATCTGGCGGTCATCGGCGAGGAGCGTCACCTGCGTGGCTGCCGCAGGGGTGTCCTCGCGCAGGCGCGGGTCGATGGTGGACCAGAAATACGCGATCAGGACGTAGCTGACCGTGCCCATGCGATTGACCGCCGCGGGGGCGAGCGTCACGTAGTCACGGGCATTGGCGGCGAGATCACGCCGCGCGAACGCGAACACCAGTGGCTCGTCGACCACCGTCACGGTGGCGGCGGTCTCCTCGTCGAGGTATTCGCGCGGCGGATGGCTGGCGGCGGCGGCATAAGGCGGCGCAGCGAGGGCAAGCAGGGCGCCCAGTGCCGCGCGCACTTGCACCCGCCTCAATGCTGAAAGCCAATGCGGTAAGCCACGCTGACATAGTAGCGCGAGGTGTTCTGCGTCTGCACGAACTGCCCGGTGGCAAGCTGCAGCACCGCCTCGCGGTGGCCGAGTTGTCCGCCGGCCTCCACCTGCAGCAGACGATTGCTGCGCTGCCAGTCGAGCAGCAGGGAGGGGAGGTAGCTCAGCTGATTGGTCCCCTCGGCTCTTGCGTTGAGGCGGTCGATGGTCAGGCGCGGGCCGAGGCGCCAGGCACCGCCGATCGGAAAGCGGCTGTTGAGGCTCACCGAGTCGATGACGCCGAGCTCGGTGTTGCCGTGGGTGAGGGTGACGACGTTGAAGTCACCGGCGTGCCAGAGGTCCGAGCCGTAGAGCTGCGCCTGGTAGGTGAGCAGCAGGCCGGTGGCCGGCTCACTGGGCACGCCGCCCGAGGCGGGGGTCGCGGCGGTCTCGCTCGCCGCGACGATGGCACTGAAGGTGAAGCGCTGGCCGAGCGGCCGGCTCACGGTCGCGCTGTAGTTCTGTGTCTGTGGCGTCCGATCCCGTGCCAGCTGGTAAATCTGGTCCGGGGTCAGCTCCTGCAGCAGCTGGTTGAGGTCGGTGAAGGGCTGGCCGATCAGTGCATTGCGGGTGGTCAGCACCGGCGAGTTGCGCCGCTCGGCGTCGAAGCTGACCGTCCAGCGCGAGGGCAGCTGCAGGGTGCCCAGCACGCTCGCGGTATTGAGCGCGTGATAGAAGACATCGTAGTCGATGACCGCGACCAGCGAGCCGCGCGAGCTCAGGAGGCGCGACTCGGCCCCCACCGCGCGCCGGTCCTTGAAGCCGTCGAACTGCTGCACGGCCGCGAACAGGCTCCCATCCCAATGCGCATTCGGCGGGGTGTACGCCAGGGCCAGACTCTCGAAGCGCTCCTGTGACTGCGGGGCGACGTTCAGCTGCTCCACGGGATAGCCGGCGGCGACGTTCAGCGCCCAGGAGGGGCGGAACTGCCACGAGAGAAACAGCCCGTCGAAGGTGCCGAGGATGCCGTCCTCGTTATGCGCCTGGCGGCCGAGCCGGGCGAGCAGGCCCAGCGGCCGGTCGAGCACCTCGATCGAGGCGAGGCTCACCCGGGTGGCATTGCCGAAGCTCGTCTGGCCGAAGACCTTGTCGTAGCCGGCGCTCAGACGTCCGACCCAGTCGTAGCTCTCCCCGCGCCGCCGCGCCAGCAGGTCGACGTCGGTGAAGAGCGCGTTCTCGTTGGTCGTGTCCTGGGTGGCGAGCGGCACGGTGTTCGGTGGGGGGGCGCCGTTGGAGACGCGCGTGCCGTCGTAGCGGGCCAGCTGGGCAAAACCGCCACTGACATGCCAGCCGCCGGCCTCGCCTGCCACCAGCCGGCCGGTGCGTGCCCGTGCCTCCGCCGCGCGCAGAATCTTCAGTCGGAAAGTGATGCGTTCGGCGGCCTCGCCGTGCGGGTAGCGCCGCAGGTACTCCTCGTACTCCGCCTTGGCGTGCGCGAGCTGGCCCGAGCGCTCGCGCGCCAGCCCGAGCAGCTCCTGTGCCGCGGCCCGCCCCGGAAACTCTGGCTGCCGTTGCAGCCGGGTCAGCAGCGTGATCGCGCGCGGATAATCGCGCGCGGCCAGGGCCGCGCGGGCCTCGCTGAGCAGCGATTTGAGCTGCGTCTCCGGTAGCGCAGGGTCGCTGCCGGGCTTCTCCACCGGGGGCGGCGGGGCCGCGGCGGGTGCGCCGAGCGGGGATTCGCTGGTCACCGCGTCATCACCGATCGCCAGCCAGGCGCGCGGGTAGTCGGTGAGCGCCTGAGCGAGCAACCGGTCCGCCTCGGTGCGGCGCGCGATAGGCCCCACGCGCAGGCGGTACCACTTTTCCCCCTCGACCACCGTCTCCGAGACGAACGCGGGCGCCCGCAGGCGCTCGTGGGCGCGCTCGATCTCGGCGGGGTCGAAGGGCTTCGGCTGGGAATCGAGGTTGATGGCGAAGTTGCTGACCGCCTCGTTGAGCTCGCCGATGCGTACCTTGCCGCGCCCCCGGCCCCGGTCGATGAGCCGTAATCGCAGGCCGCGCGGATCGACCCCCTGCGCCAGCACGAACCGCTCGTTGCGGGCGAACGTGAGGCTCAGGGTCACCTGCCCGGGGGCGAGCGACTCGAGCCGGCCGGCGAGCACGATTCCGCCGCCGCCGGAGATGGGGAGGATCTCGCTGGAGATCTGTGCCAGCGGCCCGACCCCGCAGTCAGGCAGTGGCGCGAGCTGGATGTGGACTTCGCGGCCTTCGTTCGCGGGGACGCTGTTCACGAAGCGCATCGAGCAGTTGAAGACCAGGGTCAGGTCCGCCTGGTCCTCGTGCTCGTTGACCTCGATCACCTCGATGAGGCGCGTGACGGCCTGCGCGCTGAACTGCGCGTCCGCCGGCGAGGCGGCGAGGAGCAGCAGGCCGAGGAGGACAGGCGCTGGGATCGGCTCAGCGCTTGAACGTCGCATCCGTCACTCGGTGATACGGTCCTGGCTGGCTCTTGAGGAGAGGGGGCGGCAGGCCTGCGCCGTAGACGTGGCAGGCCCCGCTGCAGTTGGTCAGTTCGCTCGCGCTGTAGCTCTGCGCCTTGGTGCGCGGGTGGGCGGCGGGGCGGAAGTCCTTGCTGTGGCAGCCCCCGCAGCTGCCGGCGCCGGCGGGGTTCGCGTAGCTCACCTGCTCGGTCCCCGAGGCGTGGCAGGCGGTGCAGGCAAGGGCGGCACGGTGCTCGCCCGGGTAGGCGGCGCTGGTATGGCGGAAATGCACCGCTCCCCAGTCCGGGTAGCTGTGACAGCTTCCACAGTCGCGGCGCGTCGCGAGGTGGCCGGGCGGCATGCCGACCGCGCCGGCGTTGTTGTGACAGACGGCACAGGCGCCGAGCGCAGTGCTGTGGTCGAAGCGCACCGGCACCCAGGCGAGGGTGCCGTGGCAGGTGTCGCACGGCTGGGCAGTCGGGATGTGCGTACGGGGCAGGCCGATCGCGCGGACCGCGTTGTGACAGCTGACGCAGGTGTGGGGTGCGACCGCCGCGTGATCGAAACGGGCGGGTGTCCAGGCGTTGGTGGTATGGCAGCTCTCGCAGGCCGTGCTGGTGGGCAGATGGTGCGGCCACTTGCCGGCGGCCGTCGTCCCGTCGTGACAGGACACGCAGCTGCCGCGCACCTGGGCGTGGTCGACCCGCAGCACCGGCAACCAGGCCGTGAGGCCGTGGCACGCCCCGCAGCTGTCGCTGCTCGCCAGATGGCCGGCAGGCTTGCCGGCTGCCTGTGTCCCTGCGTGACAGCTCGCGCACGCCGTGCTCACGGCGGGGTGCACGGCGCTCGTCGCCGCGGTGGCATGCGGCGAGCTGCCGCGCGTCGCCGCCGGGGCTTGGGAGGTAGCGGCCGCCACCGGCCGCACGGCGCGCCTGTCGCGGGGGCTATGGCAGCCCGAGCCGCCACAGTCCTGGCCGCCGTGGTGGTTGGGCGAGGGGCGGGTCCAAAGTCCCCCGTTCGTCTTCCAGTTCATGTTGTATTCGTGGCAGCTCATGCACGGCATCGCGGTGACGTATGCGTGGCGCATCACCGTGCCGGAGAAGCTGGTGAACACGGTCGGCGAGTGACACAGCTCGCAGGCGATGCTGGCCGTGCCGTTGGGCGGCACGGCGGGGATGTGGCCGCTCGGCCCCGACGGCGGCTCCTTCAGAGTCGGCGGCGCCATGTTGTAGAAGCTGCGTCCATAGGCGTGGCACTGCGCGCAGTTGCTGGTGATGCCGCCATGCCCGGTCGCGCCCATGACGTACGCCGCATAGTTGCCCGCGGTGGTGTGGCACTGGGTGCAGGGGGCCGTGGTCGGGATGTGGTTGGCCGGCTTGCTCCCCCCCGACTCGTTGCTGGTGAAGGTGGGGGTCGTCGTGTGGCAGCCGTTGCAGTCACCGCTCGCCGGATGCGCCGGGTCGAGCGCCATCGGGCGTGAGTCGCCCGCCACCGAGGCGGTACTGGCCACCATGCCGACGTAAGGCGCGCTCTCGTGGCAGCTCTGGCAGCCGGCCACTGCCTTGGCGACGGTGGCGTGGCCAGCGACGGTGAGCGTCGGCGTATTCACGTTGGCGGCACCGATGCGGAAGCCGCCGGGGTTCACGTTCGCCGTGGTATGGCAGCCGGCGCCATTGCAATCGAGCGAGCCGACCGGCATGTGGTTAGCCGGCGTGGTCGTGATCGAGATGTTGGCGAAGGTGCCGGCCACACTCGCCGCGTGGCAGCTGAGGCAGGTGCTCACCCCCTGGTGCACGCCCGGCCGCGAATAGAGCGAATAGTTGCCGGCGGTGGTGTGGCACTGCGCGCAGGGGGCGGCGGTGGGGATGTGGTTCGGGGGCTTGGCGTTGCCAGTCTGATTCAGGGCGAAGGTCGGCGTGGTGGTGTGGCAGCCGCTGCAGTCGCCGCTCGTGGGGTGGGCCTTGTCGAGCGCGGCCGAGGGGCGCGAGTCTCCCGCCGTCGCACCGCTCGCCACCATGCCCGCGTACGGGGCGGTCTCGTGGCACGCCTGGCAGCCGGCCACGGCCGCCTTGACCGTGTTATGGCCGGCCACGGTGAGCGTTGGGGTGTTGATGTTCGGATTGCCGAGCTTGAAGCCGCCCGGATTTACGTTGCTCGTGGTATGGCAGCCGGAGCCGTTGCAGTCGAGGGCTCCGATCGGGAAGTGGTTGGCGGGCGTGCTGACGATCTTGATGTTGGCGAAGGTCCCCGCCACCGCGGCGGCATGGCAACTGAGGCAGGCGCCCACCCCCTGATGCGTGCCGGTGACGGAATAGGAGGCGAAATTGCCCGGCGTGAGGTGGCACTGCGGACAGGCGGCGGTCGTCGGGATGTGGTTGGCCGGCTTTACCCCGCCGACCACGTTGGTCTTGAAGACCGGGGTCGTGACGTGGCACTGGCCGCAGTCACCCGTGGCCGGATGGCTCGCATCGAGCTGCGCGGACGGCCGCGAGTCAGCGGCGGTGCTCGCGGTGCTCGGGGTCATGCCCAGATACGGCGCACTCTCGTGGCAGGTCTGGCAGGCGGGGACCGCCGCCAGCACCGTGGTATGGCCCGCCGCGGTGAGCGAGGGCGGATTGATGGTCGGGCCGCCGATGTTGAACCCGCCGGGGGCGAGCTTGCTGAGCGTGTGGCAGCCCGAGCCGTTGCAGTCGAGGCCGCCGATCGGGATGTGATTGCCGGGGCTGGTCACGATGGTGATGTGGGCGAAGGTACCGGCCACCGCCGGCGCATGGCACGCCAGGCAGGCGGTCACACCCTGGTGAGTGCCGGTGATGGAGTACTGGGTGTAGTCGTTCGCCACGGTGTGGCACTGCGTGCACGGCGCGTTGGTGGGGATGTGGTTGGCGGGCTTGCTGCCCGCGGTCATGTTGGAGCCGAAGGTGGGCGCGGTCGTGTGGCAGCCGCCGCAGTCGCCGGTAGCGGGGTGGTGCGCATCGAGCGTGCTCAGCGGACGCGAGTCACCGGCCGCACTGCCGGTGCCGGCCACCATGCCCAGATACGGCGCCGTCTCATGACAGGTCTGGCAACTGGCGACACCCGCCACGGTCGCGTGCCCGGCGGCGCCGAGCGTCGGGGCGTTGATGCTCGCAGTGCCGAGCCTGAAACCGCCCGGGTTGAGGTTGGCGGTGCTGTGGCATCCGGAGCCGTTGCAATCGAGGCTGCCGATCGGGATGTGGTTGCCGGGGGTGGTGACGATGGTCACGTTGACGAAAGTCCGCGCCACTGTCGGGGCATGGCAGGCGAGGCAGCTGCTCACCCCCTGATGCACTCCGGCCACCGAGTAGAGCGCGTTGTTGCCCGGGGTCGTATGGCACTGGATGCACGGCGCGCTGGTGGGAATGTGGTTGGCCGGCTTGATCGCCGCGGCGGCGAACGAGACCGTGTCGTGACAGCCGCCGCAGTCCCCGGTCGGCGGATGTTTGGGATCAAACGCCATCGGCCGCGAATCAGCGGCCGCGCTGGCCGTGCTCGGGTGCATGCCGCGGTAGTTGGCGGTCTCGTGGCAGCTCGCGCAGCTGAGGGCGGTCACCGCTGCGTGATTGATGGTGGTGCCGGCCCAGGTGACAAAGTTTGTGGGCGAGTGGCAGCCCTCGCAGGGCACGTTGGGCGGGCCGGTGGGGAAGTGGTTGGCCGGCTTGCCGGTGGCCTGCACGCCGTCATGGCAGCTCGCGCAGTTGCCCGTCACCCCGGCGTGGGTGAACATCGCGCCGCCCCACGAAAGCGTGGTGTGGCAGGCATCGCACTCGAGATCGGTGGTGATGTGAGTCGGTCCCTTGCCCTGCGCCTGCACTCCGTTGTGACAGGTCGAGCAGCTGCCGCGTGCCTGGCTGTGGTCGAAATTCACCGCCGGCCGGAAGGCGATCGGGGTGTGGCAGGCGTCGCACCGGTCCGTGGAGAGGATGTGGGTCGCGGGTTTGGCGGTGGCGCGGATCGCGGTGCCGACGCCGTGGCAGGCGCCGCAGTCCTTGGGCGTGCCCTTGAAGATGGCATTGGCGTGGCAGGACTCGCACGGCAGGTCGCGATGCTGGCCGATGAGCTCGAACCCGGTCGTCAGGTGGTCGAACTGCGCGCGATCGGGCGGGGCGGCGGAAGCGGCGCCGACCCCCAGCAGACCTAAGAGGGCGAGCAGCGTTGCGCGCAGGGCGTGCAGCGGGCAGGTGTGCGGCATCAGTGCACCTTGGCGCCCTTGAAGGTGCTCGTGGTGTGGCAGCGGTCGCACTGACGGCCGTACTGCCCGAGGTGCACGTCGTCCTTCTCGTGACAGGACAGGCAGTCCTGCTTCAGTTTCACCTCGTCCGCGGGCCGGCGGTGGCAGGCCTCGCAGGCGAGCTTGCCGTGCGCGCCGGCGAGCGCGAAGCCCGTCTCGCGTCCATGGTCGAACTCCCACAGCCGCCAGCCGTTGGGTGAGTGGCAGCGCTGGCAGTCCTTGCCGAGATTGCCCTTGTGCACGTCATCGGCGCGGTGGCAGTCGATGCAGTCCTTGCCGACGTCGCGGTATTGCCGGGTGAGGTGGCACTGCTCGCACGGCACGGTAACGTGCTGACCGACGAGCGGATAGCTGGTCAGGTCATGATCGAAACTGACGCTCGCCCGCCAACCCTCCGGGGTGTGGCACTGCTCGCAGTCGCGCCCGAGCTTGCCGAGGTGCACATCGCTGGCGCGGTGACAGCCGATGCAGTCGTGCGGCAGCTTCTGCTGCGCCAGCACCGCGGAGTGGCAGGCGTGGCAGCCGAGCTTCTCGTGGTGGCCCACCAATGGCCATTGGGTGTCGCGCGTGTGATCGAAGGTGCTCGGCTTCCACTTCTCGTTGCCGTGGCACTTCTCGCACTCACGCCCCAGCCGCCCGGCGTGCGAATCCTGCCCGCGGTGGCAGCCGAAGCAGTCGCGCGGCAGCTTGTCCTTCAGGTTACCGCTGCGGTGGCAGTCGTTGCAGGCGATGCGGTCGTGTACGCCCTCGAGCGCGAAACCGGTCTCCTGCGTATGGTCGAATTTTGAGTTCTTCCAGCCCTTGGTGGTGTGGCAGTCCGCGCACTTGCCGCCGCGCTCACCGTGGTGCACGTCGTCGGGTTCGTGACAGGAGACGCACTCGCGCGGCGTGCCCTTGTAGTGGTTGCCAAAGTGGCAGGACTGGCACGGGAGGTCACGGTGGCGGTCATGCAGCGGAAAGCTGGTCTTGTCGTGGTCGTAACTGACGTGCCGCCACGCCACGACGTCGTGACAGGTGGCGCAGTTGCGCGCCACCCGGCCCTCGTGCGGATCCTCGCGGTGGTGGCAGCCCACGCACTCCTCCGTAGCGCTGCGGTAGGGACGGCCGGCGGCGTGGCACGCATCGCAGGCGACGCGCTGGTGCGCGCCGCGCAGTGGATAGTTGGTCAGCTCGTGGTTGAACTGCTCGCGGCTGAGTTTGCGGATATCCGCGTCGCGGCCGCGGTGCTCGGAGTGGCAGGCCCGACACTGCGAGGTGTCCATGGCGGCGAGCCGGCCGTGGTAGCCCTTGTGCTCGCGCAGATCGAGCGCGATCTCCTTGTGACAGTCCAGGCACAGCGCGCTCTGGCGGTTGCGATCGCTGCGGTCATGGCACAGCGAGCACTGCTCCTCGTACTTGGCGTGCGCGCTGCTGAGTTTGCCGGGCATGAGCAGGGTCTCGGGATTGACGGCGTCAGCGCGCCGCGCCGCCACGGCGCCCAGCATCACCAGGAGCAATACTCCGAGACATCGGCCCCCCTGCATTGAGATCAGTACACGTGCACGGCTATGACGTGGATGATCGCGGCGATGATCATCATGAACATGAGTGGAATGTGCAGCGCGTGCCAGAGCGAGAACAGGCGCTCGTATCCGGCGAAGCCCGCCACCTTGCGCGTGGCGCTCAGGCGCCGGTCGACGTAGGCGCACGCCACCGCGCGCAGCCGGCGCTGTTCGCTCGCCAGCACCGAGGACTTGCGCGCCCCCGCGCGCAACGCGCTGCGCACGTACCCGTGCAGCCGCCAGCGCAGCCCCGTGCTGAGGCAGCCGACCACGAGGGGCTTGAGGAACCCGAGCATCGCCCCCCGCGGACTGGCGTTGAGCAGTCGGTGCTCGGCCTGCTCCAGTCGCTCCACCAGCTCGGGCACGAAGCCCACGCTGGCACGCAGGTTCTTCAGCCCCTCCGCACCGGCCCGCAGCTCGCTGAGCTGCAGTTTGTGGCCGTAGAGCCCCTGGTGCACCCGGGCGTAGATATAGCGGCCGATGATGCCGCTGCCGGCCACGGTCAGCATGCAGAAGAGGGCGACGTTGCTGTTGGTTGCACCGGTGCTGAAGTTGGCGTGGTAGAGGATGCAGAGCGGGCCGAGGATTCCCAACACCATGTGGAAGCGGAACCAGCTCGGCGTCGCGCCGAGGAAGCGCAGCCAGCTGTAGCGCTTGCGCGCCGAGTAGAGGAGCAGGATCAGCATCAGGCTGCCGCCGATGATGCCGAGGGCATAGCCCGCACCGCGCTTTGGCGTGATGTAGTGCTCGGTGGGAAGCAGCCACCCCAGCAGCAGCAACACCAGCACCCCGGCGGTGAACACGCGCCCGGGGCTCAACCCCCGGCGGGTTACGGTCGCGGTGCGCGCTTCGGGGTGTGCCACGCCCGGACGCGCCGCGGGCACGGCAGCCGGCATCGCGGGGGCGGGAGCGGGCACGGCGACTGGAGCCAGAAAATCGATCGCCGCACTGGCCGCAGGGCCGGGCTGGGCCACCGGCACGGGCTCGGGAGCTGCCGCCGGCGGCACTGGGAGCGGGGCGCGGAGTTTGCCCTGCAGCTCCCCGAGCCGTACCACCCGCACGCGCAGTTCGCTGGGCTCGTCGGCCTCGGGTAGCGGATGCGGCTGGGCGGCCATACGCGGCGTCAGCCGATTTCCCGGTCGATGGTCAGGGCGAGGGCGGCCGCGGCGCCGGGTTTGAGCACCGCGCTCGTGGTGTAGAGATCGCCGCTCTGCGGGGTCGCCTGGCCGCTGCGCGAGAGTCTCGCCTCCACCACGACGCGGTCGAACTGCGACAGGCGCCGCGAGGGCAGCATAGCCATCGAGTCATCCAGCCGGAAGCTCACCGGCCATGAGGCCGCGGTGGTACGCAGCACGGCAAGCGGCGGACCGGGTGCGTCGGCGGCCTTGGCGTATATGAAGAGCACCGCGTTGGGAGCGATACGCCCCCGCAGCCGCGGATCGACCGAGACGGTGCCCGCCACCGCGACATCCGCGGTCTGGGTCGCGGCGCCCGGAGTGGCGAGCTCGCTGTCCTCGGTGATGTTGCCGGCAATGATCCGGGCGTCGGGGCTGTCGGCGGGGAGCAAGGCCTGCAAGGTACGCCAGTCCGCGAGCGCCTCGCGGTAGCGGTGCTGCTCATGCGCCTGACTCGCCTTGAGCCACAGCGCCTTGATGTTGTGCGGATCGAGTACGAGCGCCTGATCGATAGCCTCGCCGGCGGCTCCGCCGAGCGAGCCGCCGGCGAGCGAGGCCAAGACATCGGCGTAGTCGGCCCAGCTCTGCGCAGTCATCGCCTTAAGTCCAATTGCGTGTCCGTAGGCATCGCGAGCGCCGGCATAGTCGTGCTGGCCGCGGCGTGCGTCGGCGAGCTTCAGCCATCCGGCGGCATCGGTTGGCGGCGCGGAGCGCTCCGGTGCGCCCGCCTCGGCCCGGGGGGCGGGCCCCTCGAGGCTCGCGGCCTGCGCGGCCAGGGCGCTCGGGGTAAGCGGCGGCGCGGTCGACGGGCTTACGAGTTTTGCCCGCGCACGGCGCGCATCCTCCGGGCGACCCTGAAAGTCATAAGCTCGGGCCAGGAGATCCCAGTCCGCATCCGAGCCGCCGCCGCGGGCAAGACGCGCCTCAAGACCTGCGACCGCCGCGTCCATGGACTCACCACTGGTGCCCGCGGCCGCCGCGGATACCGTGTGGGGAAGCGCGTGCGACGGCGGAAAGCGCAGAGCGAAGTAAAGGACGCCGGCTGCGAGCAGGACCAGGACTCCGAGCGCGGGCACGTAGAGGTAAGGGCGGCGCACCGAGAGCCTCAAGCTCGCGGCGCGACCGCGCACGAGGCGCGCGAGTAGGAGGCCGGCGCTCGCACCAACCAACACTCCAAGTACAAAGGAAGCCCAGGACATCACTTCAAACCAACACCTGAACGACGCGAATCTGCGCGAGCGTACGCGGTTTGAAAGTCAATGCACGATGTCGGAACTCACAGACAGGTTGTCTCCGTTCACCGACATAACTCCTGAGAAAACAGGCAGTTGAACAGGGTATCTCCGCGATTAGAGTGCGGGTGGGTCGCGAGGGGGGACAAGTAGGGGAAATACCCATTCTTGTGCACCCCGTCACACCTTTGGATCGTGCAGGCCGCAGGTACCCTCGGTGGCAACGAGCGGCCGCGATACGCTTGTTCGTCCTCAAGCGGCGTGGCGTGCTAGAAGAGCGCGGATGGATTCGGTGATCTACCTCGTCTACGGCATTCCCGTGGCGCTGCTGCTCGTGTGGCATGTGCGGCGCCGGCGTCGCATCGAAGCCCGCAGCATCGCGGTGCAGGACAGCATGGGCAGCGCCGAGCCCGCCTCGCTCCACCCCCACATCGATCCGGCGCGTTGCATCGGCTGTGGCTCCTGCCTCAAGGCCTGCCCCGAGCAGGAGCACCACGCGGTCCTCGGCCTGGTGAGCGGGCGCGCGGTCCTGGTCAGCCCGGGCGACTGCATCGGACACGGGGCGTGCAAGACCGCCTGCCCGGTCGAGGCGATCACCTTGGTGTTCGGCAGCGAGCGCCGCGGCGTCGACATCCCCCTCGTCAGCCCGAGCTTTGAGTCCACCGTCCCGGGCATCTACGTGGCCGGCGAGCTGGGGGGTATGGGCCTGATTCGCAATGCGCTCGAGCAGGGGCGCCAGGCCGTGGAGGCGATCGCGGCGCGCGCACGGCGTGGGGGGGCTGCGGGGGATGCCCTCGACCTCCTCATCGTCGGCGCCGGTCCGGCGGGGTTCGCCGCCTCGCTCGCGGCGCTCTCGCGCCGGATGCGCTACGTGACGCTCGAGCAGGAATCCCTCGGCGGCAGCGTGTTCCAGTACCCGCGCGGCAAGCTGGTGATGACCGCGCCTGCCACCCTGCCACTGGTGGGCAAGGTGAGCTTCCGGCAGACCAATAAGGAGGAACTGCTGCAGTTCTGGAAGGAGACCGAGCGCAAGACCGGGGTGCAGATCCGCTACCAGGAGCGGGTCGAGGAGATCACCCGTGAGGGCGAGCTGTTCCGGGTACGCAGCAGCAAAGGCGAGTATCGCGCGCGCACGGTCCTGCTCGCCATCGGCCGCCGCGGCTCGCCGCGCAAGCTCGGCGTCCCCGGGGAAGAGCAGCCGAAAGTCGTGTACCGCCTGATCGAGGCCGAGCAGTACGTGAACCAGCGCGTGCTGGTGGTGGGGGGCGGTGACAGCGCTCTCGAGGCCGCCGCCAGCATCGCCGCCGCCGGCAGCGAGCAGGTCGTCCTCTCCTATCGCGGCGAAGTGTTCGACCGCGCCAAGGCGCGCAACCGCGAGCGCGTGCAGCAGGCCGCCCGCGCCGGGCGCCTGCACGTGCTCATGAAGTCCAACGTCAAGCAGATCGGCACCGACCACGTGGCCCTCGAACACGAGGGGAAGGTCGTCTCCCTGCGAAACGACGCGGTGATCGTCAGCGCGGGGGGCGTTCTGCCCTCGGATTTCCTGCGCAAGGTCGGCATCGAGGTGGAGACCAAGTATGGGACGGCCTGAGCGCGCGGCCCTCTGGCTGCTCGCCCTGCTGAGTGGGGTCGCACTCGCGGCCGTCTCCCCGCCCCGGGCTGACGAGCACCTGGAGCCGGTCAAGGCGGCCGTGCGGCTCAAGAACTTCAGCGAGGCGCTGCGCACGCTGCGGCCGCTGGCGGAAGGGGGGGATGCCGAGGCGCAGTACATCCTCGGCACCTTCTACCTCAATGGCCTCACCGGGCCGCCCGATGCCCCCCAGGCGCGCGCCTGGTTGGAGAAGGCGGCAAACGCGGGCCATGCCCGCGCGGCCTTCAGTCTCGCCAACCTGCTGGCGAGCACCGATCCGCCGGATCCGGCGGCCGCCGAGCGCTGGCTGAACCGCGCGCGTGAGCTCGGTTTCCGCGCCCCTGCTGCTGCCGCGAGCGCGGGTGGCCGAAGCGCCGCGCCCGCCAGCCTGCTACCGGCCGCCCAGATCACGGATCCCGCCGCGCGGCGCGAGGCCTTCTGGCTCGCGGCGGCCAGCGACGACGTCCCGACGGTGAAGCTGCTCGCCGCACACCCCGAACTCGTCAATGACCGTGATGATTTCGGACGGGGCGCCTTGGCGCGCGCAGCCGAAACCGGGGCGCAGGGCGCCGTGGGGGTGCTGCTACAGCACGGTGCGGCGGTCGACACCCCCGACAGCGCCGGGGTCACGCCGCTCATGCTCGCCGCCGCCAGCGGTGACGCCGCCAGCGTGACGGCGCTGCTCAAGGCGGGGGCGCGGGTCGACGCGGCCGATCAGCGCGGCAATACCGCCCTCATGTACGCCGCGCGGGCCGGCAAGATGCCCGTCGTCCAGCGTCTGCTCGAGGCGGGGGCCAGCCCCCTGTTGCGGGACGTCCAGGACTGGTCCGCCCTCGATTTCGCGGAGACGAGCGGCGCGACGGAAGTGGCGGCGCGCCTGCGCGAGCGGGGTGCCACGGCCCTGCACCGCAGCCCGATCATCGAGACCGCACCGACCACCGTGCAGCACGCGACGAGCGCGCGCGATCTGTACGCGGGCTGGCCCGATGCGGCGGTCGCCGCGGGCCGCGATGCGCCGACGCTCTTGCGCGCGGTCCTGAGCCACGGGGCGGACCTGACTGTCGCGACGCCGGACGGGACACCCGTGCTGGGCTGGGCTGCGCTCAACAGCTCGCCCGCCACTGTCGCGCTGCTCTTGGATGCGGGGGCGCCTGCCGGCCGCGCCGATCGTCGCGGCAGCTCACCGCTTCTGCTGGCGGTCGACAACGGCCGTGATGACATCGTGGGCGCTCTGCTGGCCCACGGGGTCTCCGCCGACGGCGGGCACGACGACGCGGAGGCCCCGCTGCTCGCCGCGGCGAAGATGGGGCGAGCCACGGCCGTACGTGCGCTGCTGGCGGCGCATGCCCACGTCGAGGTGCGCGACAGGCTCGGCACGAGCGCCCTCATGGTGCTCGCGCACAGCGGGGATCTGGACTCAGTACGGGCCTTGCTAGAGGCGGGAGCCGCGGTGGACGGTGTCGACAAGGCCGGCCGCACGGCGCTTTGGTATGCGGCCCGAGCCGGTCGCGCCGAGGTCACCCAGCGCCTGCTCGCCAGCGGCGCGGATCCTCAGCACGCGGACGGCGCCGGCGTCACGCCGCTCATCGCCGCCACCCTCGGCGGCAGCGTGGCCGTGACCGAAGCGCTGCTGACCAAGGGCGCCCAGGTCGATGCCCACACCGCCGGCGGGGACACCGCACTGCTGCTCGCGGCCAACCTCGGAGCCCTGCCGCTCATCGAGAGGCTGCTCGCTCACCAGGCGGACAAGGACGCCCAGAACGCATTTGGCGATACGGCGCTCATCATCGCGAGCCGCAACGGCAACCTGGCGCTGGTACGGAGGCTGCTGGCCGCCGGCGCGAGCACGCTGCTGCGCAATAAGGATCGATTCACGGCGGCCGACGTGGCGGCCGCGCGCTCCTTCGGCGAGCTCGCAAGCCTGTTGAAGGGCGCCTAGCCGTAAGCGTTGGGCAGCGACCGCACATCCGTCGACGGCGGGGACGAGTCCGTCAGCCCTTCGAAGCCGGGTGGCAGAAGCCTTCGACACGCTTGAGGGCGTCCGGGGCCAGTCCCTCGTTCTTGAAGATCTCCAGGCCATGGGCCGCGCGCAGACTGAGCCCATCGCTCTCCTGCAGTGCGCGCTTGCTGACCTGGTTGGCGTACCAGGAGTTGGCGAGGATGTCGGCGGCGAGGGCTGTGAGGCGCGCCTCGAATTCCTCGTCGGCGAACACGAAGTTGGCGAGATGCATCTCGTGGGCCTCGGCGCCGCTGTAGCTGCGGCAGGTGTACATCATCTCGGCCGCCTTGGCGCTGCCGATGCGGTGCGGCAAGCGCAGGCTCAGACCCCACAGCGGCGTCAGGCCCCAGCGGCTGTAGGCGTCGGAGAAACGGGCCGAGTGCGCGGCGACGATCAGATCGGCAGCCAGGGCCAGCTCCAGTGCCCCGGTCGAGCAATGCCCCTGCACGGCGGAGATGACCGGCTGCGGCAGGGAGGCGAGCTTCTCAATGACCTCTGAGTTGAAGTGCGGCTTGGCGTGTGCACGCACATGGGCGAGGACCTCGTGCATGTCATAGCCGGAGGAGAAGTTGCCGCCGGCGCCGCGCAGGATGACCAGACCGACCGTGCGGCTGGCCCGCGCGATCTTGTCCACGTGCCGCTCCAGGGCCTCGAACAGTTCCTTGCTCAGTGCGTTCAACTTATCGGGGCGGTTCAGCGTGAGGATCGCCGCGCCGTCGCGGTCCTCGCGGGTGACGAGCTCGCTCATCCCTTGTCTCCTTGCTCGCGCTGCCACCAGCCGCCGCCGAGCGCCTGGAACAGGGCGATGGTGTCCGCGTAGCGATTGGCGCGCGCTTGAATCAGATTGAGAACCGCCTGCTGATAGGTCTGCTCCGCATTGAGTACCGCCACCTGGCTCAGCCCGCCGAGCTGCCGTTGCTGCCGAGCGATCTCGAAGGCCTGCTGACCGGTGCGCTCGGCCTGGCTGGCGGCCACCAGCGCATCCGCGTCGGTATCCAGAGCGTGCAGGGTATCGGCGACATTCTGGCAGGCAAGCAGCACGGCGGCGCGATACTGGGCGCCCGCCTGGTCGAGCGCGGCATCGGCGGCGCGCTTGCGGTGTAGCAGGGCACCGGCATCGAAGAGGGTCTGAGTCAGCGTCGCGCCGGCGCTCCAGAATCCGGTGTAGGAGGTGAACAGCTGGCGCAAGGCCAACGAGGATGAGCCGAGGGTGCCGTTGAGCTCGAACTGCGGCAGCATGTCCGCGATGGCGACCCCCACCTGCGCACTGGCCACGTGCAGATTGGCGAGCGCCTGGCGCACGTCGGGGCGCTGCTCGATGAGATGCGCGGGCACGCTCACCGGCAAGTCGGTCGGCAGGGTCAGCTCCTCCAGGCGGAAGCGCTCCGCTGGCCCGGAGGAGGGGAGCTCACCCGCCAGCGCCGCCAGCGCATCGCGCGTCTGGGCGAGCTGTTTCCGCAGCGGCGGCAGCAGCGCCGCGGTCTGTGCTTCGGCGGCCTGCTGGGTGAGGAGGTCGAGCTCGCTCGCGCCGCCCAGACTGCGCTGCTGCGCGACCGTGTGCGTGAGGCGTGTCTGTATTTCCAGCAGTCTCTCGGTTGCCTCGATCTGCGCCCGCAGGGAGGCCTCCTGCACGGCCGTCACCGCCACGTTACTCGCCAGCGTGAGGTAGGTGGCCTCGAGCTGAAAGCGCGTGGCTTCCGCCTGGGCGCCGGCGCTTTCCACTGCCCGGCGCGACCCGCCCCACACGTCGAGCAGGTAGCTCACGCTCAGTTGGGCGGTGAACAGGTTGTAGTACGGATCCTGCTGCGGCAGGCTCGTCGGGTTCGCAAGGGTGAGCAGCGCATTGCGCGCGCGCTGCGCACTGAAGCTGCCCTGCAGGGCAGGGAAGAGCGTGGCGCGCTGCGCCTTGTAGAGCTCGTTCGCCTCGCGTAGCGCCGCCTGGGCTGCCGCCACGTTCGGGTTGTTGCGGCGCGCACGCGCTTCGAGGGCATCGAGCGAGGCTGAGCCGAAGCGGGTCCACCAGTCGGCCGGCACCTCCGCGCCCGGCACGAAGCGCTGCGCGGCGCCGTCCGGTGCGTCGCTGCTGGCGGTCGGTCCGTGCATCGGTGCCTCCCCGTAATCCTCGGCTCGCGGCGGCGCCGGGGGCCGGAAGCGCGGTCCGAGCGCGCAGGCCGTCAGCAGCAGCGTCAGGACGAACACGACGCAGGGCGCGCGCATCAGCGGTTCCATGGCAGCCGAGTACCGCGCTCCTCGGCCCAGTGCTCCATCGTGTGATAAAGCGAAGGCAATACGATCAGCGTCAGCAAGGTGGCCACCGCCAGCCCGCCCACCACCACCGTGGCGATGCCGCGTTGCACGTCGGAGCCCACGCCGGTATGCAGCGCGGCCGGCAGCATGCCGAGCGTCGCCACCGTGGCGGTCATGAGTACCGGCCGCAACCGTTCGGTCGCGCCCCGCATCACCGCCTCGTGCAGCTCGTAACCGGCTTTGCGCATGCGGTTCAGGTTAGCGACCATGATGATGCCGTTCTGGACCGCGACCCCGAAGAGGGCGATAAAGCCCACCCCGGTGGCGACGTTGAGCGTCTGCCCGGTGAGGTGCAGCGCGACCAGCCCGCCGAGGGTGGCGAGGGGTACCACACTGAGGATCAGGGCCGCCTGGCGCAGCGAGCCCACGCCCACGGTGAGCAGGATCAGCATCATGCCCATGACCATAGCGAGGATCACCAGCAAGCGCGACTCGGCACGGCGCTGATTCTCGAACTGGCCGCCCCACTCCAGGCGGATACGGGCCGGATCGAAGTGTACCTGCCGGGCGATGCGGCGCTGCGCCTCCTGCAGATAGGAGGTCAGGTCGCGATCGCGGTTGTCGATGCGGATGGTCAGATTGCGCTTGCCGTTCTCGCGCGTCACCGTGCTCTCCCCGGAGCGGACCCGCACGCTGGCGACCTGCGACAAGGGGATTTGCTGACCGCTCGCGCCGCGGACCGGCAGATCACCGAGTGAGTCGGGATCGCTGCGGCTCACCGCGTTGTAGCGGACGGTGAGCGGGTAGGTCCGCTCGCCGACGTACACGGTGGAGACCGGGGCCTGCCCGACGCCCGTCTGGATCACGTTCTGCACGTCGCTCATATTGATGCCATAGCGGGCGGCGCGCTCGCGGTCGAGCCGGATCTCGACCTGTGGAACGGGTGGCTCCTGGAAGATCGAGGCGCTGGATGTGCCACGGATCTCATAGAGCACCGCGACGATCTGGCGGCCGATCTCGCGCAGCTCGTTCAGATCATCGCCGTAGATCTTGACCACCAGCGGGCTGTGCGCACCGCCGATCATGTCGTTGACGCCATCGATGATCGGCTGGCTGATCCCCACCGCGAACCCCGGCAGCTCCCGGGCCAGGTCCTGCGCCAGACGATCGACGAAGTCCTTCTTGCTCTCGCCGGCGGGCCAGCTGTCGTAGGGCCGCAGGCCCACCGGGGCCTCCACGTGCGACATGGTCCAGGAGTCGGTGCCGTCATCGTTGCGCCCGGTTTGCGTGAGGACGTAGGCCACCTCGGGGTGCTTGAGTATGGCCCGCCGCAGCGCGCTCGCCATGTCGCTCGCCTGATTCAGCGCCAGGCCGGTGGGCATCTGTACCTGCAGCCACAGCGCGCCTTCGTCGAGGTCCGGCAGGAAATCCCGACCGATGGTGGCACCGAACCCGACCACGGCGAGGAGTGCGAACAGGGTGATCCCGTACACCACCGGCGGCTCACGCAGGCACACGGCCAGCAGGCGATCATAGAAACCCGTCAGGCGCTCTAACCAGCGGTTGGTGTAGACCGCACGCGGCTTGCGGTACGCGTAGTAGGCCAGCCCCGGCACCAACGCCAGCGTGGTGAGCAGCGCACCGAACAAGGCATAAGCCATGGTGTAAGCCATCGGCGTGAACAGCTTCGCCTCGGCGCGCTCGAAGCTGAACAGCGGCATGTAGGTGGTGATGATGATCAGGCTGGCGAAGAAAATCGGCCGCGTAACCTGCAGGGCGGCGGCCCGCACCTCGCTCTCGCTCAGCTCAGCGGCCGGGGTCGCCTCGCGACGGCGCAGCACGGCCTCGGTGACCACGATCGCCCCGTCCACCAGGATGCCGAAATCGAGCGCACCGAGTGACAGCAGGTTGGCCGACACCTTGGTGAGATTGAGAAAGGAGAACACCGACACCAGCGCCATCGGGATCGATACCGCCACCACGAAGGCGCTGCGCGGACTGCCGAGGAAGACGATCAGCACGATGAACACCAGGCCGATGCCCTCGGCGATCGTGCGACCGACCTTGTGGACGGTCATCTGCACCAGCTGGTCGCGGTCGATGTACGGGGCGATGCGCACCCCTTCGCGCGCCAGCACTCGGTTGAGCTCCGCCACCTTGGCGTGCACGCCGCGCAGGGTGTGCGAGGGATTCTGATACTTCAGCATCAGGACGATGCCCTCGATCGTATCGGGGTTGGCGTCCTTGCCGAGAATGCCCTCGCGCTCCTGGTGGCTGAGGGTGGCGCGACCGAGGTCGCGGACCAGCACCGGGGCGCCATTGATCTGGGTGACCACGGTGTTCTCCACATCCTGCAGGGTATGCAGCAGGCCGACACCCCGGATCACGTAGCTCTGCTCGCCCAGGGAGACGCGCCCCCCACCCGCGTTGGCGTTGTTGCTGTTCAGGGCGTTGATGACGTCACCGATGCCCAGCCCGTAGTGCTCCAGCTGCCGCGGCTCCAGGTTCAGCTGGTACTCGGTCGTGAAGCCGCCGAAGTTTGCGACGTCGACGACACCATTGACCGACTTCAGCGCCGGTATCACGCGCCAGCGCTGGATTTCCGACAGCTCCTGCAGATTCTTGGCGTTGGACTCGAGCGTGTAGCGATAGATCTCGCCGCCGGGTCCCGTGACCGGGTCGAGGGTGGGGCTCGCGCCCGCGGGCAGGACGGCCTGATTGATGCGCTCGAGCAGGCGTTGGCGGGCCCAGTAGTCCTCCGAGCCGTCACGAAACAGCACGGTGATCAGCGACAGGCCGAAGGTGCTCGAGGAGCGCATCAGCAGCAGTCCGGGGGTGCCGTTGATCTGCCGCTCGAGCGGCACGGTGATCAGCTGCTCGACTTCCTCCGCGGCAAGCCCGGGCATCTGTGTGGTGACCTGGGCCGCAACGTCGCCGAGCTCCGGGTAGGCCTCCACGGAGAGTGTCTCCCACGCATAGACACCGAAGCCGGCCAGCAGCAACGCCAGGACGAAGATCGGGCGCCGGTGCTGCAGGCAGAAGGCGACAAAACGATCAATCATTCAGCAGGATCCCGCCGCGCACCACCACCTGCTCGCCCGCCTCGAGGCCGTGGCGGACGGCGGCGCGCTCGCCTTCCTGGAGGTCGAGCTCCACGGTGCGGCGCTGGAAGCGCCACGGGGCGGTAGCGACGAAGACGCTGATGCGGTCGTTGTTCATGAGCAGCGCCGAGGTCGGCACGGTCACCTCGTCGTGGCTGGGTCCATTCAGGATCACCGTGGCGAACATGTTCGGCTTGAGACGGTAGTCGGCGTTGGGGAACGCGATTCGCACCTTGGTGCGACGCGAGTCGGCCTCCACCACGTCACTGACGGTGAGCACGGTGCCGTGCAGCGGGTGTTCGGGATCGGCGTCGAGAGTGACCTGGGCGGCGGCGCCCGGCGCGAGCAGCGGGATGTCCTTCTCGGGGGCGAGGGCTGTCACCCACACCGTGCCGAGATGCACCACCGTCATGAGCGGTTGGGTGACGTCATTGACCATGTTGCCGGTGGCGACCGACAAGGTGGTCACGCTGCCGGCGAAGGGCGCACGTACCTCAAGCCGGCGCGCGTGGGTGGCATTGGCGTCGGCCCCGACGGCCCGCAGTCGCGCCCGGGTACGCTCATACTCGGCGCGTGCCTGCGCGAAATCACTGCGCGCCTGCTCCAGATCGCGCTCCGCTACCGCGCCTATTTTCGCCTGCGCGCTCTGACGGGTGAGGTTGCGCTGAGTCAGCGCGAAGACGCTGGCTGCCCTGGCGTTGTCATCGTAGGCCTGCGCAAGATCCGGCGAGTCGATGACCGCGAGCACCTGCCCCATCGCGACCCGATCGCCCGGGCGCACCCGCAGCTCGAGGATGCGCCCGGCGAGTGGAGTGAGCACCGGCGCGGTGCGTCCCGGGTCCGACTCCACCACCCCGGGCACCACGATCTTGCCGCTCACCGCGACCGCCTCGGCCGGCGCGGTCACCAGCCACGCGCGCAGCGGGGAGGCCTCGGGCACCACGAGGGTGGCGCCGTGTCGTTCCACGGCCGGGGGCGGCGCAGGCGGGGGCCGACTCGCAAAAAGCCCGAAGCCGCGGGTGTAGAGCAGCACCAGCAGCAGCAAGCCCAGTACGGCTCCGCCGATCAGGAAGCGGCGGCCGCGCGGAGTGAGCGGATGAGCGTTGTTGGTCGGATCATTCATCGAACGCACCAGCGAATAGCGTGGAGCAGGGCTTAGCCTTCCATCTCTTCGGCGCAGTGGGGGGTCGTGCAGTCACCCTCCTCGATCT
>JAFAPI010000105.1 GCA_019247195.1 Gammaproteobacteria bacterium
TCCTACACCACCGGTGTGCTGAGCTCGGTGGGTACGGTCGACCTGATCCAGTTCGCGCCGACCGCGGCCCAGGTCGGCAACGGCACCGCCGTCGCCGCCACCGCCGGCAGCGGCGACCTCGCCAACGGCGTGGAAACCGCAGCGGTCGTCAGCAACAGCGGCAACGTCACACTGAACGCCACCGCCAGTGGCGCGCTGAGCGACGGCGCCGGCGATTCGATCCCGTACACCCAGATCACGACCACGGCCTCGACCCTCAACTCCGCCACGGCGCTGCCCGCGCCGGTGCTGAGCAACGGCACGAGCGCCAACGTCGTTCTCACGGCCCCGGCGACCAAGATCATCAATCAGGACGCCAAGTGGACGTACGCCTATGCCAACACGACCTCGCCTCCGGCGGGGACCTACGGCGGCGTCAACGTCAACAACGGCCGCGTGGTGTATACGGCGACGATGCCGTAGGACCCGGTCCGCCAGCTGCATGTGCTGCCCATCCCCGCGGGCCACGCGCCCGCGGGGCTGTGCCGCCAGCGCCGGCAACCGACCGTCATGCTGCGCCCGGCCTTCCTCGCCCTGCTCGCGGCGTTCAGCGCGCCGCTAGCCGCCTTCACCGTGAACATCGCGGCCGGCACGCCGCGCATGGTGTTCCTGCAGGTCGGGCTCGGCAGCTTCAACGGCCTCTACGACAACGGCGGCACGCCGCTTAACAACACCACCATCAACAAGGTCTCGGTCACCGTGCCCGCAGCGGCGGTCGGCAACGGCACCGCCCAGGCCATGACCACCGACAGCGCCCAGGCGCACAGCTTCTGGGACAACTACGTATTCTGTAATCCGCCGCAGGAGCTCTATATCGGCGGCTTCTACCGCGCGACCAACAACGGTACCGGTACCGTGCTGGTGAGCGCGACCGTGCCGACCGCCCTGGTCGATGGCGCCGGCGACACCTTGTCCTTCGGTAAGGTCAGCTGGACCAGCCGTGGCAACGGCGACGGCAACATCGCCCAGCCCTTCCCGGCCGGCACCTTCAACGCCGGCACCGTGCAGACCATCGGCACCATTGGCCAGAACCAGTGGGCCGAGAGCTGCTGGACCTTCAGCTACAAGAACGACTCCGTCACCGCCGCGGGCACCTATACGGGCCGCGTGCTCTACACCCTCACCGCCCCCTAATCCGCCGGGAGAACCGCCGCATGCGTCCGCTCCTTCACTGCGCATTCTGCATAATCTGGCTGAACGTCGCGCTCGCCAAGACGACCGTCATCGACGATGGCGGCACGCTGCCCTACAACGCGTCGCTGGCGCTGCGCTGGCAACAGCCCTCACCCCGCAGTCCGGATGCCAACCGCATGGTCGGCACCCTCACCCTGCGGGTGCGCCTCAACGTCAGCCCCTGGCTGCGTCGCAGCGGCCGCATCTACCTCGCGCTGCCGGCGCAGCAGCCCGGCACGCTCAGCGCCCGCTGGAGCACACAGGGGCGCCTGCTGGCCGGGCAAGTCAGCGCCGGCGGCCGCGCGCTCGTCTACGCCGGCCCGCTCACCACGCCGTTCATCGAGGACACGGTGCAGCTCACCCTCGACGTCGACGGGCGGCGCATGCAGCAGGCCTACCAGGTCAACTTCCGCTTCGAAATGGACGAGGAGTGAACGTGCGCGCCACCGCTGTCCTGCTCTGCGCCCTGTCGCTGCCGCTGAGCCCACTGCCGGCAGCCGCGGCAGGCTTCGCCGCGCTCATCTCTCCGCCGCGCTTCGAGGTCAACGCCCGCGCGGGCGGCGCACTGCGCGAGGTCTTTGAACTCACCAACCGCGCCGCCACCCCCGCGAAGTACAAGGTACATACGGCGGACTTCACCCTGAGCGCCGACTACAACGTGCTGTTTCACGAGGCACTGCTGCCGGACAGCTGCCGGCCGTGGGTCGCCATCGAGCGCGGCGAGGTCACACTCGCCGCGGGCGCGACCATGCGCTATCGATTCGAGGTGCAGGTCCCCCCCGGAACCCCCGCGCGCGAATGCCGCTTCGCCATCCTCGTCGAGGGCGATGAGCCGGTCGTCGCCCACAGCGGCGCGGTGCAGCTGCCGGTGGTGGGGCGCATCGGCATCATCGTCTACCTGCGGGTGGGTGACGCCGCGCCCCGCCTCGAGCTCTTCGGGCCGGACGTGGTGACCCTGAACGGGCGGCGGATACCGGCGCTGCGCATGCACAACGAGGGCAATGCACATGCGCGCGTCAGCGGCTTCCTGACCGGCACCGACGCGAGCGGTCGGCACTACGACTTCACCCCCTCCGACCTGCCGATCCTGCCCCACGAAGAGCGCGAGGTGTTCCTCACTCCCTCACAGGCGGACAACGACAACCCCACCCTCGCGTTCCCCGTCACCGTGCAGGGCACGTTGCAGTGGAGTGACCAGACCACCGAGCTCAACGAGCGCTTCCAATGAAAGCCGCGGCGCGCGCCTCATACCGGGCGGCGTGCCTGTTTGGGTTGGCGGCGCTGCCCGGCCTGCTCTCGCCCCGCGCCGCCGCACAGTCGGTGCCGGAGGCGGGCGGCGATTACCAGGACCACTACATCGCCGGCGGCCAGCTGCCGCCGGACATCTCCCTCGGCGACTACACCAGCAGCGACCCGGGCCAGCTGGCCCGCGCGCTGCGCGTCGATGGGGTGCTGAGCACGCTGAGTGAGCAGGGCCCTGGCGCGGCGCCGCGGGTTCACGAGGACGGCGTGCTGCTCGATGCGCAGTGGGACACGGCCGCGTACGGTGCGTGGTCGGCGCTGGGCGGTGCGCGCTTGAGCGGGGCGGACCTGCGGGCCGGCGCCGCGGGCACTGCCCGCACCTCGTTCACGCTGCGCGAGCGCGGCATGCCCTTCGATGACGGCTGGCAGAGCGACAACGGTCTCGGCGATCTCACCGCCCCGCTGGTCGACCTGCTGCGCACCCAGCCGCGCTTCCTGCTCGCGCAGGGGCCGCTGGCGGGCGCGGCGAGCGAGTGGCGCGGCCCCGCCGGAGTGCAGATCGTGGCCGGAGCCGGCGAGCCCGGCATCTACGAGGGAATCCGCGTCCCCACCTTTCAGACCCTGGGCGGCTCGGCGGCGGCGCTGGGCGCGCAATGGGCGCCCACCTCCCAGTTGTCGTTCGGCGGCGAACTCGCCACCGCGCGGGACGTGGCCCTCTACTACCAAACGCTCGACCCGGTCCTGCCGGCGATCAGCACTCCGAGTGAGCGCATCAGCAGCACCACCGCCGTGCTGAGCGGTGCGTGGCAGAGCGCGGGCACCCGCGCGCAGTTGAACCTGATCGATGGCACGCTGGCCGGCAACCCCAAGGCCCTCGGTGCCTGGCTCGACGTCTCGCACGGCGGCGCCGGCCTCACGCAGAGCTTCGGGGCCTTCCGTATCGACCCGCACCTCGCCTGGGGGAACCAGCTCATCACCAGCGACGTGCAGGGGGGTTACTACCGCCTCGACTATCAGAGCCGCCGCTGGCTGGCCGACGTCGGCGTCGACCAGGTGCGCTCGGTGTCCGGGCTCGGCTCGAGCATCACGTTCATCAACGCGGCCGCCCGCTACCAGCTGTCGCGGGACGACGGCGTCGGCGCGGTGCTGAATCTGCGCCGCAGCTCAGGGCCGACGGCCTGGTCCCTCGAGGGTTACGTGGATGAGATCAACAGCCGCGGTACTGCGCGGCTGCAGCTCGATGACGCACAGCAGGCCGGCGCCTCCGACAGCAGCATCACGCTGCAACAGAGCTGGAGCGTGCGCGCCGGCGCGCGGCTGAGCACCACGGCCGCGATCGAGCACATCCGCGGCGGCGGAGTGCCCGGTGCCCCGCAGGATGCGACGATCGCCCGCCTGGCCTGCTACGGCGGCGGGGACCTTACCGCACGCCTCGCGCTCGATGGCAGCATCCAGTGGGCCGCCGCGCTGGCGGGCCGCGCCCCGCTCGCCACCTCCGCGGACATCTCCCTGACCTGGCAGGTCGCGCGGCACTGGTCGACCCTGTTGTCCTACTACGCGAACCGCGTCGCCGCCTGGACTCCCCTGCTGGTCTCCTCACCCCTCGCGCCGCCCACGGCTGCGCCGCAGGCCGCCGTGGGCGAGCGCGGCATATTTCTGACGATCCGCTTCCAGAGCGCCCAAGGTGCGCACTTCGTGCCGCTCGGCGGCGGCCCAGGATCCGGCTCGGGCCGCCTGAGCGGCGTCGTCTTCCTGGATGCGAACGAGAACGGACGCTTTGATGCCGGCGAAAGCGGCGCGGCCAACGTGACGGTGGTACTCGACGGGCGTTACTCGGTGCGCACCGATGCGAACGGGCGCTTCGACTTCCCGGCGGTCGCGAGCGGGGTGCATGAGCTCACCGTGCAGAGCGACAACCTGCCGCTGCCCTGGACGGTGACGGATTTCGGCCGCACGACGGTCCAGGTCAGCACACGCGAGCGCACCGAAGTGACGATCGGCGCGCTGCGCCTCAAGTAGCGACGCTCAGCCGGTCACGCCATCCAGGGCGTGCGGCCGCCGAGCCGCGAGCTCGCGCAGCCGGCCACTGCGGTTGAACATGCTGCGCGCGATGCTCGTGAGGCTGAGGCCCGTCACGTGAGCGAGCTGGTATGGCCGGCCACTGAGGATCGCCTCGGCCGCGCGTACTCCGCTGCGGATCGCAGGTCCGATACCCTCGCCGAGGTCGCGGCTGGCGAGCCCCGCTGCATCCCCGGTGATGAAGGCCCGCCCCATCTGCACCGTATCCACGCGGCCGCGCAGGTAGTAGCTGTAGCCGGTCGGCTCGTAGTGCGCTCCCGGCGTCAGCGTCCGCTCGAGCTGGCCCGCGAGGTGCTCCCAGTGGCCCCAGATGTCCTGCCCGCGCTGTTTGATGCGCGCAGCGAGGCCGCCGACCCCCACATTGAGCCACCCGTCCTCCTTCGGCACGTACCAGGAGTAACCGGGCAGTCCCGCGGCGAAGAACCACAGGTGGCAGTCCGCATCGCCCCACGCATAGGGCAGCTCCTGCTCGAGCGTCACGATCTGCAGCATCTCGGCGCGCGGTGTGTGCTCGCGGAACAGCGAACGGTACACCGGGCAGCGCGTGCCTCCCGCGCCGATCAGGTAGCGGCAGCGGTAGGCGCCGTCGATCTCATAGCCGTCCGAGTCGGCGCGGATCTGCCGCACCGTGTGCTGCTCCACCGGTACTCCAGAGCGCTCGAGGAGCCAGGCGTCAAACTCGAAGCGGCGGATGGAATGCTGCACGCACGGCACCCGCAGCTGCCGGCGGCCGAAGTGCAACCGCAGGCGCGGAAAGGTAAGCAGGCGGTGCGGGTAACGCTTGAGGTCGATGCCAAGATCGGCCACGACCTCCGGCGTGATCCAGCCCGCGCACAGCTTGTGCCGCGGGAAGCGTTCGCGATCGAGCAGCAGCACGTCGCGGCCGGCTGCGCGCAGCCGCGCAGCCGCCGACGAGCCGGCCGGCCCTCCGCCGACGATAAGCACCTCGCAGCTGCGCATCGCCCCTCAGCGCTCGTAGACGTGGGCGCGCGTCCAGGGGATATCGTTGCTCTCGCCGGGCGCGAAGACGACCTGGAAGAGCTGCAGCGACCCCGCGCTGAAGGCGGCGATCGAGCCCGCCAGGTACAGCCGCCACATGCGCACGAAGCGCTCGTCGAACATCTGCCGCACGCGGCCACTGGCGGCCTCGAAGCGCTCGAGCCAGTGGCGCAGCGTCTGCGCGTAGTGCAGGCGCAGGTTTTCCACATCGAGCACCGACAGATTCCAGGGCTCGAAGATGGCCATCATCTCGCGCAGCGCCGGC
>JAFAPI010000116.1 GCA_019247195.1 Gammaproteobacteria bacterium
CTCGCCACCGGGGCCGGCTGCGCCAAGGCCCCCGCGGTGCATGCCTTCCGCGGCAGCCTGCACCACCTCGGGCGCAAGGCGGACGTGCGCGTCTGGGAGAACGAGTGCGCGTTCACCGACGCCGACGACAGCGCGCACTTCAAGGCGGAGGATGCCGCCACGCTGCGCGAGCGCCAGGTCGGCTTCTTCCGCCAGACCCTCGCGCGCTGAGCCTCAGGGCACCTCGACCACGACCTTGCCGCGCGCGTGGCCGGCCTCGACGTAGGCGAGCCCCTGCGGCAGCTCGGCGAAGGGCAGCGTGCGGTCGATGACCGACTTCAGCTGGTGCGCCTGCATGAGGTTGGCGAGCTCCGCCAGGTCATCCTTCCTGAGCTCGGCGAGGACGGGGACGAACTGCTGGCGGGTGAACTTCGAGAGCACGAGCGCCTTCACCGGCGTCCAGAAGGGGCTGAGCCAGTTCCCGAGGTGCGCGTTGCCGACGATCACGACCCGGCCGGCGGGGGTGAGCACGCGGCGGTACTCCGCCAGAGAGTGCGTGCTCACCGTGTCGAGGATGAGATCGTACCGCGTCGCCTCGCGCGTGAAGTCCGTCGTGGCGTAGTCGATGATGTGATCGGCGCCGAGCGAGCTCACCAGCGCGGCGTTGCGCGCGCTGCACACGCCCGTCACCTCGGCCCCGTAGCTCTTGGCGATCTGCACCGCGTAGGTGCCGACCCCGCCCGAGGCGCCGTTGACGAGCACCCGCTGCCCGGCGCGGATCCGGCCGGCGTCCCTCAGGCCCTGCAGCGCGGTGACGGCGGCGATGGGCAGCGCCGCGGCCTCCGCGAAGCTCGCATCGCTCGGCTTCAGGGTGAGGGCGCGCGCGGCCTTCACCGTCACGTACTGCGCAAAGGCGCCGGTGTGCCCGCCGAACACCTCATCGCCGGGCTTGAACTGGGTGACGCGCCGGCCCACGGACTCGACGGTGCCGGCGAAGTCCACGCCGAGACGCACGTCGGTGGGCTTTCCGAAGCCACTCTCCAGGCGCACCACGTAGGGCGTGCCGCGCAGGTAATGGAAGTCGAGCGGGTTGAGCGACACCGCGTGCACGCGCACCAGCACCTCATCCTCCGCCGGCACCGGGCGGGTCACCTGCTCGATCCGCAGCACGCCGGGCGGTCCATAGCAGCGGTGCACGACCGCGGTCATGAGTGCGCCGTCGGCCGGCGGCGCTGCCGCGCCGCACGGGGCGTCGCGGCGCAGCGCGATCACGAGTGCCAGCAAGCCCACGAGGATGAGCAGGCCCAGCCCCGCCAGAATCCGCCCGATCACGCGCATGGCTCACCCGATGTCGGTTGTTGTTTTGCGCGCTACTGTGACGCGAGCCGGGCGGGAACGGCAAGCGCAGGCGCGCGGTGCGCGCGGCCGGACGTTCCCGCGCCGCGCCGAAGCGAGGCTAGCCGCTCGGCACGCCGGCGGACTCGCGCGCGAGCGTCTCGAGCAGCGCCGGACCGATCGGCCGGCGGCTGAGCTTCATGGCGTAGAGCGCCGCGCCGACCGCCGGCGGCAGGCGCGGCGGGATGAGCTCGTAGGCACCGCTCGCGGCGAGCGCGCGGGTGAAGGGCTGCAGCAGGAACTCGCGCACCTGGAACAGGCTCCCGGAGTAGGACACCGGGATCGACTGGCCGTCCGGCACTTTCAGGGAGCGGCGCACCGCGCCGATGGCGGCCACGAGCTCCTCCGCGCCGCGCGTCAGCAGGGCGCGCGCCGCCGCGTCACCCGCCTCCGCCGCCTGCACCACCAGGCGGGCGAGCTCGGCGAGCTGGCTGCGCGCGCTGACCGGCTGGTTGTAGATCGCGCCGCACAGATCCAGGTCGTGCGTGAGCGAGAAGTGCTGGCGCACCAGGGTGTGCAGCGCCCCGCAGGACGCGCGCCCGTCGCTCATGCGCCCGAACAAGGTGAGTCCCTCCCGCGCCAACCAGTAGGCCGAGCCCTCATCGCCGATCAGCTCGCCCCAGCCGCCGGCGCGGGCCTGCTGCCCGGCGTACTCGCCGTAGGCGATCGAACCGGTGCCGGCGACGATGTTGATGCCGTCCTGGCAGGCGAGCGCGCCGGCCCAGCCGCACACCATGTCGTTGCCGCAGTGGTAGCGCCGGCCCGGCAGGGCGCCCCACGCGGCCGAGTCGAGCTCCTTCTGGGCGCGGCTGTCCTCGCCGTACGCCGGCAGGCCGAGGAAGGCGTAGTGCGGCTCGGAGACGGAGGCCTGGCGCAGCACCGCGCCGATGCCGCGCGTCAGCAGCGCGCGCAGCCCGCCGAGGCCGATCTCCAGGTAGTAGGCGGACCCTTCCGTGTGACGGGCGAGGACGTGTCCCTGCTCGTCGATGAGCACGAAAGCCGTCTTGCTGCCCCCGCCGTCGACGCCCAGGAAGGTCCTCAGGGATTCCATGGGTACAGGGTAACGCCCTGCACGACGCGATTCACCGCGCCGGCGGCGTTCGGGGTGTCCGGCGCCACGCCGAGCGAGATCGAGCGCAGCAGCGCGAGCGCCTGGGCCAGCACGGCGTACGGCAGGCAGAGCTCGAGCTCGGTCAGGGCGGCGCAGTCGCTCAGCACGATGTCATCCTCGTGGGGACTGTCCGCGCGCTGACCGGCGAGGGCGACCACCCGCCCGGCGATGCGCTCGCGGCGCAGCTCCGCCACCAGGTCGAGATCATAGCGGCGCGCGTGCGCGTCCGGGCTCACGAAGAGCACCACCAGGGTGCGCGCGTTGAGGATCGTCTTCGGGCCGTGGCGGAAGCCGAGCGGACTCTCGCCGAGCGCGACGACCCGCCCGTCGGTGAGCTCGAGCATCTTCAGCGCCGCCTCGCGCGCGAGCCCCTTGAGCGCGCCGCTGCCGAGGTACACCACCCGCTCGAACCCCTCGCGCACCAGGTCGTGGACCCGGGTCGCCACCCCCGGCAGCACCTGCCGGGCCGCGCGGGCGAGGCGCGCGGTGCGCGCGGCATCGCGCGGCAGCGCGCCGAGACACAGGCCGGCGGCGAGCAGCATGCCGGTGAAACTGGAGGTCATGGCGAAGCCGCGGTCGTGGCTCGCCTCCGGCATGAGCACGGTGCACACCGCCGGCAGCGTCTGCCCGAGGCGGTACAGCGCCCCGTCCGGATTGCAGGTGAAGATGAGGTGCGCGACCTCGGGGGTGAGCGCCTGCGCGACCTCGAGCGCCGCGACGCTCTCGGGGCTGTTGCCCGAGCGGGCGAACGAGACCAGCAGCAGCGGCGCGTCGCCGGCGAGGCAACCCGCCGGGTCCGCGATGAGATCCGTGGTCGCGATGGCGCGCGCGTCGCGCCCGGCGCGCACCAGGGCGGGCACCAGACACTCGCCGATGAAGGCGGAGGTCCCCGCGCCGGTGAGGACGAGGCGCGCCGTCCGGCGCGAGTCGAGGAAGGCGCCCAGGCGGGGCGCCTCGCGCGTCACGAGCGCGGCGACCTCGCCCCACAGCGAGGGCTGCTGCAGGATCTCGCGCGCGGTCCAGGCGCCGCCGGCCTGCTCCAGGCGCGCGGCATCGAGGCCGAGCGCGTCCGCGCTGAGAGCGGCGTTCATGGCCCACTCCGCGGCGCGCAGGCGGCGGTGTAGGGGCGCAGCGCGCGCCCGACGGCCTCGATTAGCAGTGCGCGCGGCTCGGCGGCGAGGGTCCCGGCGCGCACCGCGGCGTACTCGGCCGGGAGGTACTGGCTGAGCAGGGTGAGGGGGAGGGGCGCGCGGGCGAGGCCGGCGAGGAGCGCCTCCACCGCCTGCTGGACCTCGGGGCTCGCCCAGTAGTAGCGGATGCGATCGCTCAGGGAATACTGCAGGTCGAGCCGCTGCGTCGCGGGGTTCGTGTAGTAGCTCTTCCAGTGCTTCGGCTCGCGCCGCATGACCTCGAGCACCGTCGTCTTCAGCGAGGCCTCCGCGCCGAGCTCGGCCGCGATGTCATCGAGCGCCCAGAGCGCCTCGCGCAGCGCGAAGGTGGCCGCGGGCCCGACCTTCAGGATCGCGAAGTGATCGCGCACCAGGGCGACGAGCGCCGCGGGCCGCTGGTAGTCGGTCGAGTGCGCCTCGTAGACGAGCGGCTCCTGCCCGATGCGCGCGGCGAGGGCGCGGGCCCGCTCGGGACGGTAGTCGATCACCTGGTGATGATCGAACTCGACGCCCGGCTGCACCACCAGCGCGGCGACCCGCTCCCAGGCGGCGCCGAGCTTCAGGGCGAGGAAGGCGCGCCGGTGCGCGTCGAGGGTCTGGGTCACCGCCTCCGGGGTGGTGACGGCGAGCTCAGCCAGCTCCTCGGTGGCCCCGCCGGGGGTCGGCACCTCGGTGCCGATCACGTACACCGGCAGCTCCCCGCCGGACGACGCCGCGGCGTCCTCGGCCACCCGGCACAGCTCCGCGGCGCGGCGCGCGATGGTGTCGTCGTCGAGCGCCGCCGGGTCGTCCGCACAGCGCATCGAGCAGTCGAGGTGGATCTTGCGCAGGCCGGCGCGCACGTAGTCCGCGATCAGGGTGCGCGACTGCACCAGCGCGACGTCCGCCGGCTCGCCGCGCCAGGCATTGGGCCCGAGGTGATCCCCGCCGAGGAAGGCGCGCGCGCGGGTGAGCCCGGCGCGGGCGGCGATCCGCGTCACGTAGGCGCCGAAGTCCGCCGCCGTCATGCCGGTGTAGCCGCCGTACTGGTTCACCTGGTTGGACGTCGCCTCGATCAGGATCGGCTGGTCCGCCCGCTCGGCCTCCCGCAGCGCCGCCTCGATGACGAGCGGATGCGAGGAGCACACCGAGCAGATGCCGCGGCCGTCGGTGGCATGCGCGCGCAGATGGGCGAGGAGGCTGCCCATCCTCACTCCGGCTGCAGCGACAGGAGCAGCGCGCCGGCGAGCGCCAGGATGATGCCGGCGGGCTTGTACGGACCGGGCAGCGCGCCGGCGATGAGGAGCGCGATCACCGCGGTGAGCAGCGGCGCCCCGGCGTTGATGAGCGGCGAGACGACGATCGCCTTGCCGTAGCGGAACGCGTACACGAGCAGCAGCGCGCCGACCGCGTTCAGGATCTGGATCACCGCGGCCAGGCCCGGTCCGCTCAGCCCGAGGTTGATGGGGTGCGAGTAGTCGGTGAGCGCGAAGGCGACGGGGATGCAGGCGACCGCGGTCAGCATCATGTAGGTGAAGATGCCCTCGGCGCTCATGGTCGCGTTGGCGAGCTTGATGAAGTAGGCCTGCAGGCCCCAGGCGATCATCACCGCGAGCGCGAGCACGAACCAGCCGCCATAGGCGTGCGCGCCCGGCTCGGGGGAGTAGTCGAAGAGCGGCAGCGAGAGCACCGCCAGCACGATGCCCGCGACCCCGAGCGGGCCGGTGCGCTCGCGCAGCAGCACCAGCGAGAGCAGGATCGTCACCAGCGGCGAGAGCGAGACGATCGGGAAGATGAAATACGCGGGACCTAAGGTGACGGCGCGGAAGAGCAGCATCTGCCCGCCCGCGCCGAGGAAGCCGATCGCGAGTCCGAGCCAGAGCGAGCGCGCGTCGCGCTCGAGCGGCGCGCCCGCACGCCTGAGCGCCCAGAGCGCCGGCACGATCATCGTGAGCGCCCAGACCACGTACGTGAGGGTGTCGGGAAAGCCGTGCTCGGCCGGCAGGCCCGTGAAGGCGCCCCATACGCCCCACGCGAGCGTGGTGAGGAGCGCGTACTGCAGCGAGCGGTGCGCGGGCAGGCGCGCGCCGCCGGAGAGGGAGCGCTCAGCCATGCTCAGAAACGGTAGCTGACGCCGAGGGTGTACTCGCGGCCGAAGGCGGCGTAGCCCTGCCCGACGCTGCTGCTCGTGCCGGTATTGCCGCCGCTCCAGACCGCGTCCGCACGGTTGGCAAGATACGTGCGCGCGATGGCGTTGGCGAGATTCTTGCCCTCGAGGTAGGCCTTCAACCCCGGCAGGAACTCGTACTGCAGCTGCGCGGTCACCCAGGAGAAGCTGCGCTGGTAGGCGGACCAGCCCTGGATCTCGGTGAAGGTCTGGTTGATGGCGGGCCCGTCGTAATCCCAGTTGATGTTGGTGCTGATGGGGCCCTTCTCG
>JAFAPI010000170.1 GCA_019247195.1 Gammaproteobacteria bacterium
AGAAGTGCAGACACTCGAGGAGCAGGTCGCGACCGCGCGCAACCAGCTGGGGCAGGCGCAGGCCGAGTTCGCCGCGATCACGGGCGATCGCGGCATGCAGTCCCTGCTCGGCGGCACGCCGCGCAACTATCTGCCGGCTGACTGGGCCGCGTTACAGGGCGCGACGCAGGGAGGTGGTAGTCCGCTGGCGGTCGAGGTGCGCAGTGCGCTCGGCGCGCTGAGCGTGCTGGCAGCACCGCGCCTGGCGGCGCTGCCACCCGGCGCCGCCGCCCAGCTGCAGGCGCGCCGCGACAACGCCGCGCTCGCGCAGGGCAGTATGCGGGTGGCGCTGCGCACCACCAGCAGCCGCTTCGCCGACCTGCAGCAGCTGATCGACTCGCTCGGGGGGGCCAAGGACCAGAAGGCGACTCTCGACCTACAGGCACGCATCGGCGCCGAGAACAGCATGCTGCAGAACGAGGGTACCAAGCTTGAGACGCTCTATCGTGCGCTGCAGGCGCAGCAGACCGCACTCTCTCAGCGCGAACGTGAGCTGACGGTCGCGGGCCATGGGCTCTTCGGCAACCGCTTGCGACCCGTGCCCTGAAGTCATGGGCTTCTTCGCCACCTTCTGGGGTTGGCTCAACGGCCAGCTGGTCACGTATATCGGCACGCAGACGGCCCGCATCGCTGCGGCGCTTGAGCCGGCCGTCGTAACGCTCGCCACGGTCTACGTAATGTCGTGGGGTTACCTGCAGCTCACCGGGCGCATCGATGAGCCGCTCACCGCGGGGCTGCGCAGACTCGTGACACTCGCGGTCGTCCTCGGCGCCGCTTTGCACCTGTGGCTCTACAACAGCCTGCTGGTGGACACCTTCTATCGCGCGCCGGCGCAACTGGCCGCCGCGGTCGTTGGCAGCAGTGATCCGGTTTCGCTGCTCGATGACATCTGGACGCAGGGCGGAGCGGTCGCGGACACGCTCTGGAACAACGGGGGGGTGTTCAGCGGTGACTTCGGCTACTACATCGCCGGCGCCGTGGTGTGGGCGCTGATCGGTTTGCTATGCGTCTACACCATGTTTCTCATCGCCCTCTCGAGCATCGCGCTTGCTGTGTTGCTGGCGCTGGGACCGCTGTTTCTCGCCATGCTGCTCTTTGAGGCCACGCAGCGCTTCTTCGCGGCCTGGCTTGCCCAGCTCGCAAACTATGCGCTCATCACGGTGCTCACGGTACTGGTGGCCGCACTCCTGCTGCAGGTGGTTGCCAACTACGCGCAACAGACGGCGGCGCGCGGCACTGCGCTCCTGACCGTGGACGCGCTCGATCTGCTCCTGGTTGCGGTGCTGGTGTTCCTGCTGTTGCGACAGATCTTGCCGATAGCCGCCGCACTCGCGGGCGGGGTCGCCCTCAGCAGCTTTGGCGCCATGAGCCGCGCGGTCAGCTGGGGACTGAGTTCCGCGACCCGCGGTGCGGCGCTGCTGGCCAGCGTGCCGCGCAGCACTTCCGCGACCGTGACCTCTTTACCGGCGACCTGGCGCACTTCGCTGCACGTTCACTGAAGGAGGCTGCTCATGGTTCGGGTTCGGGGCCTGTATCTCGTCCTGCTGTGTCTATCGCTGCTGGGCTGTGTCACCCACCGCGTGCATTGCCACGGAAAGTTCGAGCCGATTAACGAGCGTCCGACAGCCGCGCCGGCGGATGATCATGGCGGTTGAAGCTCTCGAGGCCTATTTCGCCGAGGCGGCCGGCTGGGACCAGGAGCGGCTGCATACCGCGCAGCGTGCCCAGCGGCGGGCATGGCAGGTCGCCGTGGCGGGGTGGTTATGCGCGCTCGCCAGCACCCTGGCGGTGCTGTTCCTCACGCCGCTCAAGCAGGTCGAGCCGTTCGTGGTGCGGGTCGATCGCAGCAGCGGCATCGTGGACGTTGTGCCGGCCTTCAAGGGCACGGCTGCACTCGAGCCGAGTGTGACGCGCTATTTCCTCAGCCACTACGTCCGCACCTGCGAGCGCTTCAATTTCGCCACGGCCGAGAGTGACTATGAGGAGTGCGGAGCCTTCCACGCGCCGCTGCGCAACCAGGCGTGGTATGCACTGTGGAACCCGCACAATCCGAGCTCACCCCTCAACCTGCACCGGGATGGCAGCACCGTGCGCGTGGAAGTGCAGGCCGTCACCTTGTTCCAGCGCGCCAGTGGACTGACGGATCTTGCCCAAGTCCGTTACGTCAAGGCAGAGCGGGCGGCCGGCGCCAGCGTAGATGCGAGCGTCAGCCACTGGATCGCGACTCTCCAATACGCCTACGGCACGCCGCCGACCGAACCGCGCGTGCGACGCTGGAATCCACTCGGATTCAAGGTCCTCGAGTTCGTCGCTGAGCCCGAAACCGCGCCACCGGAGCCGAAAGGATGAGCCGGCGCGCCCCGCACGGGATTGGGCTTCTCTCGCTGCTGATGGCGACTTCCCTGGTCGCGCAGGACCCTCGTATCCGTAATGAGCTCTATGCCCCGGACGAGGTGTACCGCCTGCCGGCGTTCGTCGGCTATCAGATCGACCTCGAGTTCGAGAGCGGGGAGTCGTTCGTAGGGCTCGGCGCGGGCGATGCCGAAGGGGTGACCTTCGCCGCCGCCGGAAATCACCTTTTTCTGAAGCCCCGTGCCGCGGCGGTGCGCACCAATCTCACCGTGCTGACGAGTCGACGCGCCTATCACTTCCAGTACGTCGTGAGTGCCCGCGAGCCCGATCCGGACCTGCATGAGGTCCTCTACGTGCTGCGGTTTCTCTATCCGGTCACGACGGTCCTGCCTGTGGCCGCGCCCCCTGTGGCGGGGGCGGGGCCGCCGCGGCACGACGCATATCTTTACGCCGGCAGTCCTGACCTCAAGCCGGTCGGGGCCTGGGACGATGGCGTGCGCACCTGGCTGCGCTTCGCCGCCGAGCAGGAACTTCCCGCGGTTTTTGCCCGCAACGCCGACGGCAGCGAGTCACTCGTGAACCTGCACGTGGAGGGAGGAGTGGTCGTCGTGCATCGCGTGGCCTCGGGCTTCACGCTGCGCCGCGGCGCCCTGAGCGGGTGCGTCGTCAATCAGCAGTTGGCGCGCGCGCCGGG
>JAFAPI010000011.1 GCA_019247195.1 Gammaproteobacteria bacterium
TAGTTAGCGAAAGTTACGTAAAAGTTACGTACGAGCCTCACCTAGCCATCCAGATGTCACGTAAGCCGCTGATTTTATTGGCGTCCCCAAGGGGATTCGAACCCCTGTTACCGCCGTGAAAGGGCGATGTCCTGGGCCTCTAGACGATGGGGACATTGGCTAAAGCGGGCGCCGCAGATGACGAGCACGACCGCGACCAGTAAGAGTACAGGGGCTGAACCGGGCCGACAACGAACCCACCGCAGGCAGGACGCCTGCGGCGGGTATAGGGCGCTTAGAACTTAAATGTCGCGCGGGCGTTCCAGAACGCGCCGGGCAGATCGTAAGTGCCGGCATCGTAGCCATTCAACGTGCACGTGTAGCAGACCGGCGGGTTGGTCCCGAACACGTTGTTCACGCCCAGATCGATCTTCAGACCCGTGAGCCGGAAGGCATCCGTCCACGAGACCTGGATGTCGTGGTACAGCACCGAGTGCAGGTTGTGATAGACCGAGGCGCTGAACTTGTTATTGGCACCGGTGCACCCCGGTACCGCAATCGTGGTCGCCGCGTTGCCGCACAGTTCCTGCACCGCGTCCAGGAAGCGCAGGTTCCAGTTGACGTCAAACCCGCCGACTCCCCAGCCGAGCTGTGCGTTGGCGCGCCAGCGGGGTATCGAGCTGTCGGCGACCTCGATGCCCACGGTGCGTTGTGCGACGAGGCCCAGGGTATCGACCGCCTTGTAGTCGTTGACCCGCGTCGCCTGCAGTGCGGCGGACAGGTGACCGAAACTTAGCGGCTCCGACAGCCAGCTCAACTTGAAGTCGAGGCCGCTGGTGGTAATCTGCGCCAGGTTCTGCAGGAAGTTCTTGGGAGGGTTGAGCTGGCTGCCCGCGCCGCGCGTAAACGGTGCGCACAGGTTCGGATCCAGGCCGCCCGCGGCGAGACACGCATTCAGCAGCTGCTGGATGTCCTCGGCCTGGATGGCCCCCTTCACCTTGTGGTGGTAGTACGAGGTCTCGAAGCTCAGCCGCGATGTGCCACCCCGTCCCTCGGCCCACCCCGCACGATAGACGAAGCCCGCGGTGTAGCTGTCGGATTTCTCCGGCTTCAGGTTGGGGTTACCCCCGGTGAAGGTGGTGATCTGCGTATTCGCCTGCTGGAAGTTGGGCGGAATATGCTGTGCCGCGCAACCCGCGGCATATTTCGGATCGATACCACCACCGGTCGGGCCGCAGGGATCTACGAGGGTCGCGCCGAACTGCGTCAGTCCGTAGAGCTCGCCGAGATTGGGCGCGCGGAAGCCCGTCGAGTACGTCCCGCGCAGCGCGAAGTCATCGATCGGCTGCCAACGGATGCCACCCTTATAGGTAGTGGTGCTGCCGAAGGTCGAGTAGTCCGAGTAGCGCGCCGCGCCGCTCAGACCCAAGGACTTCAGCAGTGGCAGGCTGATCTCGCCGTATGCCTCGTTCACGCGGTAGCTGGCCGACACCGGAAAGGCCAGCGAGTCCTGCGACAACCCCGTCTGGCGCAGCGGATCGGGATTGAACTCGCCGTCGTAATGGCGATGCTCGGCGCCGATGGCGAGGCCGGCCGCGCGATCCTCGATGTGGAAGATCGTGCCGGTGATGTTCGCAGAGATGAGTTTGAGTTTCTGGTCGCTCTGATCGATCTGCGTCGCCTCAATGAAATTGAGCATCTGCTGAGTAATCGGCCGACCCTGCCCGCCGAACAGATCGAGGGGAACGCAGTTCGGGACCCTGGCGCAGATGGCGGGATCACCGAGCGCGAGAGCGACGTTGCCGATGTTGTAGCCGCCGATGAACTTCTGCTGCGCCTTGTTGTCGGTGTCGACAAAGTTGATGTCCCAGGTGAATCCCTCCATCAGATGCAGGGTGCCGCGCAACCCGGTGCTGAAGTACCAGGTGTCCACATCCTGCGTGAAGATGCGCGGTCCCGCCTCAATCGGACGGCGGGTGATCCAGCCGAAATTGGCCACACCGGCGCCGCAGGTCGGCGAAGCCACCGCGCACAGATCGATGCCGAAGGGATTGTAGGGATTCAGGTGCGAGATGCTGATCGTATCGGCGATGCCGCCGGTACCGGCGTAGGGGCCGACGAAGATCGGCTCAGGTGCGGCCTGGTTGGCCGACTGGCGGTTATTGAACATGCCCTTGGCATAGAGCTGCACGTCGTCGGTGATGTCGTAAGCGACGCTGCCCCACAGGGCCTTGCGCTGCGAAGGCGTGAGCAGCAGATTCAGCGGCGCGAAGTTGAAGCGGTCGGCGCCGCTCCAGTTGTGGTACGTGCTTGGCGGAGCTACAGGGTTGGTGGGACTCCACACCGGCATCGTGGTGCCGGTATTGAGCGTCACGTCGTAAAAATTGCTTTGATCCGGGGTGCAGGAGCCGTAGTTCGGGACGGGAATCGACGGGTCGCAGAAAGTCGCGCGCCCCTGGGGGGTAGCCGAGCTGCCCGACGCTATTCCCGCCCGCGGCTCAGGTTCCGAAGACTGCCACCACTTCGCGGAACTGATGGCTTCCTGGTCGTAGTAGCTCGCGACGAACAGACCGCTGAACTTGCCGCTCGAGCCGCCGACGGTGAGACTCCCTTCGGTGGTGCGGCCGCCCTTGCTGAACTCGCCTACATAGCCGCTGACCTCCACACCCTCCATCTTCTTACGGGTGATGATGTTCACCACGCCGGCGATGGCGTCCGAGCCATAGATGGAGGACGCGCCGTCCTCCAGTACCTCGATGTGGTCGATGATCGACAGCGGGATCGTGTTCAGGTCGGCACTGCCGCTGACGCCTGAGGCCGAGGACTCATTCACCCAGCGCAGACCATCCACCAGCACCAGGGTGCGCTTCGAGTCGAGGTTGCGGAGGTCGACCTGTGAGGAACCCGCGCCAATGCCGCCGCCGTCCGGCGGGTACCCGAAATTACCGGAGGAGTTGAATTTCTGGTTCAGGGCCTTGCCGCCCGTGGTCAGCTGCTGCAGCAGGTCGCCGACGCTCGCCAGACCCGTCTTTTCGATCTGCTCGGAGCTGATGACCGACAGCGGCTGGGTGCTTTCGGCGACGCTCTGCTGGATGCGCGAGCCCGTGATGACGACTTCCTGAACGGTGGCGGGTGCGGCGGCGGCCTCGCCGCCCGCCTGCTGCGCGAGCGCCGGCGCAGCGGCGCAACAGGCTGCCAGCGCACCCTTCACCGCCATGACAATATGCCTGGACCGCGCGGATGGACCTGAACGCATGGTGATCTCCCCCCGAATTTGTGGGCGCCGGCAACTCTTTGGAGCCACGGAACGGCGGTTCCGAAGCCTGTGCAGCCGGCTCGAGCTGGGCAAAGGCCACGGCCTTTACTTAAGGCGAGCCTAACACCGCGGGAACGGGGCAGGCAATTTGTGTGACAAATTTACAACGAGGGTGGGGCGCGCAAATCCGCCCCCTCCTGCAGTTGTTGCAATTGCTCAACAACGGCATACCACCCGGCCGCGGGGCGTGCGACGACGAAAGGATGGTGGAGCCAGGCGGGATCGAACCGCCGACCTCTTGCATGCCATGCAAGCGCTCTCCCAGCTGAGCTATGGCCCCACGGGAGGCGGCGCAACCTACGCAGCCACCAGAGCCTTGTCAAGCAAGCCACACCCCCTCGACGGGCACGGTATCGCACAACGCCGCCCTCGTTAGAATCGGGCCGCGCGGACACCAGCGGGGCATCTTCTGAGCGACGCCGAACCGACCGCAGTCGAGCACGCCGCCGTGGCACGCATGATCCAAGCGGCGAAGGCCGCGGCTGCGGCCGGACGACAGTCTGAGGCAGACCAGCTGCTATCGCGCCTGTTCCAGCTCGCGCCTGGCCACCCGGCCGTGCTCACCGAGCTCGGGTTGCGGCGGATGCAGCAAGGTGAGGTCCAGCAGGCGCGCGCATTCTTCGAGCGGGCCACGCGCGCGGACCCCAAGCATCCCGCGCTTTGGAGCAATCTCGCGGCCAGCCTCCACGCTCTCGGCCTCGAAGCTGAAGAGCGTCGCGCCATCGAGCAAGCGCTGACGCTAGAGCCACGTCATCTGCCAGCGCTGCTCCAAAAGGCGACAATGCTCGAGCAAGCGGGACAGCCGCGCCACGCAGCGCGGATCTTTCGCACCGCACTCGCCACCGTCCCCGCGGATGCGAACCCGCCAGCGCCGCTCGCTGCGGCCCTCGAGCATGCGCGGCTGGCGGTGCGCGCCGACGACGCTGCGTTGCTCGAGAGCCTCGATTCTCGCCTCGCGCCGCTGCGCCCGCAGTCTGGCGCCGTCGCACGTCGGTTCGAGGAGTGTCTCGGGCTGTTCACGGGCCGGCGGCCACGGTTTGCCTCGCAACCTACCTTCCTTTATTACCCGGGGCTGCCCACCGTGGAGTTCTTCGACCGGGAGCACTTCCCCTGGCTCGAGACCGTCGAGGCCGCAGGCGCGGTGCTCCGGGCCGAGCTGGAGACAGTGCTCGCGGGGGACGCTGCGGGGCTCCGTCCCTACGTCGATTATGAGTCAGCGCTCCCGCTCGACCGGTGGCGTGAGCTGAATCGCTCGCGGCGCTGGAGCGCTTACTTCTTCTGGAATGAGGGAGTGGCGCAGGAAGATCATCTCGCCCGGTGTCCCGGTACGGCGGACCTGCTGCGAAACCTGCCCTTGTGCGACATCGGGGGTCACGGGCCTACCGCGTTCTTTTCCATCCTGGATGCGCACACCCGTATTCCCCCGCATACGGGGGTCACCAACGCCCGGGTTACGGTGCATGTGCCCCTCATCGTGCCCCCGGGCTGCGCTTTCCGCGTGGGGGGTGAGGTCCGCACGTGGGTTCCGGGTCAGGCGTGGGTATTCGATGACACGATAGAGCACGAAGCCTGGAATGATTCGGATGCCCCGCGCGGCATCCTGATTTTCGATGTGTGGAATCCGTATCTCAGCGCGCCGGAGCGCGCGCTGCTTCGCGCGACGATCGAGGGAATAGGCAGCTACTACGGGGAAAAAACGCTGCCTCAGTGACGGGCTGACGCGAGCCGCTGCAAAGTCGAGTCGATGCGGGCCAGGCTACGCTCCCGGCCGAGGAGCGCCAAGGTGACGTCGATGGGCGGGGAGATTGCGGTCCCGGTTACCGCGACGCGCAGCGGCTGCGCCACTCTGCCGAGCCCCAGGGACGACTCCGCCGCCAAGCGGTTGATTTCCGCGTTGATGGCCGGTGCGCTCCAGTCCGGCAAAGTTGCGAGGCCTGCTCGTACTTGCGCCAACAAGGCCGCCGCGTCCCCGCTCAGGTGCTTTGCGGCCGCCTTCGGATCGAGGGTGATGGCGTCTGCAAAGAAGAAGCGGCTGTTCAGGGCCATCTCCTTCAGTGTCTTGGTGCGCTCGCGCTGCGCCACAATCACGCCTTCCATCAGCGCTTGATCCGAGCTCGGCAGGCCGAGCCGCTCGAGCTGAGATTGTAGGTGGGGCACCAGCTCAGCCGGTGCGGCGCGCATCATGTGCTGTTGGTTCAACCAGAGCAGCTTCTCCGGATTGAAGGCCGAAGCGGCTTTGTTGACATCGTGGATGTCGAACGCGGCGATCATCTCTGCCAGGGTGAAGACCTCCTGGTCTCCGTGTGACCAGCCGAGACGCACCAGATAATTGAGGAGTGCGACGGGGAGATACCCTTCCTCCGCGTACTGCAGCACGCTGACCGCCCCATGACGCTTGGACAGTTTGGCGCCATCGGGACCCAAAATCATGGGCACGTGCGCGTACACCGGCACCGCCGCGCCCAGGGCCCGCAGCATGTTCATCTGTCGCGGCGTGTTGTTGAGATGGTCATCGCCGCGGATGACGTGCGTGACTCCCATGTCCATGTCGTCGATGACGACGCAGAAGTTATAGGTCGGCGTGCTGTCGGAGCGCGCGATGATCAGGTCATCGAGCTCACTGTTCTGGAAGGTGACCGGGCCATGCACCAGGTCCTCCACCACCACCGCGCCCTCGAGCGGATTCTTGAAGCGCACCACGGGTGCGACGCCCTGGCGCGGCTCGGTGCGAGTGCGACAAAGCCCGGTGTAACGCGGTTTCTCCTTGCGCGCGGTCTGCTCGGCGCGCAGGGCCTCGAGCTCCTCCTTGGTGCAATAGCAGCGGTACGCACTACCCGACCGCAGCATGACGGCGATCATCTCGGAATAGCGGTCCATGCGCTGCGTCTGGAAATAGGGACCTTCATCCGCATGCAGACCGAGCCACTGCATGCCGTCGAGAATCACGCGCACCGCCGACTCGGTGGAACGCTCGCGATCAGTGTCCTCCACACGCAGGATGAAACGCCCCGCGGTATGGTGCGCATAGAGCCAACTGAACAGCGCAGTGCGCACTCCGCCTACGTGCAGCAGGCCGGTAGGGCTCGGAGCAAAGCGGGTAACGACGGTCATGGGCCCGAGGGGCGACAAAGGGGCCGCATGGTAGCAAGGGAGAGCATCGGCCGCTCATTGCCTTAGGCGGCGGCCGTCGCTAGACTCCGCCACCCTCGGGCGGGCGGTTAGCTCAGCGGTAGAGCACTGCTTTCACACGGCAGGGGCCACTGGTTCGATCCCAGTACCGCCCACCATTCAGAAATGTCGGCAGAACAAGGATCAAGGAAGTTACCTGGATTCAGTGGGCGCGCAGCGTCGAATCGGACTTCGACAAAGGCATCGTCGCCGATGGCGAACCCCGCAGCGGCTCTCGCTCGCTGAAGTCCTGGAACGGTACCGCCGCGAAGTAACCCCAACAAAGCGAGGCTTGGCCGACGAGAACCCCACGAGAGTGTAGGGATTGGCCGGCAGGTATACATCCCACTCGCGCAGGGCTGTGTCGATCGCGTGCGAGAGGACGCTGAATTCGCGGTTTACCGTGGCGCCTGAGACGACCTTGAGGCGCTCATCGCGATAGGCAGCCAGGAGGGAGCTCGTGAGCGCCGACATCTTAATGCGCACAAACCGGGCGCTGCGCCATCGCTTTGAGGCGCACAGCGCGCGAACCCCCGTGTACTTTGAGATTGAAGGGTCGCGGGTTCGCCTTGGGGGAACTATGCATGCGGTCCAAAATGAGAATATTTAGTCATTGTTTCTGCCCCTTCAACCCCCAACGACCCGGATTAACGATCGCCCCGGTCACCTTCTCGGCAGAAGAGAACACAAAACTAATTCGCGTGTGAAATTGACTATTGATGTAAAACTCCTTGTCTGACACTGGCGTTAGGGGTACCCAATAGTCTTTCAGAAGATCGAAGAAGCCGGGCCCCGTGTTGTGCACCATCAACACGCCGTTTTCCTCCCGAATATCGACCAACTGATCGTGGCTGAATTTATAGCGGCCGTTGAGTTTCGCCAGACTTTTGGGGGACACGGTAACGGTGGGTGGCGCGCTAAATACGGGCTGAGGTTCATCGGGCACGGAGGATAGGATCGCGTCCCACATCATATCGCTGGCAATGAGGTTGAGCGACCCGCGAGAAAGACTTCCGGCTGTTGGTCCCACTTCCTCTGTCGTTGCCACGAAAATGGTGTCGCCGTCATCTACTGTCGAGAAGGGCTGGATCGCACGCGCCATCGACGTGTGCACCTCGATTGCCATCCTCTGAAGCTCCCAAGGTGTCATCTCCCTGTTCACCACCACCAAACTGATGGTTGTGTTCTCGTCAACCTTCTTCGAGCCCTCCGGCGGTGGAGGGGTGGGGGCGGAGGTGCCCACATCGGGAGGGACGGTCTTCATGAGGTCGGCGATACTGGTGCCAGGTTTCCACTCAGGGTTGCTGGGACACTTCACGACTTTGCCCTGACGGTCGACGATCGTGCCCAGTGCGTTGACGGCTACGAATACAGCGATCTTCAAGTCGCCTATTTGCCGAAAGGCTGCTCCTTGGCCGGAATGGGTTCCGCAGTCGTAAAAGAGTCCCTGCATCAACATTCGGCCAGCACCTTCAGCTCCGAGCGGGAACACGCCTGGCTGACGGGCTTTCAGCGCCGCTGCGGCCAATGCCTTATCAGGATAGATGTCGTTTAGCCGATGGGAGTGCAGGTCATACATGATCGCACCCGTGGAGATCGGCATATCGTCACCGCTACGTTCACCGGAGTCCTTCAAGGCTGTCGCTGATCCGGCAATCGCTTCAAGACCGAGAAGCGACCCACCTGAGAAAACAATTGTGTCGACCTCTTTCCTGGGCTGATCCATCCTGATGAGGTCAGTGTTCACTGTGCCTGGACCCGCACCGCGCACGTCCACGGTCGCCGTCACGCGGCCAGGGAAATGGAAAACGGTTAACCCCGTCGGACCCTCTTCATACGTCGCGCTGCCGATCTCCAGCGCCGGCCAATCGAACCGAAGGGTCCGTGACGCATGAGAGGGCGTCGGAGTGACACCAAGTTGTTGAGCTACTGCCGGCAGAACGAGCCCATTGGCGAAAATCAGGGATAGGGCAAGGAGACTCACGATGTCACCAATGATCGCGGCCGTGAATGGGCTGACCATTCGGCGACTGTTCTGCAAGTCCACCTTAACACTACGAAACATTTAGACATCCTTTGTTTTCAATGAAGCGAGAAAGCCGCCGCACGGCGTGGGCCGGCCCCTGCGAAAGATAGAACATGACTGCGCTTAGCGCCGCGCAAATCAGCTCACTCACCTTGACTGGCCCAGGGTCATGCGCTTCCACCGGTTACCCGATTAGACGTCCAGGCGGGGCGGTAGGTTTGAGGGTCTGAGTGTTTTTTGCGGCCAGGGCGCAACTCCGCGTCTCACCGGCGCGTATCAATCGGGCGACTCAATTTCGCGTGTAGTTCCACTAAGCTCGTCGCGGCCGCTGGCGAAACTGATCCGGTTATCCGCGTCCCCTCCACTGTGCCGGACGGGCCCCGCGGCTCCGGTCGCCCCCTTGTCTTCTGATTCTTGACGAACCCGCAAGGCACCGGCCGGCGCGGAGCTGTCGGGCGGTAGCACCTTTCACCGCCTTGAGCCTGCACCGTCTTGGGTGAGAGAGCTCTCAGGGGAGTGGTATTCGGCAACGGGACGTCCGCGGCATCGGATTTGCAGTGCTCCTACGACGCGGAGAAGCCGGTGGTGCAACCGGCCCGATGGGCGCCGCCCGCACTTACAGTCAGGACTGGGACAATTTTGGGACAGTGCGCTAGTGACATCTCGTGACATCAAGTGATATCAAATGACAACCAGCCCTTGTTGCAAATTGAGGGCAGCGCTCGCATATCGTTGATTCGCAGGCACCCTACCCCCGTTTCAGACGGCAGGGGCCACTGGTCGATCCCAGTACCGCCCACCAATAAGAACAAGAATTTCGGCTCATCTCCTGAAGTCGCTTCACACGAATTTGGCCCAGCGCGGGTACCAGGAGCGCTTCGAGGGCATCTGCCTCGGCTAACCTTGACGCCTAGCCGCCAAGGTATTACCTTTTGACTACCTTGAATGGTGAACACGATTCAGCCCATGGCCGCTACCAGCCTCAAACTCCCCGAAGACCTCAAACGCCGCATCGAGCGGCTAGCCAGGGCTGCAAATAAGACGCCGCATGCGTTCATGGTAGAGGCGCTGGCCCGCGAAGCTGAGCGTTCGGAGTTGAGATCGCGGTTTGCAGACGAGGCAGCACGTTCAGAGCAGCAAACGCTTTCGAGCGGAAAGACCTTTGAACTCGCAGCTACTTTCGACTACTTGACCGCGCGGGTATCCGGCACCAAGGCGCGGCGACCTAAAGCCCGTGCATGGCGACGGTCGAAATAACGCAAAGGGCGCTCGCCGACCTTGAACGGCTCTTTGACTTCACCGCCGCCGAGAATCTGCAGAAGGCCCGTGAACAGGTCCTGAGCGTGCGGAAGGCATTCGAGCTGCCGACCGATCATCCCCTACTCGGACGGCCGGCTGAGGAGGGTCGGCGAGAGCTCATCCTGTCACGCGGCCGGTATGGATATATCGCGAAGTACCGCTGGCTCCCGGCCGAAGACATCGTGCTGATCCTAGCCGTCCGGCATCAGCTCGAGGCGGGATATGCGGGCGAATGAATCATCGTGTCGCCCTGACGGCCCTAGCAAATCGATCGCGGCCCCGATGGCTGCCAAGTCCGTCGGGCAGGCGTCAGGACAGGACAGACACCCTAAAATACAGCAGCACGATCTTCCTGCGCCCAGCGCGGCTGGCCCAGCTTACTTTCTGGACCCTAGACACGACTCGGGGCAGTCGTCACGGCCCTGCAGGTGCAACGTTAGCTCGACACACGTCAAACGATACCTGCTGCTGGACAGCACGGCTGACATTCCTGCCATCCACCGTGCCGAGCTTTGGGAAGGGGCCGGTCAGAGGACGACCGTTCCCGAGGTTTCCATTGAGCGGCTGGACCGTGATGCCCGTCCCTGCTGAACCGCACTGCTCGCCAAGGAGGACGCGCAGGGGCACAATTGAGGAGGCCGAGCGCAGTGTCGACGCCCTCCACGACGATCGCCGATGTAAACCAACGATATTCTGAGGAGAACAGCCATGGCCTATGTTGACGGTTTTGTTGTCCCGCTGCCGAACGGCAGGGAAGGCGACTATCGCAAAATGGCCGAGACCTTCGCCAAGAAAGCGCAGGAACAAGGCGCCATCGGCACAATCGAAGCGCTCGGCGACGGGCTCGAGCACGGCCATACAACGGACTTCTTCAAGGCCGTGAAGGCGCAGGACAATGAGAATGTCGTTTTCTCCTTTATCCTCTGGCCGTCGAAGGACGTTCGCGATGCGGCGTGGAAGAAGCTGATGGCCGATCCGGAAATGCAGCCAGGGGCGCAGCCCATGCCGTTCGATGGCAAGCGGATGTTCTGGGGTGGATTTAAGCCGCTGCTGAACACGCTGGAGAAGAGCGGCTGAACTGAACGTCAGGGGCCGCGCCGGCGCAGCGCGTTTGTCGGCGGTGTGCCCGCGGCCGCGGCGGCGCACGGTTTCGCTGGCGTAGCGTGGTTTTATCTCTAGGCAGGAGGCCTTAGGCCCTCCGACCAGGGTGCACCTCGCGGTTTCCAGCGGCGTCGACTCGATGCCGGATCCTTGCCTGCTCACTCGGCCGCCGGTGGACAGGCCAGCGCGCCGCTCTCGGGTCGCACTTAAGTACGGCGCGAGTGACTTGGCCGAGCACCCCGACCCGTTGAAACGTAGCGACGGACCAGGGGCGAGAAAAGCCGATACGGGCTGCAATCGAATGCCCGCGTCCGCAATGCCGCGGAACTGGGTGGCCCAGCAGGCACACGCTCCTCCACCGAACCCTACAAACCCAGAGGGTTGTTTCTTACATCAGTTCAAGCGGGCTTCGCGCCCCTGCGGGTAATTTGCGTGGGATTGTTGAATACCCAACTATCGGCTTGCGCCGACCGGCGGCACTCGCCGTGATTGCTACGCTCACCAGTGCATGGATCGCCAGTTGCTGCTCGAGCACCTCGCCGAGACGGATCGGCACATCGTCATGGGCCGCAATCTCATTGCGCGCCAGCAAGCGGAAATCCTCCGGCGGCAGCGCGAGGGTCGGGATGCGGCCCGTGCCGAGCGAATCCTCGAAGAACCACTAGAGTCTCAGGCGATGCACGTGGCCAATCGTGAGCGGCTCCTGAAGGAGCTGCGCGATCACCATGAGCCAAGCCCAGGCTCAGGCTTCGTGGCCGTCAAGGCCCAGCTGTCCGCCTGACGCCCCGTCTCGGTGTGCGACGCCGTCGCTCGCTAAGTTTCTGAAATAGCCGCCAATCTTCGCCTGCCGCCCCATATATGGGCCTCAAAGGCGCCATAAGCCACTATATGTAGTGGGATAGGTCGCCCAACCATCGTATGCTCCGCTTGAGCCGTACATTCGGAGGAGCTTACGGATGTCTGAGGAAGAGCTGCTCGCACTGCTCGCTCGGGCTCGCGCGCTGCTCGAGCGCTTTCTGTTCGATACGGACGCTGAGCAGGTCCGCGATGACGTCGCCGAGGTGTGCATGGCGATCGATGACGCGCTGCCCGATGAGTCACGCGTGCGGATGAAGCGCGCGCACCTGGAGCGCTCCGCGGCCTGATCGAGCTCCGGGGAATGTCCCTGGCCCGTGTGGGTCAGTCGGCTTCCATCTTCAACAGACAGTCCAGCAGATGTTGCAGCTGCGCGGCGAAGTTACGGAACTGCAGCGCGCGGCGTGCGTGCGGATGCTCCGGCTCCGCATCGCTGCGGGTCAGCGGGGCGACCTCGGCCACCATGCGCGCGAGGTCCGCGCGCAGTTTCGCGACGGTCACCCCTGCCCCACCCGACTGCGATCGCTGCGGCGGTTCCCAGGTCTTGGCGGACTTGATCGCATGGCTCAGGTGGCGCATGTCGTCCAGTGAGCGCCGTTTGCCCGGGTCTGAGGTGGGCACGACGGGGTTCGTGATACGGTTGTACGGGTCCGAGCTGGCGTGTTTCTGCGGCTCCTCTGCCAGTGATAGCCCCGCATCGAGGATCACGGCGTCCGGTGGTACATCCTCGTGGGGCTCCAAGGCGCGTTTCACGCGCCACTCCCCGGTGGGATCGCCCCGCTTGCGATACCTGCTCATCCGCTGACCTTATTCCCGGGAGCGCGGAAGCAAGCGGCCCCAGTTCACAATCAATTGGGCCGCTCCTGTGACGCGCGTCACGCCGCCACGGACGGACACTGTGCCAGCGGGCACCGCAGGCGTGGCGCGCATGAGGGGCCCCCGCCCGGGGGCCTTCCGCGAAATGATCAGGGCGCGACCGCAGCCGGGGGGCGGAATGGGTGCAGTCAGCGCTGCTGATTGAGCGCCAGCTGTATTTCCTCTTCCGGGATCAGCAGCGTGGGGGAATCATCTTCGGGCAGCGGTGGCACCGCCACGGTGTCGCTGGCGCGCTGCGGTTCGAAGGGCTCGCCGGTCAGCAGCCGCCGCAGTGCGAGCTCGGCCTCGATGGGTTCGCTGAAGAGATAGCCCTGCCCGTACTCGCAGCCCATCTCCTGCAACGCCTTGGCCGCCTCCTCGGTCTCAATGAGCTCAGCGATGGCGGTGAGTTTGAGACTGTTCGCCATCTGCACCAGCGCGGCCATCATGCCGGTGTTGGCGACGTCTGCGCCGGCGCGGTTGACGAAGGGACGATCGATCTTCACGTAATCGAACGGGAAGAGCTGCAGGTAGCTGAGCGAGGAGTAGCCGGTGCCAAAGTCATCGAGCATCAGCTGCACCCCCAGCCCGTGCAACTGATCGAGGGCTTCGCGCGCGGCGCCGGCATTGCTGATGAGGCCAGCCTCCGTGACCTCGAATTTGAGATGCCGCGGCGGCACCGGGTGCTCGCGCAGCAGTCCGCCGAGATAGGCGGGCAATCCGGGGTCGCGCAGCGCGGCGGGCGAGAGGTTGACGGTCAGGTAGAACTCGCGCCCGGCCGGCAGGCGCTGCTGCCATTCGAGGGCGAGCTTCACCGCGCGGAGGATGATCCAGCGCGTGATCGGTACCATGAGTCCGGCCTCTTCCGCGATGCGCAGGAAGCGGTCGGGGGTCAGGGTGTTCTCCACCGGGTGGCGCCAGCGCAGCAGCGCTTCCGCCCCCACCATCTGGTAGGTCTTGAGATCGACGATCGGCTGGAACAGCAGCCGCAGCTCACGCCGCTCGAGTGCCACGTGCAGATCCGCCTCGAGGCTGACCAGGTTGGCCGCCTGCCCCGCCATGCTCGGCGCGTACAGCACGATCTTGCTGTCCTGCTTCTTGGCCACGGTGAGGGCGATGTCCGCCTCGCGCACCACATCCTCGGCGCGCTGCTGGCCACTCGTGACGCTGGTGATGCCCACGGTGGCGCTGACCACCAGCCGGTGACGGCGCAGTTGAAACGGCTCGTGCAGGGCTTCGAGCAGTCGCCGGGCCACCTCGCCCGCGGCTTCGCCGTCGGGCAGATCCATGACCAGCAGCATGAACTGGTCGCCACTCCAGCGGGCGAGCACCGCCTGGCGTTCGGCGGTCGCCTGCTCGAAGCGCCGCGCGGCCTGCACCATGAGCTCATCGCCCGCGGTGTGGCCCAGCATGTCATTGACCAGCTTGAACCGTACGATATCGATGACCAGCACCGCCAGCTGCGAGCGGCGCTTGGTGCGCAGGTCGCGCAGGGCGCGATCCACCTGGTCCATGAAATAACGGCGGTTGGGGAGCCCGGTGAAGGGGTCATGGAAGCGCTCGTGATCGAAGGTCTCCTTGAGCGCGTGGTGCTCGCGGATCTCGACCGCCAGGCGCTCGCGCAGACCGTGCAGGCGCGCATGCGCTCCGCGCATCGCGGCGCGTGACCGCTGCAGCGCGTGGGTGAGGTCGTGGGTGCCGAACGCGAGCAGCCAGGCCACGAACACCAGTAACGCGACGCTCGCCACGAACTGCGAGCGCGGGTACCAGCCGCTGTGCGGCTTGAGGGCGAGCTGCAGGTAGCTGTCCGCGGGTACGGCCGTCACGCCCGCGGGGAGACGGATCGGCACCCGCACCGCATCGGTCAGCGGCTCGGCTGCCGTGCTGACGAAGCTGCGCGTGCGCGCGCTGCGCGGCTCGACCTGCGCGAGCTCGAACACGTAACCTTGCGCAAGCAGCCGCGTCACTCCGCTGCCGGCGAGCAGCGGATCGAGTCGGGTGTAGGCCACCGCGTAGTCGCGCGGACCCTCGCCCTCGCCCGCCACGGGCGCGCGTGCCGCGAGCAGCCAGTCGCTGCCGAGCCGCACCGGACCGATCAGGGACAGCCCGGGCGACGCCCGCAGTGCGTCCGCGGCGCGCCATTCGGCGGCGAGGCCGCTCGCCGCCAGGCGGTCACCGGGCAGGGCAGCGCGCGTCTCATCGGCCGCGCTCATCCAGAACACTCCGGGTGCGGCGCGGTTGCTGCCGGGCTCGGCCGGCGGGGCCGCGACTACACCCGGCTCGGCACTGCGTGCCAGCCACTGTGCCCGATCGCTCAGGGCCTGCAGCTGCGGCTCGATACGGCGCGCGATGGCAGTCGCGGTAGCGGTGGCGCGCTCATGCGCCACCTGCACGTGCCGGCGTACGTTCAGATCGAGCAGCCGCGCGCCGCCGAGGAGCACCACCGCCAGCACGAGCAGCGTCGGCAGCCAGACGAAACGGCGGCGCAGCGGCTGCGGCATGCTAGCCCCGCGACCTCAGGTGCACGATGTAGTTGAGGGTGGCGGTGAAGCGGTGACTGCCGCCGATATCCTGGTAGTCGGCGATGAGGGTGAACTCGCTGCGATTGGCGAGCGTCTTGCCCAGGCCGGCGTAGCCTTCGCGGAAGCGCGTCGTCGGCTCGGTGCAGCTGCAGCCGAGCACCCAGCCCGCCGCCTTGCCCCAGCCGCCCCCGAGGATGAGGTTGACCGGCGCGGTGTACACGTCGATGCGCCCGGTGGTGAGGCGCGTGTCGAGGTTGCCGCCGAAGGAGTAGGCGTAGCTCAGGGAGGTCTGCAGGTGCGGCGTCCACAGGTACGCCACTCCGACCTTCGGCAGGTTGCCGTGGGTGGCCTCCACGTCGATCTGCCGGTCCTCGAGCTGCACCGTGAGGTGGCGGTAGTAGGTGCCGCTGAGGTCGATGGCTTCGATGCCGTAGTGGAAGTTGCGTCCCGCGTCGCGGCCGCCCCCCTGGTGCACCTCGCCGGCGAGGGTATAGCGCGCGTCCGGTGCGCCGCCGCTGACGCCTGCGTTCAGCGAGCCGAAGGTCCACTGCGCGGGACCGAGTCGCTGGTGCTCGACGCCGAGCCCGAGCAGCGTGTCGGCATCGAAGTTGTGCAGCCAGCCGAGTGCACCGCCGGCCCCGCCGTTGGTGCCGGTGAGACTGCCGCCATTGAGGCTCAGGGTCAGGCGGTCGTCCGCGCCACTGGGATCGGCAGCGGCGAGGGCCGGCGCGAGTGCGGCGATACAGAGCAGCCAGCGGGCGTAGCGCATGGGAATCATCCGGAGATCTGGGTGAGTCGGGTGGAGCCGGCGGTGTCTGCGGCGGCCTCGCGCGCCAGCGGCAGGAAACTGACGGTCACGATGCGCTGCTCCTCACCGGTGAGCGGCACGGCGCTGCTGGTGACCTGGTAGAGCCGCGCCCCGATCTCGAGATGCAGCTTGCGCCGACCGCTGAGGCCGGGCTCCCACCACGGCGGGCCCTCCCCGCGCGGCAGCAACCGGGTGACCGGCGCGCCGATCTCGGCGTTCGGGAACAGCCCGCCGGCGGGCTTGTTGAGTGCGAGCAGGCAGCCGCGTGCATCGATCACCACGGCGGCATATTCGGCGGTGTCGAGCGCGGCCTTGAGGCAGAAGCGCTCGGTGTTGTCCTGCAGCGTGAGAAGCGCCAGGCGGCGGGTCTTGTGGGTCACGTGCAGGATGTGCGCCCGCGTGATGCGCAGCTGCTGGCCGATGTGCACGACGGTTTGGGAGACCTCGCCGTCGCTGCCGGTGAGCAGCTCCTGTAGCATGTCGGGATAGGAGACGCGCAACGCCTCGAACAGGCGATGGCCGATGAGCTCCGGCGGGCTGACGTGCAGCAGGGTCACCGCGGAGTCACTCGCCGCCACCACGACGCCGGTGTCGGGATCGACCAGCAGTGCCGGCAGCGGCAGCCGGTGGATGAGGTCCACCCACAGCTCCTGACCGCGCTCGGCTTCGGCGCGGGCCACGATCGCCTGCGTGCTGAGTCGCTCGAACAGCCCGCCCAGGTATTCCGCCGCGATCGCGCAGGCGAGCATCATGAGGGCGAACACCTCGAGCATCAGCAGCTCGTAGGCGAGCGGCACTGTGCCGCCGGACAGCGGCGGCGCGGCCCCGGCGAGGCGCACATCGCGCAGCCAGCCGAGCAGGCCCTCGGCGCCGACCAGGCTGGTCAGGTACCAGCGCAGCTCCGGCGCCTGCAGCAGCGCGATGGCGCCGACCACCAGACAGCTCAACAGCGCCACCAGGAAGGGATGCCAGCGCGACAGGAACACCGCCCCGATCACCGGCAGCGTGAAAACCAGCAGGAAGAGCGGGTTCTGCAGCGCACCGAGATTCAGCCAGATGAAGCCGATCAGCCCCACGCCGACCGCGTCGAGCAGCACCAGCAGCCAGGCGCGGCCGCCGCGCCCCGGCCGCGCCGGCGCACCGAGCAGTGTGAGTACCACGTAGAGGGCCGCGAGTCCGAGCAGGCCCCAGCCGGCGTTGCCCAGTTCCATCTCGAAGGCGCGCGTCACCCACGAGAGCAGAGCCGCCCCCAGCACCGCGAGCAGCGTGAGGAGCCAGGCGTCATCTAGCAGGTGCACCCGCGGCTGCTCCCATGCCGGGCGCGGCAGCAGCTGCGTGCTGTCAGAGAGGTCGGGCACGGGCTTCAGCGCACCGGCGTGCTCACCGGCGCGGCCTCGGCCGCGCCGGCGCGATGGATGGGGCTGTTGCCAAAGTTGTTGTTGTCGAGGAACGGCTGTGCCGGCACCCGCCGGCCGCCGGGGGGCTCGAAGTCCTCGATGTGCAGCGCGTAGGCGTGGGCGCGCAGGACATTGTTGTGGCGCAGGATAGGGGAGTCACCGATGACGTCGATGCCGTTGTATTTCGGCTCGATGATGGTGTTGTCGCTGGCGGTACTCACCGCCCGCGCATCTCCCAGCACGAACGCCAGGCCATAACCGCAGTTGTGCAGGCGGTTGTTGCGCACCAGGGTGTTGAACGAGCCGCGCACCAGCACCCCATACGCGGTGAGTCCCTCGAGCTCGTTGGTGTCGATCACCGCATTGCGGGCGTTCTCGGCCACGATCCCCATCGAGGCACCGCCGTTGATATGGTTCTGGCGCACGGTCGCGCCGGCACCCACGACGTGCACGTCGGCCTCACGGGCGTTGATGAACTCGTTCTGTTCGATGAGTACCGGGATGTTGCCGGCGACGATGCCGGTGCTCTCGCCGATGAACTTGTTGTCGTGCACGCTCAGCTGGGCGTCGTGCCCGTCCGGCGCACTGCGTACGGCCCAGATGGCCGCGTCGCGGTCCTGGCGGAACTCGTTGCCGGCCACCGCGCTGTTGCGCCCCGCGGCGCCGAAGCGCACCGCGATGCCGTTGTTGCCGAAGTGGCTGTTCTCGATGAGGACATCGCTCGCGTTGCCGGCGATCTCGACCCCCACCTCGCAGCCGTCCACGCTGGAAGCCGCCAGCCGGAAACGCACCGAACGCACCAGGACGCCGGCGCCGGGGCAGCCGCTGATGTGCAGACCCTCGAGGACCGTGTCCGGCCCCGAGACATCGAGCACCGGCCCGGACTCGAGCGCGCGCGCCTCGATCGCCGTGCCTGCGCCGGCGCCACTCAGACGCAGCCCGTGTCCGTTGACCAGCGCCGGCAGTGCGGTCTCGAGGCGTACCTCGTTGACATCGAAGATCACGTGCGCCGGCCCGTTGGCGGCAGCCACGATGAACAGCGCCTCGCGCAGCGAGCCCGGGCCGCGGTCCGCGCCGTTGCTCACGTGCACCTCGGTCGCCTTGGCCACGACCGGTGGCAGCGCCGGGAGCAGTCGACCGCGTTGGCGCTCATACCACTGTCCCCCAGCCACCACCACGGCGAGCAGCACGAACACGGCGATGGCGATGAGCGGACGACGTCTAAGTGGCACAGGACCCTCCCGCGCGGAACACGAACACGGCATGCCACGAGCGCGCCACCGCACGGCGCGCCAGCAACGCATTCACCGGCACCGAGGCCGCGGTGGTGAGGGCCAGCGCCGACCAGGCCAGCACGTGCGGCAGCCGACGCAGATACGGCAGGATCTGCACGCGGAATGGCGCGGGATCGACGCCGCCGAGGCTCTCCAGTTCGAGCCCGCAGCGCCGCGCGAGCTCGAGATAGTGCGCGCGCGAGCGGGCGCGGAACACGCTCGAATCGCAGCGCGCCTGCAGTGTCACGGGCGCGGCCTCGAGCAGCACCATGCGACCGCGCGGCGCGAGATGCGCCCCCATCGCGCGCATGGCCGCCGCGAGCGCGCGCGGGTCGAGGATGTGCTGCAGCACTGTCACGCCGAGCACCAGATCGAAGTGCTGCGAGAGATCGAGCGCCGCGAGATCCGCGACGCGGAACCGGCAGCGCGCCGCGACCCCGGCTTCCTGGGCGCGCCGGCGTGCCTGGGCGATCATGGTCGGGCTCAGGTCGACCCCCGTCACCAGCGCGCCGCGCGCGGCCAGTCGGCAGCTCCAGCGCCCGACGCCGCAGCCCACATCCAGCACGCGAGCCCCGGGGGGCACCGCGAGCCAAGGCGCGAGCGCCCGGCACTGCTCGCGGTGGATGGCACGGTTATAGAACGCCGGCATGCCGTAGGAGCACACGGCCGCGAGCCCGCCCCCCTCGGCCGCAAAGCGCCGCGCGCGCTGCTCCCAGTAGGTCGCGGGACTGTACTGCACCGGGGCCGGCAGGCCGCGCACGCTCACTCGAGCACCCCGAGCGTCTCGGGTTCGGTCACCGGGTGCTCGACCAGGCGCTCGTAATGGTCCTGATACAGGCGCCGACCGAGGAGTTTGAGCGCGAAGAAGTTCGCAAAGCCGACCGTCATCGGCACGATGTGGACCAGCGCGTAGCACAGGTAGAGCGGCACCACCGGGGCGCTGTAGGCACGCTCGCTGCGCGGCACGCAGGTGAAGAGCGCGATGACCCCGAGCGCCAGATAGCCGCTCACCGCGGTGATGAAGTAAGCCGGGTTGGTGAGGTTGCCGGTCGGCAGCAGCTGATCGAGCAGCAACGCATCCAGGCCGGCGACCAGACTGCCGAGCAGCAGCAGCGCACTGAGGATCTTCACCAGGTGCATGACGATCGACAGCCCGCCGACGTAGAACAGATAGTGATAGGCGGCGAAGGGTGAGCGGCGGCTGATGCGCAGGATCAGCCGGAAGCGCTCGGTGTAGACCTTCAGCAGCCCGTGATACCAGCCGACGCGCTGCGAGAACCAGCGTTGTACCGTGCCCGGCCCCTCGGTACTGACCACCAGGCGGCCGTCATAGTAGATGCGCTCGCCGCGCGCCAGCAGCAGCACCGCGTTCTCAAAGTCCTCGGCGTAGATCGACAATGAGTGCTCGGCAAGCATGCCCTCGAGCGCAGCGCGCCGGTAGAGTGATACACCGGAAGTGATGCTGAAATCCGCGAGGCTCTCGCGTCCGACGCGGAAAGCGAGCGCGTACTCGAAGGCCTGGAAGCGTGCCAGAAATCCATCCGGATCGATCATGATGCGCGGGCAGACCGCGGCCGCCCCGGACTGCTGGAAATCGCTTACGTACTGCTCAAGCTCCAGGGTACTGCCCGCGCCGACCGGGCGGATGCGGATGTCGGGGTCGAGGACCATGACGGTCTGGATGTGCGGCGGCAGCTGCTCGATGAGCCGCTTGAGCGCGGCGGGCTTGCCGCGGTTGACGCCGTCCTCGGCGCAGCGCCAGCCCGCTTGGCGCAGCCGCAGCACGGTGTTGTCGGTCGAGCCGTCGCTGATCAGCCAGACGCGGTCGCGGTAGCGGCCGAACGCCTCGGTGAAATCCTCCAGCGCGTCCTCGAGGTTATACACCGAGGCGACGATGGCGAACGGCGCGGGCGGCACCACCCGCCCGCCCGGCGCGAGCACGCTCGGCAAATGGATCGACACGTTGCCCTGCGGCGTGCCGGGGGCCGCCTCGGCGGCGGCGGTGTGGCGCCGGCGCATGTAGTGGCGCAGCGCAAAGTCGATCGCGTCCGTGTAGACGATCAGGTTGGCGATGGCGAACAGGAAGATCGAGAAGCCGATGGCCTGCGCATTGGCAACCGACAGGGCGATCCACCCCGCCAAGAGCGCGCACACGCCCAGCGGCGCGAGCACCGTGGCGAGACCGCGCCGGCTCATGCGTTCGCGGCGAGCGCCGCCTCCGGCAGCAGGCGCGGCAGCCGCGCAAATACCTGGGCGCGCACCTCGGCCGGGTCGGCGATTTGATGGCCGTGCTCCTCGAGCAGCGGCATCGCGCACAGGATCCACAGCAGCGACCGCAGTCGCGAAGGCAGGTGGCGGGCCTGTCCTTCGAGGCCCTGCAGGGTACGTTCGAAGTCGCGCTCCAGACGCAGGATGAGTGCCGCGACCTTCGGGTCCTGCGGCAGGATCTTGGCCGCCTGCGGCCAGCGGATCTGGGTGCCCCGCACCTGGCGCTGCTCATAGCGCGTAAAGGGCAGCAGCTGCGGGTCGGCTGCGAAGCGCGCTCCCGAGAAGGGAATGACGTACGGATACATCCCGATCTCGCAGCCGGCCAGCAGCCAGCGGTACGCCTCGCGCAGGGTCAGGGCCACGTCCTCGAGACTCGCCTGCGGCGAGGAGAGGATCAGATCGAGAAAGGGAGTAATGCCGAGCCTCAGCGCTTCGCTCAGCGCCGGCTCGATATGCCGGTGGATGGCGGCTTTGTTGAACTCCGCAAGTACCCGCGGCGCGAAGCTCTCGATGCCGAAGCCAAGCACGCGGAAGCCCGCCGCCCGCATGGCGCGCAGCCGCTCCGGCGTCATCGCGTCGATGCGGTTGGTGCTGATGAACTGCAACGACGCCGGCAGCGTGCCGCGCTGCTTGGCCTCGAGAATCCCCGTGCACAGGGGCAGCACGCGCTGATCGGCGGTGAAGGTGAAGATGTCGTCCTGGAAGATGACGGTGCGTACCTGCGGATGGGCGCGCACGATGCGCTCGAGCATTACCAGACATTCCGCGGCGTCGAGCCGCGCGATGCTCGCGACGCTCCCCTGCGCGGCGTGCAGGAAATTCGTGGCCGAGCAGAAGGTACAGCCCATGGGGCAGTAGTTGAGCGTGATGAGGCGTACCGAGCGGATCTCGGCCAGTTGCGCCTCGCGGGCGGCCTTGCTCGGCAGGCTGTCGAGGGCATACGCGCGCTCGAGACGCTCCCAGTAGGCGGCGTAGGGCATGCGTGCATAGGGAATGCTGAAGATCGAATCGCGGAGCTCGGCCCGGGTCAGCGCCCGCTGCGGCCGCGAGGCTATCGTTCCCGCCGCGGTCCGGTGTGCGGTGCCTGGGACGTCCTCCAGGCTCGCCCCCTGCAGCCGCCGCGCAACCACCTCTTGAAGGGGCCGCTCGCCCTCGCCGAGGATGACGAGATCGAATGGTCCCAGCTCGAACATCAGCTCGGGGCGGAAGGTGGCCTCCATGCCCCCCGCCAGGAGCAGCGTGCCCGGTGCGACGCGCCGCACCAGGTGCGCGAGCTCCAGATCGAAGCGCAGCGTCATCCCGGTGGTGGACACCCCGACGATGTCCCAGGCCCCCTCCTTAAGCTCGCGCTCGAGCGCGCGCTGCGGTGGGCCAATGCAACAGTTGGGGTCAAAGACTTTGGCGCGGACGCCACGGGACTCCAGCACGCCCGCGAGCCGCCATACTCCCAGCGGGGGGGCGAGGAAGGTGAATTCACCGCAGTGTGGATCGTAGGGCCCGATCAGCAGCACCGACGGTGCGACGGGGTGACTCACCGTGGGGTGACTCCTTAGGCGCGCAACAGTCCGTCCGAGGACTCTGACGTCGTCGGCGCGGCAAGTCAGTCGGCGCGGGGCCGACAAATAGGGGGTTCAGGGTCGGGGGCGCACGGCTACGCCCACGTTCAGGCTAAGGCATGTCGCTCGAAGGCGACGGCACGTCCAACGGGAAGCTCAGCATGAACGTCGTCCCCTCCCCGGGGACGGTCGTCAGCTCGACGGCGGCGCCGAGCAACTCGCAGAGACGCTTCACGATCGACAGGCCGATCCCCTCGCCGACACGCAGCGGGCCGAGGGAGGGGGCCGCGTCCGGGCCTGGCCCGAGGCCGGCGGCTTCGTGCGCCTTGTCGGTTGCCTCACGCAGCTCGGTGGCCAGAGGCGCGACGTTGGCGCCCTCCAGCCCCGGGCCGGTGTCCTCGATGCTCACGCTCCAGCGCGACGGATCGGCAGCTCGCGGGGCTCGCCAGCGCAACGTGACGCCGCCGCGGCGCGTGGCGCGCAGCGCATTCAGCAGCAGGTTCTGCACGATGCGCTGCAGCTTGACGCGGTCGGCCCGCACGATCAGGGTCGCCGGGCCCTCGGTCTTGAGAAACAGGCCACGCTCGGTGGCGAGCGCCCGGGTACCCTCGACGAGTTCGCGCAGCAGCGCCGCCGCATCAAACTCGCTGACCTGCACCCGCTCCTGCCCGGCCTCGAGACGCGCCAGGTCGATGAGGTCGGCGAGCAGCGTCTGCGTGAGGCCGACCGCCCGGTCCAGCACGTGGTAGTACTGCGAGCGCGTCTCCTCGGAGGAGGTGCGGGCGAGCACCGCGCTCGCGTTGGTGATCACCCCGACAGAACCGCGCAGATCGTGAGCCGCCTCGCGCAGCATGGTGGCGCGGTTGCGTTCCACCTGCTTCAGCTCACGCAGTGCGGACTCCAGGTCACGCATGCGCCCGGCCGCCTCAGCCTGCTGGAGCCGCGTGTAGCGGTGTGCGCTCTCGCTCGCCCCCTCGCCGCACAGCCACACCAGTGCCTCGCGCGCCTCGGTGGCGACCTGCGGATCGAGCTCGGGCCGCTCCTGTACGAAGCGCTCGAGGCACAGCAGGATGCAGCGGTGCAGGTGCGCCCACTCGCGCATGGTCTCGCGCAGGTCATAACCCTGCTGCCAGCGCTGCAGGCCGTGCTCCGCCGCGCCCGCCCGCTGCTCGAGGTCCGCCTGGGTCAGGCGCACGCCATCCTCGGCGCGCAGCACGTGCTCGAAGGCATCGAGCACGCGGGGAATGCTGTCGGTGAACTGGGCGTGGGAGATCGAGGAAGCGGTCGTGAGTTCGGGGTCCTCGCTCACGCACTCGTGCCAAGCGGCCAGAATGGAATCCCTTTGGGCGCGAATATAGCCGGCCAGCGCGATCCGCTGATGCTGGATGCGATCCATCGGCACTCCTGTCTGCTTCGTCTCGGCGCCAGGTCGGCGCGGCCGGACGCCTACACACACTCAGGCGGCCGGGGGGCGAAACGATAACCGCTCCGGCCGCGTCTGTCAGCCCGCGCGCGCAACGCGTGCCCGTGCTTTCCCCGGCTACGCTGCCCCTCTAGCATGACCTTCATGTCGCAGCCGGCGTCATTGGACGGCACCCTCAAGTATCCCTGTGGCGACGCACCTCCGACCGGAGCCGTGCGCCTCGTCGCGCCCGGCGTGTGGTGGTTGCGCATGCCGCTGCCGATGGCGGGACTTGCGCACATCAACGTGTGGGCGCTCGAGGACCACGACGGACTGACCCTGGTGGACACCGGCATGCACACACCGGCGGCGATGGAGGGCTGGCAGCGCGCCCTGGGCGGACCGCTGGCGGCGCGACCGGTGCGGCGGGTGATCTGCACGCACATGCACCCGGACCATGTCGGACTCGCCGGCTGGCTGAGTCAGCTCCACGATTGCCGGCTGTGGATGACACGACTCGAGTACGTCGTCTGCCGCATGCTGGTGGCGGACACGGGACGTACTGCGCCCGCGGACGCGCTGCGCTTCTACCGGTCCGCGGGCTGGGATGTCGAGGCACTCGAGCAGTATCGCGCGCGTTTCGGCGCCTTCGGCCGCGCCGTGCACCCCCTGCCGGACAGTTACCGTCGGGTGGTGGACGGGGAGACGCTCGCGGTGGGGAATCGGATCTGGCGGGCCGTCATCGGGCAGGGACACTCGCCGGAGCACCTGTGCCTGCACTGCCCGGAAGATGGCCTCTTCATCTCCGGTGACCAGGTGCTGCCGCGCATCACCTCGAACGTCTCAGTCTTCCCCACCGAGCCAGAGGCCGACCCGCTGCGCGAGTGGCTCGCCTCCCTCGCCCGTGTCGCCTCGCAGGTGAGCGATGAGGTTCTGGTGCTGCCTTCGCACAACGAGCCGTTCCGAGGTCTGCATGCGCGCCTGCAGGCGCTGGCCGCGGGCCACGAGGCGCGGCTCGCCGCCGTGTACGCCGCGCTCGCCACGCCACGGCGCGCGGTGGATCTGTTCGAGGTGATATTCCGGCGCCCGATCGGCCCGGAGATGCTGCTGATGGCCACGGGCGAGAGCATCGCGCATCTGAACTGCCTCGTCGGTCGTGGTCACGCCACCCGCAGCCTTGCCAGCGATGGGGTGCTGTGGTATCGCCGCTGAGGACCTCGGGCAGCCACGCGGGACGCGCGTTATCCTGCCGCGCATGCCGACACTGATCCGCTCAGGGGGCGGGATTGCCCCCCTCGCCCTACTACTCGCGGTGCTGGGCGCCGCGGCCCCGCGGAGCCAGGCGGCGGAGCTCGCCACCGATGCGGGAGAGGGTGCCGCCGCAGAGCGTACGCTCGCTTCTGACATCAAGGCGTACTTCAGTGCGCCGCTGCGCTGGGACGCGGGTGACTGGGCCTTCCTCGCCGGCAGCGTTGTAGCGGTCGGCGTCGCGCATCACTACGACACACAGGTGCGTACGCACTTCCTCAAGCTGCAGAGCACCCCGCAGAGTTCCAAGGAGCTGCAGGACTTCGCACCCACCGCAGCGGTGCTCGGTGCCACCTGGCTGTACGCGGCCGCGATCGACAATGCGGACGGGCGGCGCGAGGCATGGAACATGGTCGAGGCGGCGGGGCTGAGCAGCGTGACGGTCTACGCCCTCAAGTTCGCGGTGGGCCGTCAGGGCCCCGACGAGACTGACAATCCGAACCGCTGGCGCAAAGGGGGCCGCTCCTTCCCCTCAGAGCACGCCGCGGCGGCTTTCGCGGTCGGCGCGGTCCTTGCCGAATCCGGCGGCGATGACTATCGCTGGCTCCGCCGGCTGCTCGGTTATGGTCTGGGTGCGGGCAGCGCCTACCTGCGCTTGAAGCACAATGCGCACTGGCTGTCGGACACGGTGGCGGGCGCCGCGCTCGGGGGCGCCACCGCGCGCTTCGTCCTGAATCGCTCCGAGGTGGATCGTGTGGCCCGCTTGGGCATCGAGCCCGTGCCCGGCGGCGCGCTGTTGACGTATACCCGCCAGCTTCCCTAGTTCCGTCACCGCGTGTGATCCTCATCGGCGCTGCGGTCGGTCTCGGCAGCTTCGCGCGGCTTTGCCTCCGGAGTCGCGCGCATCCTGAGCCAAGCCTCGCGCGCGGCGCGGCGCACCGCGTGCAGGTCCTGTGCGGGTGCGGCGGCAGTCACCGCGCTGTCCCGGGCGGCGGCCCGCTGCCGCACCCGCTCGCGGTACTGCATCCGCAGGTGCTCGGCGTAGTCGCTGCGCAGTCCGCGCCGCTCGCGGTGCAGGTCCATGATGGGAATGACGGGCAGCGGCTCGCGATCGATGCCCTGCGCAGCGAGGCTGCGGTGATCGATGCGCTCCGCGCGGCCGGCCGCGTGCAGTGCCTCGTTGGCCAGCTCCGCCCAGCGGGCCCGCAGCGCGATGAACTCGGTACGGTGGTCCGCTAAGCCGCGGCGCCGCCGCTCTGAGCCGGTAAGATCGAGGCCCGCTTTGGCGCCCAGGCCGGCCGGCGTGACCTCGCGCGTCGTCGTCAGCAC
>JAFAPI010000006.1 GCA_019247195.1 Gammaproteobacteria bacterium
CGCCTTGAAGTGCGCGCTGTCGTCGGCGTCGGTGAACGCGCACTCGTTCTCCCAGACGCGCACGTCCGCCTTGCGCCCGAGGTGGTGCAGGCTGCCGCGGAAGGCATGCACCGCGGGGGCCTTGGCGCAGCCGGCCCCGGTGGCGAGATCCGCGAGGACGGGCACGCGCACCGTGGCCGCGTGGGCAGCATCGGCCGGCAGGGTGGGATTCTCGAGCGCCACCGCGCGCACGCGCCCGGTGGCGGCGAGCTCGAGCGCGTAGTCCGCGCCGGTGCCGAAGCCGAGCGCACCGACCCTGCCGGGACTGAGCGTCGTCTGCTTGCCGAGGTAGGCGAGCGCGGCGTCGAGGTCGTGGCGGATGCTGGCCGCAGGGATGGTGCGGCCGGGGGGCTCGCCGTGACTCAGGTCGAGCGCGACGGTGAAGAACCCGGCGTGCGCGAGGGCCTGCGCGGTCTCGGTCAGCTCGCGCGTCAGGCCGCGGCGGTCCGGGATCACGAGCACCGCGCGGTAGGGCGCCGCGCCCGCCGGCTCGAACAGCATGCCGTCGGCGGCCGTGGCGTCGTCGGCGTGCATGTGGATGCGCGCGCCCTGGGCGAGCGCAGGCCCGCTCACCCCGAGCGCAAGGAGCGCGATGCCGACTGCGTGCCGCCGCATTCCGTCAGTGGATCCTCAGCCTCACTGGGGGTTCAGCTTGATCACATCGAAGCACAGTTTCCAGTCGGACGAGGACGGGTTACGGCCGACGACCGTGAAGCGGAAGGTGTGGTTGCCGGCCGACCCGAACACGATCGGGCCCACGTCGAAGTCCTGGAAGCTCTCCGCCGGGCTGTACTCATCGTGCGGCGTGCCCATGTTCTGCCCGTCGACCGCCAGCTGCCAGATGCCGCGGATGTTGAAGTCCTTGGCCGTCACGTGCAGGTCGTAGGTCCCGGTCTGCGGCACGTTCACGGTGAACGTGACGGAGTCCCCGACCTTGGTGGAGTCCAGGATGGTCCCGATGCCGTCTGGGAAGCCACTCCAGGCGAAGGTGCGGAACACCGGGCCCGAGCTCACCGCCGGCAGGTTCTCGGTCTCATAGGCGAGCGGCGTCGGCGCCGAGGACTGGGCGGTGTAGGTCCAGGTCAGGATCTTCTGGCTCGCCACCAGACCGCCGGTGCCGCCAGTGAAGCCGACGTAGGCGGTGCTGCCCCCGACGGTCTGCGGGATGTTCACCTGCCAGCGCGTGGAGAAGGTCTTGCCGGCGACCAGATCCTTCAACGTGAGGTACAGGTACGTGCCGTCGTACACGACGTGCGCGCTCAGGGTGTTGCCGCTGCCGAGCACGATGCCGCTCGAGGTGAGATCGACCGCGGGCGTCGTGGGCGAGGCTCCGTTGAGGTACAGCCCGGTCGAGTCGCTGCCTTCGCCGGCGTTGTTATAGAGATCGAACTTGACCGCCAGGCTCTTCGGGATCCCCGGCGTCCCGCCGGGGGTATCCGGGCCGTAGCCGAGTCCCCCGCCCAGGGAGCCGAGCGCGGTGGGCCCGGCGGCCTGGATGGTGAAGGTGATGCCGTCGGCGAGCGGCGCCGTGCCGGAGAGCTGGAACGTGAAGTCGGTGGTGAAGGCGCCGATCGGCACCGGGGTGGTGAAGAAGAAGCTCCCGGCCTGGCTCTGCGCGCCGGTGGTCAGCTGCAGGCGGCTGTCGTCGGTGTTCACCGCGCTGCCGTTCAGCTGCAGGCCCTTGGCCTGCGCGAAGCCGTTGCTGAAATTGATGAGGGGCGCGGAGCCGATCGTGTAGGTGCCGCTCGCGATGCTCGAGGGGTTGTAGCCCTGCGCAACGGCGAGCGCCTGCACCGTGCTGGTGCTGCTGACGGTGAAGGGCCCGCTGTAGAGGGTCGAGCTGGTCGAGGGCGGCGCGCCGTTGGTGGTGTAGTAGATCGAGGCGCTGGCGAGGGTGTCGGCAAGATTCACCGTCTGCGCGCTGCTGTACACCCCCGGTGCGGGCTGGAAGGTGGGCGTGGGAGCGGTCGGCGGCGCGACGGCGAGCAACCCGTAGACATCCACCTCGCCCTGGGCGCCGACGTACACCTTGCCGTTGGCCACCAGGGGCACCTGGAACTTCACCGCCTTGCCCGCCGCGTCGCGGGCGCTGTTCTGCGCGCTGCTGTAGAGGAGCGTCGCGACGTTGGTGGCATCGAAGGCGTAGAGCACCGCGGGCCCACCCGAGCCGTAGGCGTCCGAGCGGATCGACCACAGGACACCGTTCGAGGTGCCGTTCGAGCTCACCACCGGGCTCGCGCCCGGGAAGGCGGAGCTGACCGACGCGGTGGCGACGGGACTTCCGCTCAGCAACCCGCCGCTCAGCGAGAACTGCTTGAGGGAATCGCCGTTGCCCCAGAAGTAGACCCGGCCGTTCCAGTAGGCCGGCGTGCTCCACAGCCCGGCGATCTGCCCGCCGATCTCCTGCACGATGTGGTTGGAGGAGGTGTTGAAGCCGCCGAGGTTGTCGCGGTTCAGCACCTCGATGCGGCCGTTCTTGCCCACCTGCACCAGCTCGTGCACGGTCGGGCCCGACTGGTCGGGCAGCAGCAGCACGCCGCCCGAGGTCTGGTCGAGGTCCGAGGCCGAGAGCGCCTGCTGGTCAAAGGGCGTCCACTCGTCACTCACCGTGAGGCCGCCGTTGCTCAGGTCCATGCGCACGATGGCGTTGCTGTAGTTCTGGCTGCTGCTGTAGGGCGGGGAGGGATTGGGGCTCGCCGAGCCGGTGGCGAAGAAGTTGCCCGTGGCGAAGAACATGCGCGACACGCCGTTCACCACGTCCATGGCCGGCGCGGCCCCGGACTGCCACAGGCCGTTGCCCTTGCCCGCCGGGCTCGAGTTCCACAGCGCCGTGACCTGCAGGCTCTGGGCGTTGTAGGCGAAGAGCCAGCCGTGATACGGGCCGTTGTCGCCGTGCGCGCCGAAGGGCACGTAGACGGTGCCGTTCATGAGGGCGAGCGCGCTGCGGTTCAGCTCCCACTGCGACTGGAAGGCGATCGAGCCGTTGACGCTGCCGATGCCGCTGCCGCTCACCGCGCCCTGGATGGTGACCGGGCTGCCGCCCCGCTCGGCGCCGGTGCTGACATCGAGCGCGTGCAGGCGCTGCACGTAGGCCCCGTTCTCCTTGGTCTTGGAGACGACGTACAGGATACCCGCGCTCGCATCGATGACCGGGGTGCCGGTGATGCCGATCTCCGGCACGATGTCCGAGCTGGCGACGTCCGAGGCGGGCACGGTGGTGGCACCGCTCGCGGCACCATGTGCGGCATCGAGGAGGCTCGCGTGCCACAGCTGCGCACTCTGGTCGGCGTCGAAGGCGTAGACGCTGTCGTGCTGCGTGGCGATGTAGACGACGTTGTGCGCCACGCTGTTGATGGTGACGCCGGCCAGGTAGAGCGGCTGCGCGTACACGTAGCCGTCGACCGCATAGGAGTAGAGCTTGCCGAAGGCGCTGCTGTTGACGTTGGCCGTCGTCAGCTGCGTCTCGGACACCTGCCCGGTGCGCGCGAGGTCATAGCGCCACGTCGTGACGTTGAGCGCCTGGGCGGTGGAGACGATGAGACCCAGCACGGCGGCGCCGCGCAGCACGGACTTCAGCATGGACAACCCCTGTCGCACGCCCGCGTCCGCCACTGTCCCGAGGGTCAGCTTTCCCGCTTATGCAAAGCGAGGGCGGAAGCTGCGGCGTATGCCTTTGTTTTGTGAGGCGCACACACTTAACGGAATCCGCGGCGCTTCTCAAGCGAGGTTTGACATTAATGGGAGGTTCGCGGGGCGAGCTGCGGCTTGGCCGCAGACTCTTCTTTATAGACGAGTGCCGTCCGATCGAGCGCGGCGGGTGGGCCGGTGTCGAAAGCGCCTCCGCCCGCTCGTCGTCAGGGCAGACTGCGCGCAAGCCGCGAGGAGACTTCGATGCCGAGCCAGAGCGTCCATCTGCACCGCGTGCTGCGCGCCCCGCCCGAGCGCATCTACCGCGCCTTCCTCGAGCCTGCGGCGCTCGCGAAGTGGCTGCCGCCGAACGGCTACACCTGCCGGGTCCACCACCTCGAGGCGCGCGTCGGGGGCACGCACCAGATGACCTTCACCGACTTCGGCAGCGGAGAGGGCCACACCTTCGGGGGCACGTACCTCGAGCTCGCGCCGCATGAGCGCATCCGCTACACCGACCGTTTCGAGGAGGCGAGCCTCGCCGGGGAGATGCAGACCACGATCACGCTGCTGAAGCTGTCCTGCGGCACCGAGCTCAGCATCGTGCAGGAGGGCGTGCCGAGCGCCCTTGCGCCCGAGATGTGCTATCTCGGCTGGCAGGAGTCGCTGGTGCTGCTTGGCAAGCTGGTCGAGCCCGAGCTCCGCGGCTGAGGCGCCGACATGTCACGGCTGCGTGTGAACTCGCTTGCGATCTCCCTCGATGGCTACGGCGCCGGCCCCGGGCAGACCCGCGCCGCACCGCTCGGCGCGGGTGGCCGGAGGCTCCACGAGTGGATGTTCGCCACCCGCACCGCGCGGCAGCTCTTCGGTCAGGAGGGCGGCGCGACGGGGATCGATGACGGGTTCGTGGCGCGCGGCTTTGAGAATCTCGGCGCCTGGATCCTCGGCCGCAACATGTTCGGCCCGGTGCGCGGCCCCTGGCCGGATGAGAGCTGGCGCGGCTGGTGGGGAGA
>JAFAPI010000130.1 GCA_019247195.1 Gammaproteobacteria bacterium
TCGTCGGTGTTCCCGATCCGCCACGACCTGTACGGTTTACCCGGCGCCCGCCCCGAGCCGCACCGCATCGCGGCGCCCTCCGGACGCACCATCGCCGAGTTCCCGATGTCGACCGCGAGCTTCCTCGGTCTTAAGGTCCCGGTCTCCGGCGGCGGTTACTTCCGCATCCTGCCCTACTGGCTGACGCGCGCCGGACTTCGGCAGATCAACGAGCGGCACGGCCGCCCGTTCGCCTTCTACCTGCATCCGTGGGAGCTGGACCCGGGCCAGCCGCGCGTCAAGGTCGGCGCCCTGTCACGTTTCCGTCACTACACCAATCTGTCGCGCTGTGAGGCGCGGTTGCAGCGACTGCTCGGGGAGTTCAGCTTCACCTCGATGCACGAGGCGCTGCGCCAGCGCGGCCTGGTCGGCGCCGAGCGCACGGTCACGCGGCAGCGGCGGCCTCTCGTGACACCGCTGGTGCACGAGCATCTGCCGGCAGGCTGATCGCCACCACCAGTCCCCCGTCGGCCGCGTTGGCGGCGCTGATCTGCCCGCCGTGGGCGGCGATGGCGCGGGCGGCGATCGCGAGCCCGAGCCCTTCCCCGCCCTGACTCTGGTGCCCCCGGGCCGTGTCCACGCGGTAAAACGGCTCGAAGATGAGCGCCAGCTCCGGCTCCGGCACCCCGGGGCCCTCGTCGCGGATGCGGACCTGCACCTCGCGCGCCCCGGCATCCCCGCCTTGCGCGGTCACGCTGATCTCCCCCGCGGGCGGGCTGAAGCGCACCGCGTTGCGCAGCACGTTCTCGAAGGCGCTGCGCAGCAGCTCGCCGTCGCCGCACACCGCCAGCTCCTCTGCGGCGAGCACCTGCACGCGGCAGCCCCGCGCCTCCGCCTCGATGGCGACCTCAGCGGCGATGGCGCGCAGCAGCGGCGCAATGGCGACCGGCTGCGCCGCGAGCAGCGGCCCCGGCCGCTCGAGCCGCACGAGCTCGAGTGCGCGGGCGATGAGCTGCTCGAGCCGATCCGCCTCGGAGGCGATGCGCTCGAGGTGCCGCGCCGCGGGTCCCTCCTCACGGCGCGCCAGCGACAGCGCCAGCTGCAGCCGCGCGAGCGGTGAGCGCAGCTCATGGGAGACATCGCGCAGCAGCTGCTGCTTCGCGTCCAGGAGCTGGCGCAGCCGCTCGGCCATGGTGTCGAGGTCGAGCGCGAGCAGGCCGAGATCGTCCTTGCGCCGCGCGAGCGCCTTCAATCCCTGCACGTTCAGGTCCCCGCCGGCGAGCTGGCGCGTGGCGAGCCGCAGCCGATCCACCGGAGCGGCGAGATAGCGCGCCAGCGCCAGGCAGACCGCGGTGCTCACGCCGAGCGCGATGAGGAGGATCGCAAATGGCACACCCGGCAGCTCGAGCTCGCCGAACAGCCGCGGCGCCTCGCGCACCGGGGCGATGAGCACATGGTAGGTCGCCCCCCCGGGGGCCAGCAGGACGAGGGAGCCGCCGAGCGGGGCGAAGGCACCCGCGCCGCGTACGCCCGGCACGGCATTCAGGGTGGAAGGCAAGGGGCGGTTCAGCAGCTCGTGCTCCTGCGGACCGACCACGAAGGTGCGATTGAAGAGCTCGGGCGGCTGCGAGCGTACCCAGCGCTCGAGCGCGGCAGGGCCTTCGCGCTCGAACGCCTGCGCGGCCTGGGCATAGAGTTGCGCCCGCTGCACCCACGGCCGTTCGGTGCGATGCGCGGTCGCATTGACCGCGACCGTGACGGTTCCCACCAGGATCAGCGCCAGCGCCACCCAGAAGCCGAGAAAGATGCGCCAGTACAGAAGATGCATGGTCAACCCGCGCTGAGACGCGCCGGGGCGAGGGTCAGGGCATAGCCGGCGCCGCGCACGCTCTGTACGTTCACGCGGTCGGTCTGCCGCTGCAGCTTGCGGCGCAGGTTGCTGACGTGGGTGTCGAGGCTGCGATCGGTCGGCAACAGGCGGCGCCCGAGACCCTGCAGCATGAGCTCATCACGGCTCACGGTGCGGCTGTCGGCGCGGACCAGGAGCTCGAGCAGCCGCAACTCCGCCGAAGTCAGTTCCAGGTCCGCGGACCCCACCAGCGCCCGCCGCGCGCGCAGGTCCAGACGCAGGGGTCCCCACTGCAGCGCGCCCTCGGCGCCGGCTTCAGGTGTGCGGCGCAGCACGGCCCGGATACGCGCCACGAGCTCGCGCGCGCTGAAGGGTTTGCCCAGATAGTCATCCGCGCCCATCTCCAGACCGACCACGCGATCGACCTCCTCGCCGCGCGCGGTGAGCATGATGACCGGCACGCGGCTGAAGGCTCGCAGCCGCCGCAGGACCTCAAAGCCGGACAGCTCGGGCAACATGACGTCGAGGATCACCAGGTCGAAGGGCATCTGCTGCAGCCGCTCGAGGGCCAGCGGGCCGGTGCCCGCGGCCACCGTGAGAAAGCCCTCCGGCCCCAGGTACTCCTGCAGCATCGCACACAGCTCCTGGTCGTCATCGACGATGAGGAGAGCCGGCTTGGGCGGGTCGGAAACCTCCATGGGGGCATGATAACCGCGCGGCGCGGCGCCTCCCGCGGCATGGCCGGCCCGCGCAGACTTCTTTGCATTTCTTTGCCCGGGAGGTGTCGAGGCCGGGGTGCGGCTGTGGCACCGTGGCCGCTCTCCTCCCCCGGGGGCGGCGCGACAGGTCGCCCCCTTTTTTATGCTGCGGCGGCTGCTTGCGGCGCGCCCTGCGGATGGGCCATGGTGACCCGTGAAGTTGGAAAAGGATGCGGATGACGCCTGAGTTTGCCCCCCGTGAGGGCTCGCGGCTCGGCCGGCTGGCCGGTCGCACCCGCACGCACGGGGTACTGGCGGTGGTCGCCGCGCTGGTGGTGCTGGTGCTCCTCGTCTGGCTCTACCGCCATCACAGCGCCAGCGTGGCGGCGCAGGCGCGCGCCGCCGCGGCGAACCGCGCGGTGCCGGTGCGCGTCGCGAGCGCGACGCTCGGAACGGTCGATGTCACGGTCGACGCCCTAGGCACGGTGGCGGCGCTCAACACCGCCACCATCCGCACGCGCGTCGACGGACCCCTGCTGAGCGTGCCGTTCCACGAAGGCCAGCTGGTGAAGGCCGGTGACCTCCTGGCGCAGATCGATCCCAGCACCTTCCAGGCGGCGCTCACCCAGGCGGAGGGCCAGCTCGCCAAGGATGAGGCGCAGCTCGCGGGGGCGCGCGTGGATCTGGAGCGCTACACCGGACTGCTCGCCAAGGATTCGATCGCCACGCAGACGGTCGACGCGCAGCGCTACATGGTGCGTCAGCTCGAGGGCACCGTGCGCGCCGACAGTGCCGCGGTGGCGACCGCGCGCCTGCAGCTGACCTTCACGCACGTCACCGCGCCCTTCGCCGGGCGGGTCGGACTGCGCCAGGTCGACCCCGGCAACATGGTGCACGCGAGCGACACCAATGGCCTGGTGGTGCTCACGCAGACGCAGCCGATCTATGTGCTCTTCGCCGTGCCCTCCGAGCACCTGAACCGCATCTACCCGCACTGGAACCGCGGCGACGTGCTGCCGGTCGACGCGCTCGATCGTGACAACAAGCCCCTCGCGCACGGCCACCTGGCGGCGATCGACAACGAGATCGACCCCGCCACCGGCACCATCAAGCTGAAGGCGATCTTCGACAACGAGGACAACGCGCTCTTCCCGGCGCAGTTCGTCACCGCGCGGTTGCGCACTGACACGCTGACGGGGGTGACCCTGATCCCGAATGCCGCCGTGCAGCGCGGCGCGCCCGGCACGTTCGTCTACGTGGTCGGCGCGGGCAACGCGGTCGCGCTGCGCCCGGTGACCGTCGGCCCGGTGAGCGGCGAGCAGATCGCCATCAGCGCAGGCGTCAAGGCGGGCGAGCGTGTGGTCATCGACGGCCTGGACAAGCTGCACGACGGCGCAAAGGTCGCGGTGATCACCCCCGGGACAGAGAACCCGGTCGCGGCCCGCGCGCCCCGCGCGCGCCGCGGCGGCGGCGCACCGAGGTCGTGAACCCCTCGGCGCTGTTCATCGAGCGGCCGGTCGCGACCTGGCTGTTCATGCTCTCGATTGTCCTCGCCGGGATCATCGGCTACCGCGCCCTGCCGGTCTCGGCGCTCCCCGAGGTGGATTATCCGACCATCCAGGTGACGACCCTCTACCCGGGCGCCAGTCCGGACGTCACCACCTCGGCCATCACCGCCCCCCTCGAACGGCAGTTCGGCCAGATGCCGGGCCTGACGCAGATGACCTCGGCGAGCTCGGGCGGGGCCTCGCTCATCACCCTGCAGTTCTCGCTCGCCCTCTCGCTCGATACCGCCGAGCAGGAAGTGCAGGCGGCGATCAACGCCGCGAGCAGCTTCCTGCCGACCGACCTGCCCATGCCGCCGGTCTACAGCAAGGTGAACCCGGCCGATGCGCCCGTACTCACCCTCGCCGTCACCTCCGCCACCCTGCCGCTCACCAAGGTGGAGGATCTGGTGGACACCCGCCTCGCCGCGAAGCTCTCCGAGGCCCCCGGCGTCGGGCTCGTGAGCCTGGGCGGCGGGCAGCGGCCGGCGATCCGCGTGCGCATCGACCCCAACGCGCTGGCGAGCAAGGGGCTCGCGCTCGAGGACGTGCGCACGGCGATCGCCAGCGCCAATGTGAACCAGGCCAAGGGCAGCTTCGACGGGCCGCTGCGCGCCTCGACCATCGACGCCAACGACCAGCTGCACTCGGCGCAGGATTACGCCAACGTCGTGCTCGCCTACAAGAACGGCGCACCGCTGCGCATCAGCGACGTCGGCCAGGTGATCGAGGATGCGGAGAACGTGAAGCTCGCCGCCTGGGTGGCCGACCGCACCCGGCCCCGCCCCGCGCCCGCCATCATCGTCAACATCCAGCGCCAGCCCGGCGCCAACGTCATCCAGACGGTCGATCGCATCCGCGCCCTGCTGCCACAGCTGGAGAGTGCCCTGCCCGCCTCGCTCGCGGTCAGCGTGCTCACCGACCGCACCACGAGTATCCGGGCCTCGATCGCCGACGTGCAGTTCGAGCTGCTGCTCGCGGTGGTGCTGGTGGTGGCGGTGATCTTCTTCTTCCTGCGCAGCGCCTCCGCCACCCTCATCCCGAGCATCGCGGTGCCGCTGTCACTGGTCGGCACCTTCGCGGTGATGTACCTCATCGGCTTCTCGGTGAACAACCT
>JAFAPI010000106.1 GCA_019247195.1 Gammaproteobacteria bacterium
AGCATGTCCACCATGTAGGTGAAGTACTCGTTGTGTCCGCCTTGGTATGAGCTAACGGCGATCGCGTCCGCATCTTCCTGGATCGCCGCACGCACGATATCCGCGACGCTGCGGTTGTGGCCGAGATGCACGACCTCGGCGCCCCGCGCCTGTAACAACCGGCGAATCATGTTGATCGCGGCGTCGTGGCCGTCGAACAGGGAGGCGGCCGAGACGAAGCGCAGGGGCGGGCGCGCCGCGGCTGTGTCGGGACTCAATCGCGCAGAGCTGTCTTGCAGACCGGCGCTCATGGGTTTGCCTGGCGATGGGTAGGCATCGGATGGACTGTTTTCTTACTGGCGAGTAGGATACTTACCCATCAGTATGATTAGACCTCGGCGAGCGGTCAAACGTGACGCGCGCAGCCGGACCGCCGCCGCCACCGGAACGCTGCCCGCTATAATACTCCCCTGCCCATGAACAGCCGCCGTTCCGGCCCGCCCACCGCGGGCAAGCCCGCCGCGCCCCCCGCCTCCCCGTGGAAGGCGAGCAGCGAGCGGCAGCGTGACCGCGAACTGAAACGCGAAGCGGTTATCCGGGTCGCCGCGCGCGAATTTAACCGTAAGGGCTACCACAACACCTCACTGGATGACATTGCCGCGAGACTCGAGGTCACCAAGCCGACGGTCTACTACTACGTCACCAGCAAAGAACAGCTGCTCTTCGAGTGCTTCGTCGCGGGCGTCGAGCGCATCCGGGCAGCCTTTCAGGACGTGCGCCGGCAGGAGTTGCCCGCGCGCGAGCGGCTTACGGCGGTATTGCACCGCTACGGTGAGGCCGTCGCCTCGGAGTTCGGGTGGGCCATGGTACGAGCCGAAGACCAGGACCTGTCGCCGACGATGAGCCGGCATATCAAGGCACTCAAGTCGGAAATCGACCAGGGCATTCGCCGCCTGATCCGTGAGGGCATGCAGGACGGCTCCATCCATCCGTGCGATCCGAAGCTGACCGCGTTTGCCCTCGCCGGCGCGCTCAACTGGATCGCGCACTGGTACCGCGAGGACCAGTCCCTCAGCGGCTCCGAAATCACCTCTGCCTTCGTCGCCCTGTTCGAAACCGGGTTGTCCCCGCGCGCCGGCGTCCCCGCCCGTGCCAGCGCGCGCGCCCGCCTGACGCGGCGGCCGCGTCGCGCGGGCGGCGGGCTGTTGCGCTGAGCATTCGTAAGGAGTTTCCCATGTCCAGCAACGATGTCGTCATCCTCTCGGCCAGGCGGACCCCGATCGGGGCCTTTCTCGGCGCGCTCACGCCCCTCAGCGCGGTGCAGCTGGGCAGTGCCGCCATCCGCGCCGCGCTCGAGTCGGCCGGCCTCCCCGCGGCGGAGGTGCAGGAGGTGCTGATGGGGTGCGTGCTGCCGGCCAACCTGGGGCAGGCGCCGGCGCGCCAGGCCGGGCTGGGCGCCGGGATTCCGATCGCGGTACCCGCCACCACTGTCAATAAAATGTGCGGCTCAGGACTTAAGGCGGTGATGATGGCCGCCGATCAGATCCGCGCCGGCGGCGCCGAGGTCATCGTGGCCGGGGGATTGGAATCCATGAGCAATGCGCCGTACCTGCTGCCCAAGGCGCGCAGCGGCTATCGCATGGGTCACGGCGAAGTCATCGATCACATGCTCCGCGATGGCCTGCAGAGTCCGTTTGATGGCAAGCCGATGGGTGCATTCGCGGATGCCACGGCCGCCAAGTACGGCTTCACCCGCGCGCAGCAGGACGCCTTCGCCACCGAGTCCGTGCAGCGGGCGATGCGCGCCCTGCAGGGGGGCGAATTTGACGCCGAGGTGGCGCCGGTCACCGTCAAGAGTCGCAAGGGGGAAAGCGTTATCGCGCGCGACGAGACGCCAGGCACCTGCGACGTCAGCAAGATCGGCAGCATGAGGCCGGCCTTCAGCAAGGACGGCACCGTTACCGCCGCGAGCTCCTCCTCGATCTCCGACGGCGCCGCCGCGCTGGTGCTGATGGATGCCCGGGCCGCGGCGGCGCGCGGGCTCAAACCCATCGCCCGCATCCTCGGCTATGCCAGCCAGGCGCAAGAGCCGGAATGGTTCACGACGGCGCCGGCGGGGGCGATCAAGAAGGTGCTGAGCCAGCTGGGCTGGAAGCCGCACGATGCGGACCTGTACGAGATCAACGAGGCCTTCGCCGTGGTCACGATGGCGGCTATGCGCGATGTGGACATCGATCCGGCCCGGGTCAACGTCAACGGCGGTGCCTGCGCGCTCGGTCATCCTATCGGTGCCACCGGTGCGCGCATCCTGACGACGCTGATTCATGCCCTGCGCCGGCGTCAGCGCAGGCGCGGGATCGCCGCACTCTGTATCGGCGGCGGCGAGGCCGTGGCATTGGCCGTCGAAACCCTCTAGAGCCGCGATGAAGCTTAACGAAGTACGTGCGGTAATCACGGGCGGCGCCTCCGGGCTCGGTTTGGCCGTGGCCCGGCATCTAAGCGCAGCGGGCGGACGCGTAGCCCTGCTCGATGTGCAGGAGGCACCGGGACGCGCGGCCGCGCAGTCGTTGGGTGCGGTGCCGTTCGTGCGCTGTGACGTCGGCGCCGAGAGCGAGGTGACCGCAGCGATGCGGACGGCTCATGAAGAGCTCGGTGGCCTCAACGTGCTGGTGAACTGCGCGGGGGTGGTGGGCGCCGGGCGGGTGCTGGGCAAGAGCGGACCGATGAGCGCCGAGTTCTTCGCCCGGGTCATCCAGATCAATCTCATCGGCACCTTCCTCTGTGACAAGGCAGCAGCCGCGCTCATGCAGCACAACTCACCGGGCAGCGATGGCGAGCGCGGCTTGCTCATCCACACCTCCTCGGTCGCCGCCTACGAGGGGCAGATCGGGCAGGCGGCGTACGCGGCGACCAAGGCGGCCGTGGCGGGCATGGCCTTGCCCATCGCCCGCGAGTTCGCCCGCCTGGGCATCCGCTGCGTGGCCATCGCTCCCGGGATCTTTCACACGCCGATGGTGGATGGCATGCCCGCGGAGGTGCAGGCCTCGCTCGCGGCGCAGATACCCTTTCCGTCACGCCTCGGCAAGCCAGAAGAGTTTGCCCAGCTGGTAGCGAGCGTCATCGAGATCCAGATGCTGAACGGAACGACCATCCGCCTGGATGGCGCGATCCGCATGCAGCCAAAATAACGAGCAGACAGGGGGAAGGGGTGGCAGATCCGCAGGCCGTGGAGCGCGACGTCATGCAGTACGACGTGGTCGTCGTCGGCGCGGGCCCGGCTGGCCTCGCCTGCGCGATCCGCCTCAAGCAACTCAAACCGCAGCTAAACATATGCGTGCTGGAGAAGGCGGCGGCGGTCGGTGCCCACTCGCTGTCCGGCGCCGTGCTGGAGCCCGGTCCGTTACGCGAGTTGCTGCCCGAATGGGAGCGCGAGTATCACGGCATGAAGGTGCCGGCCGCGGAGGATGATTTCCGCATCTTCACCCAGCGCGGTGCCCACAAGCTCCTGCCCGACTTCCTGGTGCGTCTGCTGCCGGCCTCCCTGACCCACAGCACCCCCTTCAACAACCACGGCAACTACATCATCTCCCTCGGGCAGCTCACCCCCTGGCTGGCGCAGAAAGCCGAGGGGCTGGGGGTGGAGATTTTTCCCGGATTCGCCGCGGCCGCCCCGCTCGTCGACGACACGACACAGACGGTAACGGGCGTACGGGTCGGGGATATGGGACTGCAGCGCGATGGGACACCGGGCCCGAATTTCACCCCGGGGGTCGAGATTCATGCCGCGGTGACGGTGCTGGCCGAGGGGTGTCGGGGCTCGATTGCCAAGCAGCTGATCGCCAAGTTCGATCTGTGCCGTGACCGCTGCCCGCAGACTTTCGCCCTGGGCTACAAGGAACTCTGGCAGCTGCCGCCCGGCCGCGTGCGCCCCGGCCGCATCGAGCACGGTCTGGGTTGGCCCGCCGACCCGCGCACCTACGCGGGCAGCTTCCTCTATCACCTCGACAATGACCGTGTGTACGTGGGCTACATCGTCGGTCTCGACTACCAGGACCCGCGGCTGGCCCCGTTCGAGGCTTTCCAGCAGTACAAGAACCACCCCACGGTCAAGGCGTTGCTCGAGGGCGGCGAGATTCTCTCGGCCGGAGCTCGCACGGTCGTGGCCGGCGGCTGGCAATCGATGCCCGCGCTCGAGATGCGCGGCGCGCTCCTCGTCGGCGATGCGGGCGGTACCCTCAACTTCGCCAAGATCAAAGGCGTACACCAGGCGATCCGCAGTGGCGCGCTCGCAGCCGAGCACTTGGCCGAGACGGGCAGTCCGCAGGGATTCGATGCGCGCTGGCGCAGATCGGCGGGGGGTGAGGAGTTGCGTCGGGCGCGCAACTTCAAGCCCGGTTTCAAGCGCGGCATGTGGCTCGGGCTGCTGAATGCAGCGTGGGAGATGCTCACGCAGGGACATTCGCCCTGGACACTGAAGAACCGCGCGGACTGGAGCCGGTTGCAGCGCCTCGAAGAGTTCCATTCTCCCGACCGGCATTGGGTCGAGCGGACGCTGCCGCCGCGTGATCGCGTGTCGTTCGTCTTCTTTGCGGGTAACGTGCACGACGAAAATCAGCCGGTGCATCTGAAGGTCGCGGACACGCGCATCTGCGTCGAGCGCTGCACGCGGGAGTTTGGCAACCCGTGCGAGCGCTTCTGTCCTGCCGGGGTGTACGAGATGGTGAGCGCGGCTGACGGCAGCCGGCATCTGCAGATCAACGCGGCGAACTGCGTTCACTGCAAAGCCTGCGACATCAAGGACCCCTACGAGATCATCACCTGGACAACCCCCGAGGGCGGCTCAGGTCCGAACTACCAGTCGCTCTAGGCGCCGCCGCCCATGACCGAACTCTGGCGACCCTCCGCCACCCGTATCGCAGACACGAACCTGACGGGCTTCATGCGTTGCCTCAAAGCGCGTCGCGGCCTCGAGTTCCAAGACTACGGAGCCCTGTACGCGTGGTCGTGCCAGCAGCCGGCTGACTTCTGGAGCGAGCTGGTGCGCTTCGCCGACCTGCGCGGCGACTTCACCGGTCCGGCTCTTCAGCACCCGGCGCAGATGCCAGGGGCGCTGTTCTTTCCAGAGGCCCGGCTCAACTTCGCCGCAAACCTGTTGCGGTTCGACGATGAGCAGCCGGCACTCGTATTCCGCAACGAACGCGGCACGCGGCGCGTGCTCTCCTATCGCGAGCTGCGCGCCGAGGTGGCGCGGGTGGCGGCCGGACTGCGTGCCGCCGGGGTCGAGGCAGGGGATCGGGTCGCGGGATTTCTGCCCAACCTGCCGGAGACCGCGATCGCCATGCTGGCCAGCGCGAGCCTGGGGGCAATCTGGTCCTCCTGCTCACCCGATTTCGGCGTGCACGGAGTGCTCGAACGATTCGGGCAGATCACCCCAAAGGTGCTGTTTACCGCCGACGGGTACTTCTATGGCGGCAAGCAGGTCGACTCGCTCCGCCCGATCGCCGAGGTCCTCTCGCGGCTGAGTGTTGCGCAGGTCGTCGTCGTCCCCTACCTGCAAGCCGAGCCGCAATTGGAGGCGCTCGGGCCTGCGGCGCGCGCGACGACGTGGAAGCAGTTCGGAATCCGCGGGCGGGCGTTGCCCGGCACGCTCCTCCCCTTCAACCATCCGCTCTACATCCTCTACTCCTCGGGCACGACCGGGGTGCCGAAGTGCATCGTGCACGGCGCGGGCGGGACACTCCTCCAGCACCAGAAGGAACATCTGCTGCACGTGGATCTCAAGCGCGACGATCGCATTTTCTATTTCACGACCTGTGGCTGGATGATGTGGAACTGGCTGATCAGCGCACTCGCCACGGGCGCCACGGTCGTCCTCTACGACGGCAGTCCTTTCCACCCCGGAGCCAGCGCGCTGTGGGAGATGGCTGCCGAGGAGCGCATCACAGTCTTCGGCACCAGTGCCAAGTATCTCGCCGCGCTGCAGAAGCGGGATTACCAGCCCGGTCGCAGCGTGGATCTCACTGCGCTGCGCACGCTGCTCTCCACCGGTTCCCCGCTGATGCCCGAGGGTTTCGACTACGTGTACCACAGCATCAAGTCCGATCTTCATCTGGCCTCGATCTCCGGTGGCACCGACATCGTTTCCTGCTTCGCACTCGGTTGCCCGCTGCGACCGGTGCACCGCGGCGAGCTGCAGTGCCGCGGCCTCGGCATGGCGGTCGAAGTGTTCGATGACGGCGGACGGGCGCTGCGCGGTGAGCGGGGCGAGTTGGTCTGCACCGCGCCCTTCCCGTCGATGCCGGTCGGGTTCTGGAACGACCCGGACGGGCGCAAGTACCGCGCCGCCTATTTCGAGCGCTTCCCGGGGGTGTGGCACCACGGCGACTATGCCGCCATCACGGCCCACGACGGACTCGTCATTTACGGCCGTTCGGATGCGGTGCTGAATCCGGGTGGGGTACGGATCGGCACGGCCGAGATCTACTCCGCGGTGGAGAGCCTGCCGCAGATTGCCGAGGCGGTGGCGGTAGGCCAGGAGTGGGAGGGGGATGTGCGCGTCATCCTGTTCGTTCGGCTGCAGCCGGGCGTCAACCTCGACGAGGCACTCAAGCGCAGCATCCGCGAGACGATCCGCGCGCGGACCACCGCCCGTCACGTCCCGGGGCGCATCATCGCGGTGCCGGACCTGCCACGCACCCTGTCGGGCAAGCTGACCGAGCTCGCCGTTCGTAACGTCATCCACGGCCGGCCGGTGCAGAACGTCGATGCGCTCGCCAACCCGGAGGCGCTCGAATTCTTCCGCGATCTACCGGAGCTGCGCGGCTAAGTGTCGCGCCAGCCCAGCGCACCTGGCAGCGGCGCGGCGGCGCCGACCGCTGCGCCGGACGGAACGCTGCTGCAGCGGTATGAGAGCGCACTGCGCGAATGTGGGTACCGCCAGGATGCTGCGCAGCTCGATGCAATACGTCAGCTCGAGGCATTGCGCGAACGCCTCGAGACCGCCCACGGCGGCGGCGCGCCGCGCTGGCTGGAACGCTGGTTTCCGCGGCGCGCTGCGGCGGTCCGCGGTCTGTATCTGTATGGCGCGGTCGGGCGCGGCAAGACCTGGCTCATGGACCTGTTCTTCGCCAGCCTCAGCTTTCCGGCGCGCCGCCGCCACTTCCACCGCTTCATGCACGAGGTGCACGCCGACCTGGCGCAGCTGCGGCGACAGCGCGATCCGCTGCCGCGCCTGGCGCAGCAGCTCGCCGGGCAGGCGCGCGTGCTTTGTTTCGACGAGCTCTATGTCGCCGACATTGCGGACGCGATGCTGCTGGGGGGACTGTTCAGCGCGTTGCTCGCCCGCGGGGTCACGTTGGTGGCGACCTCAAATGTGCCGCCGCAGGAGCTGTATCGCGGCGGACTGCAGCGCGAGCGCTTCCTGCCGGCCATCGCACTGCTCGAGCGCGAGCTCGATGTCGTTCAGCTCGGCGGCACGACCGACTATCGCCTGCGCCAGCTGAGCGCCGCGGGCATCTACTTGCCGAGCGGTGCGCCCGACACCGCGGCGCGACTCGCCGCGCTGTTCGACGCTCTGGGCGGGAAGGGGGCGCAGCGCGGCGGCATGCTCCAGGTGAACGGCCGTGACATCCCCGTGCAACGCCTCGCCCACGGTGCAGTCTGGTTCGATTTCGCCACCCTGTGTGCCGGCGTGCGCAGCACCGAGGACTATATCGAGATCGCGCGTGAGTTCCAGACCGTGCTGCTCGCCGAGGTGCCGGTGCTCGGGGCAGAAGCGGACAATGCGGCGAGGCGCTTCATCGCGCTCGTTGATGAGTTCTATGAGCGCAACGTTAAGCTGATCGTGAGCGCCGCCGCGCCGCCGACCGCGCTCTACCGCGGCGTGGCATTACAGGCGTTATACGCCCGCACCGCGAGCCGCCTCACCGAGATGCAGAGCGAGCAGTATTTGGCGCGCGAGCATCGGGCCTAGATTACGCCGCGTCGGATCTGGTCCTGCTCGATCGACTCGAACAACGCGCGGAAATTGCCCTCACCAAATCCCTCGTTGCCTTTGCGCTGGATGATCTCAAAGAAGATCGGGCCAATGACATTCTGGGTGAAGATCTGCAGCAGCACGCCCTCGCCCTTCTGCGGGTTGCCGTCGATCAGGATGCGACGACGCCGCAATTCTTCCAGGGACTCGCGGTGTCCCGGCACGCGGGCCGCGATCGCCTCATAGTACGTGTCGGGGGTGTCCTGGAAGGCGACACCGCGCGCGGCGAGTACATCCACGGTGCGGTAGATGTCGGAGGTGGCGAGCGCGATATGCTGGATACCCTCGCCGTGGTACTCGCGCAGGTACTCCTCGATCTGGCTCTTGTCGTCCTGCGACTCATTGATGGGGATGCGGATCTTGCCGCACGGGCTCGTCATGGCGCGCGAGAACAGCCCGGTACGCTGACCTTCAATGTCGAAGTAGCGGATCTCACGGAAGTTGAACAGCTTCTCGTAGAAGCCGGCCCACACGTCCATGCGGCCGCGCCCGACGTTGTGCGTCAGGTGATCGATGAGATGCAGGCCGGCGCTGGCGCCGCTCGGCGGCGGGGCCACCGCACGGAAGTCCACGTCGTAGATGGAGCGCTCGCCGTAGAGATCTACCAGGTAGATCAGCGAGCCGCCGATGCCCTCGATGCAGGGGATGTTGAGCTCCATCGGTCCGGCGCTCTGCGGGCCGGGTTTGGCACCGAGCGCGAGTGCCCGGCCGTAGGCCTGCGCGGCGTCGCGCACACGGAATGCCATCGCGCAGGCGGAAGGTCCGTGGGCGCGGGCGAAGGACTGCGCAAACGAGTCTGGTTCGGCGTTGATGATGAAGTTGATCTCACCCTGGCGATGCAAAGTGACGTTCTTGGATCGGTGGCGCGCTACCGCGGGAAAGCCCAAACGCTCGAACAGGGTGCGTAGCAGCTGCGGATCCGGCGCCGTGTACTCGACAAACTCGAAGCCGTCGGTGCCCATGGGGTTGTCGTGCCGGTCGTTCATATGTCACCTGCATGCGCTGCGGCCCGCGCATTATATCGCGCACACCTAGCAGCTCACCGACCGCGCGCCCGCGCCAGCGCATGTATAATCGCGCGCCGCTAACAATGCGGGAGCCTGCACAGCGGACCGCGCCAACGGCGCAGCGCCGCCCCGCGCCAGCTCCCCCCGCAGGATACCGGGCATGCACGCAGTTGCCGTTGACGATAGCCGTCTGCTCCGCAGTATTCCCACCGCACGGGTAGCGCTGATCGACCGCATCGCCCGCAGCACCGGCAGCGCGCGACGCTCCGATCTCACCCCGCGCTTCCTGCGTGCCTACTTCCACGGCGTTGGCGAGGAGGACCTGGCGGCGCGTCGCCCGCGCGATCTGGCCAAGGCCGCGCTTGCGCATTTGGAGCTCGGCGCGAGGCGCACAGCGGGGCGCACGCTGGTCAAGGTGTTCAATCCCACGCTGGCTCAGGATGGCTTCGAGTCTCCGCACACCCTCGTGCTGACCGTCACCGATGACATGCCCTTCCTGGTCGACTCGATCGGTATGAGCTTCGGTCGCGCCGAGCTCGCCGTGCACCTCATCGTGCATCCGGTGCTGCAGGTACGCCGGGACCGCGGCGGTCGACTCCTGGACCTCGGCACGAATGGCGCCGCTGTGGCGCGGGCCGAGTCCTGGCAGCTCTACGAGATCGACCGCGTCACGGATCCCCGACAGCTGCAGCGCTTGCGGGAGGACCTCGCTGAAACCCTGGCCGACGTGCGCATCGCGGTCAGCGACTGGGGGACGATGCGCGAGCGGGCGCGCGCCGTGATCAGCGAGCTCGCCAGTCAGCCACCACCGCTACCGGCGGCGGAGGTGAGTGAGGCCGGCCATCTGCTCGAGTGGATGGAGCAGCGCCATTTCGTCTTCCTAGGCTACCGCCGGTACCGCCTCGAGCGCGGCCGCAGCGTCGACCGCTTGATCCCGGATCGCAACTCCGGCCTCGGCATCCTGAGTCCGGCCCGCCGCCACGGCGAGCGTGCGGCCGTCACCGAGCTGCGCGGCGACGTGCGTCAGCGCGCCCGCGAGCAGGAACTGCTGATCATCACCAAGGCCAACTCGCTGGCGACGGTGCATCGGGGCGAGTTTCTGGACTATGTCGGGGTCAAGATCTTCGACAGCCGTGGACGGGTTAGCGGCGAGCACCGCTTCCTCGGCCTGTGGACTTCGACCGCTTATCATGGCAGTCCACGCGACATCCCGGTCTTGCGGCACAAGGTCGATCGCGTCATCGAGCATTTCGGCCTGGACCCCGCCAGCCACGACGGCAAGGCCGTGCTCAACGTGCTCGAGACCTACCCCCGTGATGAGCTGTTCCAGGCGCGCGTCAGTGATCTGATCCGCATCGTGCGCGGCGTCGTCAATCTCTACGAGCGCCGCACCGTGCGGTTGCTGGTGCGCCGCGATCCGTATCACCGTTTCTATTCCTGTCTGGTCTACGTACCGCGCGATCGTTACAACACCGAGGTGCGGCAGCGCATCGAGCAGATCGCCCGCGAAGGCTTCAGCGGCGGTAAGGTCGAGAGCAACGTGCAGGTCTCGGGCTCGAGTCACGCGCGCGTGCACGTGGTCGTGCACACCGACCCGCAGCAGCACCAGCACCCCGACTTTGCGCTCATCGAGCGCCGCATCGCCGAGGCGGCGCTGACCTGGAATGACCGCCTGAGCGAGGTCCTCACCTCTCGGCGCGGCGAGGCGCGGGGTCTGGCGCTTGCGGCACGCTATCGCCGGGCTTTTCCGCTCGCCTACGAGGAGACCGTTTCGCCGCACGAGGCGCTGCAGGACATTGACGAGCTGGAAGCGCTGCGCGAGCAGCCGAGTGCGCTCAAGTTGAATCTGTACCGGCCGCCGGGGCAGATCCTGCAGCGCGTACACCTCAAGATCGTCAAACTCGGGGAACCGGTCCCCATTTCCGACGTACTGCCGATGCTGGAAAACTTCGGACTGCGCGTCATATCCGAGCGGCCTTACGAGCTGCATTGGCCCGAGGGCGGACCCGCGTGGATCCAGGACTTCGAGCTGGAGCAGCGCGAGCGGCAAGTGGTCGACCCCGCCCGCAGTGAAGAGACTTTCCGTGAGGCATTCGCGGCCGCCTGGAGTGGCGCCGTCGAGAACGACGGGTTCAACCGCCTGTTGCTCGCCGCGACGCTCAACGCGCGCCAGGTGGTGGTACTACGCGCCTACTGCCGCTACCTGCTGCAGGCGGGCGTGCCGTTCAGCCAGACCTCCATGGAACGCGCGCTGGCCGCCAATGCCCCCGTAGCGCAGGCGCTGGTGCGGCTCTTCGAGGTGCGCTTCGACCCGGAGCAGGACGGCGCCAGTCGCAGCCGCAAGGCAGCGGCGCTGGCGACGCAGATCCGCGGTGCCCTGGATGCCGTCAGCAGCCTCGACGACGATCGCATTCTGCGCGCCTACCTCGGCCTGTTGCTCGCCACCTCGCGCACCAATTACTACCAGACTGAGCCGCAGGGGGGACGTAAGCCCTACCTGTCGCTGAAATTCGACCCGGCCAAAATTCAGGAACTGCCCCTGCCGCGTCCGCGCTACGAGATTTTCGTTTACAGCCCGCGGGTTGAAGGGGTGCACCTGCGCATGGGTGAGGTGGCGCGCGGCGGTATTCGCTGGTCGGACCGGCGTGATGATTTTCGCACCGAGGTTCTGGGGCTGATGAAGGCACAGAACGTCAAGAACACGCTCATCGTGCCGGTCGGCGCCAAGGGTGGTTTCGTCGCCAAGCGACTGCCCGCCGGGGGCAACCGCGACGAGGTGCAGGCAGAGGTGGTCGCCTGTTATCAGACCTTCATCCGTGGCCTGCTTGATCTCACCGACAACCTCGTGGGGGCGCGCATCGCCCCGCCCCCACAGATGGTGCGCGCGGACAGTGACGATCCGTACCTGGTGGTGGCCGCGGATAAGGGTACGGCCAGCTTCTCGGACATCGCCAATGCGATCTCGGCCGAATACCGCTTCTGGCTCGGGGATGCCTTCGCCTCGGGAGGCTCGGCGGGGTACGACCATAAGAAGATGGGCATCACCGCGCGCGGCGCGTGGGAGTGCGTCAAGCGTCATTTCCGCGAACTGGGCGTCGATATACAAAAGAGTGATTTCACGGTAGCTGGCATCGGTGACATGTCCGGCGATGTGTTCGGTAACGGCATGCTGCTGTCGCGCCATGTCCGCCTCCAGGCCGCGTTTGATCACCGCCACATCTTCCTGGACCCGCAGCCCGACCCCGCCGCGAGCTTCGCAGAACGGGCGCGGCTCTTCGCGCTGCCGCGCTCGAGCTGGGACGACTACGATCGTCGCAAGATATCCCGCGGCGGTGGGGTGTTTGCGCGCAGCGCCAAATCGATCGCCCTGTCGGCGGAGGCGCGGACATTACTCGGCCTCGACGGCAGCAGTGCGCCGCCGCACGAGGTGATCCGCGCCATCCTGCGCCTACCGGTCGATCTGTTGTGGAACGGGGGTATCGGCACCTACGTCAAGGCGACCGACGAGCGGCATGCCGAGGTCGGCGACCGCACCAACGATGCGCTGCGCGTCAACGGCCGCGAGCTTCGTGCCAAGGTGGTGGGCGAAGGCGGTAACCTCGGACTCACGCAGCGCGGCCGCATTGAATACGCCTTCGCGGGCGGACGGCTGAACACAGACTTCATCGATAACTCCGCAGGGGTCAATACCTCCGACGTCGAAGTCAACATTAAGATTCTGCTCAATCCGCTGGTGCACGAAGGGCGGCTGAGCCTGCGGGAGCGCGACCGCCTGCTCGCCAGCATGACGCGCGAGGTCGGCGCGCTGGTGCTGCGCAACAACTATCTGCAGAGCCAGGCCATCAGCACGCTGGAGCTGCAGTCCGCGGCACGACTGCCGGAGTTCCAGCACCTGATCCGCTCGCTGGAGCGCTCCGGGGAGCTGAACCGGTCGCTGGAGTACCTGCCGAGTGATGACGAGCTAAGCGAGCGTCGCAAGGCGGGGGTGGGCTTGTCGCGTCCGGAACTGGCCATAGTGCTCGCCTACAGCAAGATCTGGCTCAACACGCATCTGCTGGCCTCGAACGTGCCGGAGGATCCCTATTTGTCGAGCGAGCTCGCGCGCTACTTTCCGCGCCCCATCCAGCAGCGCTTCGCACGTGCCATCACCCGCCACCGCCTGCGCCGCGAGATCATCGCAACCGCCACCACCAATAGCCTGGTGAATCGCATGGGGCCCACCTTCGTGACCCGGGCCCAGGAAGACATGGGGGCCGAACCGGCCCAGGTGGCGCGGGCCTATACGGCGGCGCGGGAGATCTTCGCGATGCGCTCGGTATGGGAGCACATTGAGGGCCTGGACAACCGCGTGAAGGCTGCGGTGCAGTACGAGGCCATGTTTCAGACCAGCCGGTTGCTGCGCCACGCCACGTACTGGCTGATCGCCGCGCGCAGCAAGCTACAGGTGGCCGCAGCGGTCGGGGAGTTCCGCACCGGAGTGCAGCGACTGGAGGCCGAGATCCAGGACGTGCTGACCGGGGCCGAGCTGGCCCGTTACGAGGAGGGAAGGCAGCGATTTATAGCCGCAGGCCTGCCGCCGGCGCTGGCCGCGCGCATCGCCAGCCTCGAGGCTCTGAACGCCGCGCTCGACATCGTGGAGATCGCTGCCACGCACCGGGTGAGCGTCACCGAGACCGCCCGCGTCTACTTCGAAGTCGGCACGCGGATCGGCTTCGACTGGCTGCGCACCCGCATCGAGAAGCTGACCGTGGAGGGCCCCTGGCAGGCGATCGCGCGCACCGGGCTGCGCGATGCAGCGCTGCGGGTGCAGCGGCGCCTAAGCGAGCGGGTACTTGCGCGCCGCAGCCGCGGCAGCGCCGCCGCCCGGGTCAGCGCGTGGGTGGACGCCGCGGGCAAAGACCTAGCCCACTGGCAACGCACCCTCACCGACATGCGTGCGGCGGGCGCGAGCGACTTCGCGACCCTGACCGTTGGCGTCGAGGCCGTGCGTAAGCTCGCTAACTGAAGGCGACTGGAGCCGCATGCCGACTGAGAGCACGTCGCCGGTGGCGGGCAAGCTGATCCTGGTGCGCCACGGTCAGAGCACGTGGAACGTCGAAAACCTGTTCACCGGCTGGACCGACGTGGATCTGTCCGAGGCCGGTCGGGCTGAAGCGGCCCGAGCCGGACGCGAGCTGGTGCATGAGCGACTCGAGGTGCAGGTGGCCTTCACCTCGGTGCTGAAACGCGCTGTCCGCACCTTGTGGATCCTGCTCGATGAGATGGATCGGATGTGGGTTCCGGTCGAGCGTTCTTGGCGGCTCAATGAGCGCCATTACGGCGCGCTACAGGGCCTGAATAAGGCCCAGACGGTGGCGCAGCATGGCGAGGCGCAGGTGAAGATCTGGCGCCGCAGCTACGACATTCCGCCGCCGCCCCTCGCCACCGACGACCCGCGCCACCCCCGCTTGGACTTGCGCTATGCGGATGTGCCGGTGGAACAACTCCCAGGCACGGAGTCCTTGCAGGACACGCTGGCGCGCGTGCAGCCGTTCTGGCTGGCACGCATCGCAGCGGAGCTGCGCCGTGGACGCAATACGCTGGTAGTGGCGCACGGCAACAGCCTGCGCGCCATGGTGAAGATGCTCGACGGCCTGAGCGATGCGGCGATTACCGAGCTCAATATCCCGACCGGCGTCCCGTTGCTGTACGAACTCGATGCGCAGCTGCGGCCGCGTGCCAGCCGCTACCTCGGTGATCCGGCAGCGATCGCAGCCGCCGCCGAGGCAGTCCGCGCGCAGACCGAGCAGCGCTAGTTCCTCAGGCAGCCACCCAGCCGTCGTAGCGGCCGCCCAGCTCGGTGGCCAGGGCCGTCAGCCGTCGGCTGGTCTCCTGCATCTCGGGCACGATCAGACGCATGGTCTTGGACGCGTGCAGGCTGTAGCCGAGATCCTGCCCCTCCTCCTGCATGGGCTTAGTGTCGACGCTGAATTCGGGTTCGAGCCGCGAGCGGGCCCGCTCGCAGGCTGCCGCATCCGGCAGCGCCAGAAAGAAATCCACGCGGTAATCATTGAAAGGCGCGTACCCCTGCGAGCGCAGCTGCCCGATCATCTGCTCGTCCCAGCTCTCCGCGCGCGAGCGGCGCACCACGCGTACCTTGAAATACACGCGCAGCACGATCAGGGCGAGGGCCACGAGCAGCGCGAGGATCAGCCAGTTGCGGTTCATGGTGGAGCCTCGGACTCTGCCGGCGGAGCCCCCGGGAAGTGCGCCGCGCGCTTCTCCAGAAAGGCGCGGATGCCCTCGCGACCTTCTTCGCTCTCGGCGCGGGCGGCAATGGCCTCGCTCTCGCGGATCATCTGCGACTCCAGCGCGCCGAGGGAGTCGGCCAGCAGCCGCTTGGTGGCACCGATCGCGCCGCGCGCGCCGCGCGCAAGCTGTGCCGCGAGCGCGAGGCTGCGTGCCAGCAGCTGCGCCGCGGGTTGCACCTCATTCACCAGCCCCCAGGCAAGTGCCTCCTCGGCCCCGAGGGTGCGATTGAGAAGTAACAGCTCGAGCGTACGACGCGCGCCGATCTGCCGCGGCAGCAGAAACGAGGTTCCGGCATCCGGAGTGAGCCCCGCGCGCGTGTAGGCGAGGTTGAACTTAGCATCGGCCGCGCACACCGCGAGGTCCGCCATGGCGAGCAGACCTATGCCGGCGCCGGCGGTCGTACCGTTAGCGGCGGCGATGACCGGCGCGTCCATGCGCATGAAGTGGGCGATGGCACCGTGCAGATAGGTCGTCAGCTCGCGGATGTAGTCCGCGCCGGTGGTACGGCCGTGCATGGCACGCAGATCACCCCCGAAGCAGAAGTGTCGCCCTGCGCCGGTCAGCACTACCGCGCGCAGCGCGCCGTCGCGCGCGCAGGCGAGCGCAGCCGCCAGCAGGTCCATGGCCATCTGCAGGTTGAGCGCGTTGCCCTCATCGGGGCGGTTGAGAGTCAGGAGCGCGACCGCACCGCGCGTCTCGAGCCGAACCGTCTCAGTCGCCACGGCTCATTCATCCGGGGCGATGCGCAGCCGCAGCCCGGATAGCTCAGGGGTGAACTCCACCTGACAGGACAGGCGAGAGTTCTTCTCGTAGTGTGACAACTCGGTGAGCAGCTCGCGCTCGTCGGACATCATCGGCGGTAACCGCTCGAGCCACTCGTCCTCGACGTATACATGGCAGGTCGCGCACGAGCACATGCCGCCGCAGATGGCCGCCACGCCATAGTCGAGTTCGCGGAGGTTTTCCATGATCTTCAGGCCCGTCTTGGCGTCGATCTCGTGTTCTATTCCGTCGCGATCCACGACCCGCAGCAGCGGCATGCACTTACCTCACGATGCAACACAGGAGTGACCGGCGGCGACCCGGCCCCGGATCGGCTAGTTTGCCGGTTCGGCCGCGCAGCCGCCAGAGCGCTCGCCGCACCCGCACTCAGGCGGCCAACGGTCCGAGGACCTTCATCACGAACACAGCCTTGCCGCCGTGCCGTGCCAGCTCCACGAAGGTGGGGCGCAGCTCGCGCTGCAGTGTTTCCATTACCAGCTCATACGCGCCAAACACCTGCGTGCTCATGCTGTTGGTACTCACTCTAAGCGCGGGGACCTGCTGCAGCCGCCCCAGGAACTCGTGGATGGCGGGTGCGAACTCGTCCCGCAGCGGGTAGAGGCTGATCTCCACTCCTACATCCATGGCAAGTCCCTCATGATGGCGTGCGGCTATGATCGCACGCGGACTAGAATGGACGCGCCCCGCACGGCGGATGGGAACATGACCCGGAAAATCCAGGTGCACCAGGTGGATGCCTTCACCCGCGAGCCCTTCACGGGCAACCCCACCGGGGTGGTGCTCAACGCGGAGGGGCTGGCCGAGTCGCACATGCTGGCCATCGCCCGCGAGCTGAATAACGCCGAGACGGCATTCATCCTCGCGCCCGACGGCGGTGATCACACCGTGCGAGCCCGTTTCTTTACCCCGCGCAGTGAGGCCGGTTTCGTGGGTCACGCCACCATTGCGGCCCAGTACGTGCTGTCGCGCCGGCATGACGCCCCCCGCCGGCAACGACAGAAATCCAAGGCCGGCATCGTCGACGTCGAGGTGCGCGGCTCAGGCGCGGAGCGGCGTATCGCAATCCGCCGCAGTCCACCACCGCTCGGCCGCGAGCTCAATGACCGGGAGCGTTTAGCGGTTCTCGACGCCCTCGCCCTGGACTCCGCAAGTCTCGATGCGCGGTTGCCGCTGCGCATCGTCGGTGCAAGCGGTACCCGTCTGCTGATCGGCGTACGCGGTCCCGAACCCCTCAAGCACTTGAAACCCGACCTGCAGCGCCTCACGACGCTGTCGGCGCAGATTGGCGCGGCGGGCTACTTCGTATTCGCGCTCACCCCCCATTCCGCCGACCACCTGACGGAGTCGCGCATGTTCTGCCCAGCGCTCGGCATCGCCGAGGACCCCGTGAGCGGCAACGCGCACGGCCTGCTCGGCGCATTTCTAGCCCACGCCGGTCTGCTCACGCGCGAAGGGGAGCGCGCGAGCTTCACGGGCGTCCAGGGGCACTCCCTGCACCGCCCCGGCCGCGTCGAAGTGGAACTGGAGTTCAGTGGCACGGAGCTGGCTGGAGTGTGGATCAGCGGCCAGGCAGTCTCGATCTTCGAGACCGAGATCCTGCTGGACGGATGAGCGCGTTCCACGCGCTCCTGCCGCTCTCGGATCTGCCTCCCGGAGCCATGCGCGCCTTCGAACTGGAGGGCCGCGAAGTCGTGCTCTGTCGCACGCGCGAGGGCCTGTACGCGCTCGACAACATCTGCACCCACGCGCACGCACGCCTGTGCGAGGGCCGACTGCGCGCCACACGGCTGGTATGCCCGTTGCACGGCGGCGCGTTCGACATCCGCGATGGCAGGCCCCTGGGCCCGCCGGCACAGGTACCGCTGGGCGCGCATCGGGTGCGCATCAGCGATGGCGTGATCGAGGTGGCGCTGGCAGATTAAGCTCGGGCTGACGCGGCGCGTCGCAGCAGCCAGGCGGCGGGCAGCGTCAGGAGCGCGCCCAGCATGAACGGCGCGCTGCTGCCGAACTGCGCGTAGGCAGGCCCCGAGGTGAAGGGTCCGATGACCCGCGCGAGGCTCGCGCTGGAGGCGTACGCGCCCAGAACGGCGCCGCGTTCCGCGCTTGAGGCCTGCAGCGAGGCAAGCGCAAAGGCACTCGGATTGTAGGCGCCGAGACCTAGCCCGCACATGAGGAGTGCGGCGACGGTGAAGGGCAGACTCGGCCCCAGCGCCAGTGTGAGCACCCCCGCCACATAGAGGAGCACTCCAAGCCGGGCGAGCCGCACTTCGCCGAGTCGCGGCGCGAGCACGCGTACCGCTCCGCCCTGCATGAGCAGCGCCGGCAGTGCCACCGCAAAAAGCAGGAAACCGACAGGGCGGGGACCGAACCCGTAGCGGTGCAGCGCCCAGATGGCGAAGATCGACTCGAGCACCGACTGCGAGTACGTGACCAGCAGCGTCGCGCCGCACAGGCGTGCAAGGCTGGGGCGCCCGCGCAGCAGACTCAGTGCCCCACCGCGCAGGCGGTGGCGATGCTCGGCGCGATGCGCGGCGTCGTGGCTCTCGGGGAGCACGAAGCGCACCAGCAGTAGCGCGAGGATGCTGGTCGTCATGGAGACGAGCGCCGGCCGGACGAAGTCGGCACGCGCGGGATCCGGGCCGGCGAGGAGCCCGCCCAGGGGCTGGCCGAGCGTAAAGCCAATGCCGATGGCCGCTCCGACCAGACCAAGAGTGGCCGTGCGCCTTTCGGTGACGGAGATATCGGAGGCGTAGGCGAAAGCCGCCGCGATGTTGCCAGCCATGCACCCCGCCAGCATGCGCGACAGCAGCAGCCACCAGACGTTGCCCGCGAGCGCGAGCAGCGCATAGGACACGCAGGCCCCCGCCATGCTGCTCATGAGTATCGGACGGCGCCCATAGCGGTCGCTGAGACGTCCCCAGTAGGGAGCCGCCAGCAGCTGGCACAGCGAGTAGCTGCCGAGGATCGGGGTGATGAACTGCGGTGCGGTGCCGAAGCGCTCGGCCATATAGGGTACGAGTGGCACCAGCAACCCGAAGCCGAGCGTGTCCATCACGCAGAATACGAAGAGCGCAGCGAGCCGGCGCGGCACGGGGCGACTCAGTGGCCAGGGACGATGGAGGACAGATCGCCGGGCCGCGCAACCGCGGGCTGGAAATCACGGACCGCAGTCAGAATGAGATTTGGGATGCGCGCTTCGACCCACCCCCCATCGCGAGTCGGCCGCGCACCGGTGCACAGGATGGCCAGATCGAGCGAGGGCACGAGCCACAATCGATGCGCACCCGAGCTGCCCAGCACGAACAGGTCAGGCGCAAGGAAAGACTCATGGCCTGCGCTGCTCAGCCGCAGGTACGCACCGAAGCGGGTATCGCTGAGCGCCGGGGTGCGCAGCACGCCTACCCAGCCCGGACGTATCAGCTCATCACCCCGATAATTGCCATCGTGCAGCAGCAGCGCGCCGACGCGAATCCAGTCGCCCTGGCGGCTCAGCAGGCAGCAGTCGGCATGCACCGTTCCGCCGGCGCGATCGACCCAGTACCAGGCATCGCCGGCCCCCAGCGGCCGCCATAGGGTGCCGGAGACATAGTCGGTAAAACGCAGTCCGGTCGCCTGCTGCAAGACGAGCGCGAGCAGCTCGGGGTCGGCGGGCTGCTCGAGGCGTCGGGTGCCGGGCCGCGACTGCAGCGGCCGGCGCAGCAGCTCTTTCGCAAGATCGCTCCCCGGGGCGGGGCGCGGCGCGAGCCCGCTAGACATCTGCAGCAGCTGCCGCAGCGTGATGGCCCCGCGGGCGTCCTGGCGCCACGCCGGCAGCAGCAGGCCCACCGGTTCGTCGGGCCAACCGAGCCGGCGATGGCTGAGCGCAACTCCGGTGGCAAGCGCACCGAGGATGGCGGTCATATCCTGGGCGTCGATGCGGGTATCCAGCCGGCTGCCGTGCCAGTAGCGCTCAAAGACGATGTGGTCGTGGCGTGCGACGATGAGGGCGAGCGAGCCGTGCGCTGCGGCGTAGGCGGCGGCGGCGAGGAGTCCGCTCACCGCGATGCCCTCGCTCGCCGGATCGACCCGCGGCACCGGCGGCGCATTGTTGCCGGCCAGTCGCTCACGCGGTGTGTGCAGGGCGCCGCCGCGCGTGCCGAGTGCCCCGAGATAGCCGCGCCACAGGCACGGTCCCCACCACAGCAGCAGACCCAGCAGCGAAACCACGCTTGCGATCTTCAGCGACGGGCGGTGCATCGGCCGCATTGGACCATAGTTGGCCAGGACGAATCGGGTATTCTCGGACGCTGTAGCTGGCCAAGACGCGTAGGGGATCGCATGCGCTGGGGGCTGTTTGCGCCACGGTACTGGCCGACGTGGTTCGGCCTCGGGGTGCTGCGCCTGCTCGCGCTGCTGCCGTATCCCGCGCTCCTGTGGTGCGGCCGCGCACTCGGCACGGTGGTGGTGCACCTGCCGATCCGGTTCGTGCGCACTGCGCGCCGCAACATCGAGCTGTGCCTGCCGGAACTCCAGGCGCCGCAACGCGAGCGGCTGCTGCGCGCGCATTTCCGCAGCCTCGGTATCGGGCTGATGGAGGTGCCGTTGACCTGGTGGAGCTCAACCGAGCGTCTCGAACGTCTGGTGCATCTCGAGGGCATCGAGCACCTCGAGCAGGCGCGCGCGCGGGGCCGGGGCGTGATCGTGCTCACAGCGCACTTCACGACGCTCGAGCTCGCGGGGCGTACGCTGCTGCGGGTGGCACCGGTGAAGTTTCTCTACCGCGCCACGCGCAATGAGGTGGTGGCGTACGCGTTGCAGAATTTCCGCACCGGACTGGGCGGCGCGCCCATTCCGCATGATGACATCCGTGCCTTCATCGGCGCTCTGCGGCGCAACGAGTGTGTCTGGTACGCGCCCGACCAGAGCTACCGCAAGAAGGGCGCCGAGATGGTACCGGTGTTCGGCATCCCGGCGGCGACCAATACCCTTACCTCGCGCCTGGCGCGGCTGACCGGTGCCACCGTGCTGCCCTATTTCCTGCGGCGCCTGCCGGGCAAGCAGGGCTATCTGGCCACCATCCATCCGCCGCTCGAGAACTTTCCCAGCGATGACCCCGTGAGCGACGCGGCGCGTTTCAACCGTATCATTGAGGCTCAGGTGCGCCTGGCACCCGAGCAGTACCTGTGGATCCATCGACGCTTCAAGGGCCTGAGCGCGGATTACCCGGACTACTACGGCGAGCGGACGGCGCGCCAGGTGTGAGCGCCGTGGACCAGCCGGATTGCGACCTGCTGATCGTGGGGGGCGGCATCAACGGTTGTGGCATCGCGCGCGACGCCGCCGGCCGGGGGCTGAGGGTGGTGCTGTGCGAACAGGATGACCTGGGCGCCCATACCTCGTCGGCGAGCACCCAGCTCATCCATGGCGGGCTGCGCTACCTCGAGGATTTTCACTTCGCGCTGGTGCGCAAGGCACTGCGCGAGCGCGAGGTGCTGCTGGCGGCTGCGCCGCACATCATGCGTCCGCTGCATTTCGTCATGCCCTACGCGGCCCACCTGCGGCCCGCGTGGATGATCCGCGCCGGACTCTTTCTCTACGATCACCTGGCGCGCCGACGACAGCTCGATGCTTCCGCCGCGATCGATCTGCGCACGCACGTGGCGGGCCGGGCACTCAAGGATTCGTATCGCCGCGGCTTCGTCTATGCCGATGGCTGGGTCGATGATGCCCGGCTGGTGGTGTTGAATGCGCTCGACGCGCGCGAGCGGGGCGCACAGATCCTGACGCGGGTGCGCTGTACCAGCCTCAGACCGCGCGGCACGCAATGGGAGGCGCAGCTGGCCGGTGCCGCGCACCCTGGCCGCCTGCTCGCGCGCGCGGTCGTCAACGCCACCGGGCCCTGGGTCAGCAGCTTCATCGCCGCGGCCACGCCGGTGCGTACTGCGCACCATGTACGTCTGGTGAAGGGCAGTCACATCGTCGTGCCACGGCTGTTCGAGCACCCTTTCGCTTACATCTTTCAGAACGAAGACCGCCGCATCGTCTTCGCCATCCCCTACGAGCAACAGTTCACCGTGCTCGGCACAACTGACCTCGACTACCGGGGCGATCCGGCCGCCGTGCACATCGATGCTAGCGAGGTCGACTATCTCTGCAGCCTCGCCAACCGCTACTTCAAACAACCCATCGCTGCGGGCGATGTGGCGTGGAGCTGGTCGGGCGTGCGACCGCTGCTGGCGGATGATGCACGCGACCCGATGAGCGTTACCCGCGACTACGCGCTCGAGCTCGAGGTTGCCCCGGCGCCGATGCTCTCCGTCTTCGGCGGCAAGATCACGACTTACCGCAGGCTCGCCGAGGATGCCTTGCTACGGCTGGCGCAGGTACTGCGCGTGCCCGGGCGAGCCTGGACCGCCGGGGCGGCGCTCCCCGGGGGCGAGATGCCCCAAGGCAGCTTCGCGCTGTTTGCGCGCCAGCTCGAAGACCGGCTGCCGTGGCTGCCGCCATCCCTGCTTCGGCGCTACGCCCACGCCTACGGGACGCGTATCGAGCGCATGCTCGATAGCGCCGGCTCGCTCGAGCAGCTCGGTGCTGAGGTGTTGCCGCAGCTGTATGAACGGGAACTCGAGTACCTGGTGGACGAGGAGTTCGCGCGCACCAGTGCCGACATCCTCTGGCGTCGCACCAAACTCGGCCTGCACCTGGGGAGGGCTGATACGGCTGCGCTCGATCGCTGGCTGGAGCGGCACGCGCCCGGCTCCGGCGGCCTCGCTCACCCGGTGGCGGGGGTCGCCTGAAGCCACTCCGCGGCGACCGCACCCGCACGCTGTGGCTGGTCCTGCTCGGACTGCTGCCGTTGTGGCTGGTCGGCGTGCTTGGCCGCGGACTGTGGACGCCGGATGAGCCGCGCGAGGCAGATATCGCCTGGCGCATGAGCCAGCACCCGGCGGCCCTGCCGCAGCTCGCCGGGCGGCCATTCCTCGAGAAACCGCCGCTCACCTACTGGTTCTCCGGGGCCGGCATCGCGCTCTGGGGCGACAGCGCACGCGCCGCCCGAGCCCCCAACCTGCTCTACGGCGCGCTGGAGGCTGCGTGCGTGGTACTCCTGGTGCTCGAGCTCGGGGGCGGTGCGAGGGCTGCGCTCCTCGCGGGGCTATGCGGCAGCTCGATGTTGCTGCAATGGCGGGTCAGCAGCTGGCTCGCGCCCGATGCCGCGCTGCTGGCCGGCAATGCCCTTGCGCTCCTCGGGATGTGGCGCGGTTACCGCGCGAGCGCCGGGGGCGCGAAGTTGCGCGGCTACACCCTCATGCACCTCGGCGCGGCCATAGGCTTCATGGCCAAGAGTGCTCCGGGCTGGCTGGTGCCAGGACTCGCACTGCTCGCCCTCATTGTGTGGGAACGGCGCTGGGAAGAGTTGCGGCGTTACGAGCTCTATGCCGGGGCGATCCTGCAGGCGCTCCTCATCGGCCCGTGGATCGTGGCGGTGTCCGGTGGTCCAGAGGCGGCCGGGTCTCTGCGCACACTTCTCTGGCACAACACGGTCGGCCGCTTCGCGCCGGTGGCCGCCCCCGCCGCGCTGGACTACACCAGCGGCCACCGCAACTGGCCCGGTAAGTACCTGCTCGAACTGCCGCTGTACCTGCTGCCCTGGAGTCTGCTGGCGCTGGCCGCAGCCAAACGCGCCTGGCAGCAGGTGCGCCACAGCAGCGCCTGGCGCTTTGCGGTGTGTGCGGCGGTACCGTGGCTCGCACTGCTCTCGCTCGCGGCGACCGCGCGCGACGTCTACGCTGCGCCCGCCTTGCTGGGGGCGGCACTGCTGATTGGATTGTGGGTCCGGTCACTCGCCGAGCAGGCCTGCGTGTTCGATGCGGTATGCGTGCGCGTGACGTGCCTGCTGATGGGGCTGATCGCGCTCGGAGTGATCGCGGCCCTCATCGTCCTCGGCGTCGTGGGCGTGGCGCCGCGCAGCGCGGCCTTCGTGACGGCACTCATTATCGCGCTCATTTGTGCACCATTGCTGGCACAGGCGGCGCGGACGGCCCGGCATACCCTCGCCCGCGCCATCGTCCTGCTGTACGCCGCTCACGCACTGACGGTCACTCTTGGCGCGCTCCTCATCATGCCCGCGATCGACGTCGCCCAGGATCTGGGCGGTCTCGCGCAGCGGGTGCGAGCGGATACGAGCGGCCAGCCGCTCGCGCTGCTCGATCCGGATGAAACCACGCTGGCCATCCTCGATCATGGCGCGGCGAGCGCGCCCGTGATGTTAGGCCCCGCCGCGGGAGCGGCCGAGGTCCGCCACTGGTTTGCGGATGAACCCGCGAGCGCGCGCGTGCTGGTGCTGTTGCCGGGGCATGCGCCGGGGCCCATCAGCGCACGGCTCGGCGGCCCAGCTTCGGCCGGCGATGGTGCCGCGGCGGTACTGCAGCGTGCCGGCGCGGCGCGACTCGTGCGACGCTACGAACTTCCGGAAGGGCGGCGATATGCCCTCCTCGGCCCACTGTCGACCTCCACGCGGGAGCCCTCCCATGACTCCAACTGACTCCCTGGCTCGCAACCTGCGCAACCGACACATCCAGCTGATCGCCATCGGCGGCACCATCGGCGTCGGCTTGTTTCTCGGCTCAGCGAAGGCGATTCATGCGGCTGGGCCTGGCCTGTTGCTCGCCTACGTGCTCGGTGGCATCGCGATCTTCTTCATCATGCGGGCGCTGGGCGAGCTGCTCACGTATCGGCCGGTAGCCGGCTCGTTCGCGACCTATGCGGAGGAGTTTTGCGGTCCGTTCGCAGGCTTCGTGACCGGGTGGTCGTACTGGTTCATGTGGGTGCTGATCGCGATGGCGGAGCTTACGGCCATCGGCATTTACGTGCGCCACTGGTTCCCGACGATCCCGCAGTGGCTCCCGGCGCTGATCGCGCTCGGCATCCTCTACGCCGCCAACCTGGTGGCGGTGCGCGTGTTCGGCGAGCTGGAGTTCTGGTTCGCACTCATCAAGGTGATCACTATCGTCGCCTTCATTCTGATCGGCCTTGCTGTACTGCTGCTGCACGTCGGGCCATTTGCCGGCAGCGCCAGCTTCGCCAACCTGCATGCCCACGGCGGCTTCATGCCGTACGGCCTGCGCGGCGTGCTGCTCACCCTGCAGATCGTCATGTTCGCCTACGCCGGGGTGGAACTGATCGGTGTGACGGCCGGGGAGGCACGCGACCCCATGGTGGTACTGCCGCGTGCCACCAACGGCATTATCTGGCGCATCCTCATCTTCTATCTCGGTGCCCTGCTCATCATCATGGCGCTGGTTCCCTGGGACCAGCTCGACCCCGATGTGAGTCCCTTCATCTTCGTGTTCGAGAAGCTACGCGTGCCGGGTGCCGCCGGCCTAATCACGCTGGTCGTCATCACCGCGGCCGCCTCGAGCTGCAACAGCGGACTGTTCAGCACCGGGCGCATGCTCTGGTCGCTGGCCGAACACGGCCAGGGCCCGCGTCTCTTCGCGCGCCTCAATCCGCGCCAGGTACCGGCCGCCGGCATCCACCTGTCCGCCGCCGTGATGCTGCTCGCGGTCGTCCTGAACATGGTAGTGCCCAAGGAGGTCTTCACGTGGGTGACCAGCATCACGCTCATCGGCACCCTCTGGACCTGGGGCATCATCCTGGTCGCCCATCGCAACTACCGCCGCGCGGTACAGGCCGGCCGGGTTCGCGCGGCGCCCTTCCGCATGCCGTGCTCTCCATTTGCCAACTGGGCGGTGCTCGCCTTTCTCCTCATCGTGACCGGCATGCTGTGGCTGGATCCGGATACCCGGGTGGCGCTTTATGTCGCGCCATTCTGGTTCGCGCTGCTGGGGGTGGGTTACTGGGCAAGCCGCCCGCGCGTCGCTCCCGAGCCCTCTTAGCTGAGGGCCCCGGCACCCGCAATCACACCGCCGCCGTCGACGACTAACGTCTGACCGGTGATGAACGCACCGGCGCGCGAGGCGAGCAGCACCGCGACCCCAGCGACGTCGTCCGGCTCGCCGAGTCGCCGCAGCGGATTCAGGCGCGCGAATGCGGCGGCGCGTTCCGGATCGGCCCACAGCGCGCGCGAGAACTGGGTGCGGATGATGCCCGGAGCGATGCAGTTGACGCGGATATTGCGCGGCCCCCACTCGACCGCCAGATTGCGCGCCAGCTGCATGTCCGCCGCCTTGGAGATGCAGTACGCCCCGAGACTGGCGCTGCCGATCAGCCCACCCACCGAAGATACAAGGATCACCGCGCCGCCGCCCTGCTCCGCCATCCCCGGCAGCACCAGGTTGCACAGCCACACGTTGCTGTAGAGGTTGGTGTGCATCACCTTATCGAACGCCTCGTCCGAGACTTTCGCGGAGGGACCAAAGACCGGGTTGGCCGCGGCGTTGCAAACCAGCACATCGATGCGCCCGAGACGGTCGCGCGTGGCATCGACCAGGGTTTGCAGCTCGGACTTGTGCCCGACGTGACAGGCATGCGCGAGCGCCTTACCGCCCATGGCACTGATCTCAGCGGCCACAGCCTCGCAACTCTCGATCTTGCGGCTCGAGATCACGACGTGGGCACCGTGCTTGGCCAAATGCTGGGCGATCGCCTTGCCGATGCCCCGGCTCGCGCCGGTGATAATGGCGACCTTCCCATCCATTGCGAACAGGCTCATCGTGCGCTCCTCACCGATATGCGGGTAAGCGCATTACAGCAGCTGGGATGCGGGCGCGCGAACGGTCACCGCGAGCCGGGCCGGCGCTGCGGTACACTGCCGTCCTCGCGCCCGTAGCTCAGTTGGATAGAGCATCAGGCTTCGAACCTGAGGGTCGGGAGTTCGAATCTCTCCGGGCGCGCTTATTTTTCAACGCTTTAAGCGCTTTCTTCAATCCGAAACATTTTCGAGTCCGCCATGAGTCCGCTTACGGCTTTCAGTCTTAGTCAGCCCCATCGAAAGGCCCAGCGTTATGTCTTCGCGCAACCCTATAGGAATCACCCTCACGGACGAGCAGCGCGCCGAATCTTGGCGTTCAGGGTATTGGTCACATGCGGTCGAGTATGGGCTTCGGTACTACGCTGCTGGCCGCTTCGCGGTGATCGCTGGCGGTTCCATC
>JAFAPI010000123.1 GCA_019247195.1 Gammaproteobacteria bacterium
CGCGGCATCCACGGCGGCCTCGACCTCGCCCCCTATTACCCCGAGCTCGGCGCGGCGCTGCTGGTGTGCGCCACGGAGACCAAGACGAGCGCGGACCTCGAGCGCTACCGCGGCGCCCTGATCGAGGTCATGCAGGCCGCGCGCGCGGCCTGACCCACGGAGCCTGACATGAGAGAAGCCGAGCCGGTGATCTTCGAGCACTCGCGCCCGGGACGCGGCGCGCGCGACCAGTGGCCCGCCGAGACGCCCGCCGCGGCGCTCGCCGACCTGCCGCCGGCGCTGCGGCGCGCCGAGCCCCCGGCGCTGCCGGAGGTGGGCGAGCTCGAGGCGGTGCGCCACTTCACCCGCCTCTCGCAGCTGAACTTCTCCATCGACACGCACTTCTACCCGCTCGGCTCCTGCACGATGAAGTACAACCCCAAGGCGTGCAATCAGTACGCCATGCTGCCGGAGTTCCTCGCCCGGCACCCGCTCGCGCCCGAGTCCCAGGGCCAGGGGTTCCTCGAGTGCATGTTCGAACTGCAGGAGATGCTGAAGGAAGTGACCGGCATGCAGGGCGTGGCGCTCTCGCCCATGGCCGGCGCGCACGGCGAGTTCGCCGGCGTGGCGATGATCCGCGCCTACCACCAGGCGCGGGGTGACCTCACCCGCGACGAGATCATCGTCCCCGAGGCCGCGCACGGCACCAACCCCGCCACCGCCACCATGTGCGGCTGCGTGGTGCGCGAGATCCCCGTCGATGCGCAGGGCGACGTCGATCTCGAGGCGCTGCGCGGCGCCCTCGGGCCGCGCACCGCCGGCATCATGCTCACCAATCCCTCGACGCTCGGGGTATTCGAGCGGCACATCGAGTCCGTGGCGCGCCTGGTGCACGAGGCGGGCGGCCTCCTTTATTACGACGGCGCGAACCTGAACGCGATCCTCGGCAAGGTGCGCCCCGGGGACATGGGGTTCGACGTCATCCACATGAACCTGCACAAGACCTTCTCGACGCCCCACGGCGGCGGCGGCCCGGGGGCGGGTGCGGTCGGGGTGGGGACGCGGCTCCTGCCCTTCCTGCCCGTGCCCATCGTGGCGCGCGAGGGCGAGCGTTACCGCTGGCTCACCGAGAGCGACCTGCCGCAGTCGATCGGCCGGCTGTCGGCCTTCATGGGCAACGCCGGGGTACTGCTGCGCGCCTACATCTACATGCGGCTGCTCGGACGCGAGGGCATGCGCCAGGTGGGCGAGTACGCGACCCTCAACGCCAACTATCTGCTCAAGCGCCTGCAGGCGGCCGGCTTCGACGCGGCCTACCCGCAGCGGCGGGCGAGCCACGAGTTCATCATCACGCTCAAGCGCCAGGCGCGCGAGCTCAACGTCACGGCGATGGACTTCGCCAAGCGGCTGCTCGATTACGGCTTCCACGCCCCGACCACCTACTTCCCGCTGCTCGTGCCCGAGTGCCTGCTGATCGAGCCGACCGAGACCGAGACCCAGGAGACTCTGGACGCATTTGTGACGGCCCTGTCACAGATTCAGAAGGAGGCGGAGCAGGAACCCGGGCGCGTGACCAGCGCACCGCATACCATGCCGGTGCGCCGACTCGACGACGTGCGGGCGGCGCGGCAGCTGGATCTCACATGGAAGCCGACGGCGTCACCCTAGAGCGCTACAAGCCCCGCGGACTGACGCGCCTGCTGCGCGCGCTCGGCGCCAGCGTGCGCGGCCTCATCGGCGCCTACCGCGAAGAGGCGGCGTTCCGCCAGGAACTCGCCCTGGCGATCGTCGTCATACCGCTGGGCCTGTGGCTCGGGCACGGCGCGGTGGAGCGCGTGCTGCTCGTCGCGCCGGTGCTCATCCTCCTCATCGTGGAGCTGCTCAACAGTGCCATCGAAGCCACCGTGGACCGCATCGGCTTCGAGCGCCACGCGCTCGCCGGCCTCGCCAAGGACATCGGCTCGGCCGCGGTGTTCATGTCCTTCGTGCTGCTGATCAGCGTGTGGCTCATCGTGTTCCTGTCACGCTAGCCATGCGCCGGCTGCCCGAGCTGCGAGCCGCCCTGCTGATTCTCGCCGCGCTGCTCGCCGCGCCGGTGCGCTCCGGCGCACCCGATGCGCCCGGCACCCCCGGGCTCCCCTCGCCGAACGCGCCCCAGCCCCAGCCGCAACCCCAACCCCCGGCCACGCAGCCGCCCGCCTCCCAGGCCCCCGCGCCGCAGCCGCCCGAGCGCGGGCCCGCCGGGGAGGTGCAGCCCGCCGCGGGCGCCCAGGGGAGCGCCGTCGAGGAGAACCCCGACTGGGCCGTGACCCTCGAGCGCATCGCCGGCAGCGTCGTGTCGATCAACGTCGACTCCACGCGCGCCTTCGACACAGAGTGGAACTCCACCGCGCAGGCGACGGGCTTCGTGGTCGACGCCGAGCGCGGCCTGATCCTCACCAACCGTCACGTCGTCACGCCCGGGCCGGTGACCGCCGAGGCGACCTTCCTCAACCGCGAGGAGGTGCAGCTCTACCCGGTGTACCGCGACCCGGTCCACGACTTCGGCCTCTATCACTACGACCCGCAGAAGCTGCGCTTCATCCGGCCCAAGGCCCTGCCGCTTTATCCCGAGGGCGCGCAGGTGGGGCGTGAGATCCGCGTCGTCGGCAACAACGCCGGCGAGCAGCTGTCGATCCTCGCCGGCACCCTCGCGCGCCTCGACCGCGACGCGCCGGTGTACGGCCTCACCAAATACAATGACTTCAACACCTTCTACCTGCAGGCCGCCTCGGGCACCTCGGGCGGCTCTTCGGGCTCACCGGTGATCGACATCCGCGGCCGCGTGGTGGCCCTGAACGCCGGCGGCGCGAGCGGGGCGGCCTCGAGCTTCTACCTGCCGCTCGGGCGCGTGCGCCGCGCACTCGAGCTCATCCAGCAGGGCAAGCCGGTGACGCGCGGCACGCTCTACAGCGTCTTCAACTACCTGCCCTACGATGAGCTCGAGCGGCTCGGCCTCGATGCGGCGACCGAGGCCGCCGTGCGGCGCGAGCAGCCGCGCTACACCGGCATGCTCGTGGTCACCGAGGTGCTGCCGGGGAGCCCGGGCGAGAACGTGCTGCAGCCGGGGGACATCCTGGTGCGCCTGAACGGTCGCCACGTCACGCAGTTCGAGCCCCTCGAGGAGGTGCTGGATGCCAGCGTCGGCGGCACCGTGGAGCTCGAGCTCGAGCGCGGGGGCAAGACGGTCTCGGCCAAGCTCCCGGTCGGCGACCTGCACGCGATCACCCCGAGCGCCTACGCCGAGTTCGGCGATGCGGTGGTGCACACGCTCTCCTACCAGCAGGCGCGGCACTTCAACATCCCGACCCGCGGGGTCTACATCGCCAACCCCGGCTACGTGTTCGGCGCGGCGGGGATCGCGCGCGGCTCGGTGGTGCTGGCACTGAACGGCCATCCGACCCCGACGCTCGCCGAGTTCGAGTCGGGACTCGCGCAGCTTGCCGACGGCGAGCACGCCACGGTGCGCTTCCTCACCATCGAGGACCCGAACGGGAGCGAGCTGCGCTCGCTGCGCATGGACCGGCTGTGGTTCCCCGCGCACCACTGCGAGCGCAACGACAAGATCGGCGCCTGGGACTGCCACGAGCTCGCGCCGGGCCCGGCCCCCAAGCCCGCCGAGGTCAGCTCCACCGCGCTGCCGAAGTACGCCGATGCGCGCATGAACGCGCTCGCCCCCTCCCTCGCCATGGTCACCTTCGACATGCCGTACTCGGTATCGGGGATCACCGAGCGCAATTACCACGGCACCGGGCTCGTGGTCGACGCGCAGCGTGGCCTGGTGGTGGTCGATCGCAACACGGTGCCGGTCGCGGTCGGGGACGTCACGGTCACCTTCGCCGGCACCGTGCAGGTGCCGGGCCGGGTGGTGTACGTGCACCCGCTGCACAATTACGCGGTGGTCGCCTACGACCCCAAGCTCATCGGCACCACGCCGGTGAAGTCAGCGCGCCTCGCCGCGCGCGACCTGCTGCCCGGCGAGCGCGTGTGGGTGGTCGGGCTCACCGGGGATGGCCAGCTGCGCGAGCGCGGCACCGAGATCGCCAACCTCGACCCGCTCGAGCTGCCACTCTCGCGCACCATGCGCTTCCGCGACAGCAACATCGAGACCGCGCAGCTGGTGAACCCGCCGCTCGAGTTCGACGGCGTGCTCGCCGACAAGTCCGGCACCGTGCTCGGCACCTGGTCGAGCTTCGCCTACGAGAACGGCCGCGAGATCGCGCAGGACACGCGCGGCGTGCCGATCGACGTGGTGGCCGACATGCTCGAGCGCGTGCGCGGTGAGCGCGCGCTCCACTCGCTCGAGGCGGAGCTGTCGGTGCTGCCGCTGGCCTCGGCGCGCGAGATCGGCCTGCCCGAGGGCTGGACGCAGCGCCTCGCGCAGCACACGCCCACGCGGCGCCAGGCCCTCACCGTGGTGCGCCTGGTGGGCGGCTCGCCCGCCGCGCAGGTGCTGCAGCCGGGGGATCTGCTGCTCGCCATCGACGGGGCCGTGGTGACCCGCTTCCGCGAGGTCGAGCGCGCCTCGGCGGACAAGGCGCACGTGCAGGTCACGATCTGGCGCAACCAGGCCGAGCAGACCCTCGACGTGCCGACCGCGGAGCTCCCCGGGAGCGACGTCGACCGGCTGGTGGAGTGGGCGGGGGCGTCGCTCCAGGCGCCGCACCGCGCGATGAGCGTGCAGCGCGGCGTGGCGCCGGTCGGGGTGTACGTCGGCTACTTCTCCTACGGCTCGCCGGCCACGCGCTATGGCCTCTACCCGGGCCGGCGCATCGTCGAGGTGGACGGCACCCCGACGCCCGATCTCGACAGCTTCCTCAAGGTGGTGCTCGGCCGCGCCGACCGTTCCTCGGTGCGCCTGCGCACCCTCACCTGGAACAACGCACCCGAGGTCATCACCCTGAAACTCGACAAGCGCAACTGGCCGGCCTATGAGCTCACCCACACCGACGCGGGTTGGGTGCGGCACACCCTCGAATAGGCACGCGCGCCGCGTCGGCGCGATGCGACAGAATCTTAGTTGACCGTAATCACCGCACGGATGCACACACGCCTGATGCTTTCGCACAACACGCACGGCCCCGGCCCGGTGGCTTGGTAGAATCGTCCCCATGGTGCGCGTGGTGCGAGCAACCCAGGTCGAGATCGAGTCCGCCGTGCAGGCGCTGCGCGACGGCGAGCTCGTCGCCTTCCCGACCGAGACGGTCTATGGGCTCGGCGCGAACGCGCAGAACCCGGCCGCGGTGCGCCGCATCTTCGAGGCGAAGGGGCGCCCGGCGAACCATCCGCTGATCGTGCACCTCGATTCCCCGCGCTTCCTGCACCGCTGGGTGCGCGAGGTGCCCGAGCTCGCCAACCGTCTGGCCGAGAGCTTCTGGCCCGGACCGCTCACCCTGGTCATGCCCAAGGCGGCGCACGTGCACGAGGTCATCACCGGCGGCCAGGACACGATCGCGATCCGCGTGCCGGCGCACCCGATGGCGCAGCAGCTCCTGACCGCCTTCGGCGGCGGCATCGCCGCGCCTTCGGCCAATCGCTACGGGCGCATCTCCCCGACCCGCGCCGAGCACGTGCGCGAGGAGTTCGGGGACTCGGTGCGGGTCATCATGGACGGCGGCGAGTGCAACATCGGCCTCGAGTCGACGATCGTCGGCTTCGAGGGGGGCAAGGTGCGCCTGCTGCGCCCGGGCAGCGTCACGGCCTCGCAGCTGCGCGCGGTGGCGGGCGAGCTCGCCGAGGGCCCGGCCGAGGACGCGCCGCGCGTACCCGGCAGCGGCCCCATGCACTACGCGCCCACCACGCCCCTCACCATCGTGCCGGCCGGCGAGATCGATGCGCAGGCCGATGCCGCCTCCGCCGGCGGGCGGCGCATCGCCGTGCTCGCGCAGCGCCTGCCGCTGCGCTCGCACAAGTACGTGACCTGGATCAACGCCGGCCGCCGGCCGGAGACCTACGCCCGCGACCTCTACACGAACCTGCGCACGCTCGATAAGGCCGGCTGCCAGCGCATCCTGGTGCAGGCCGTGCCGGACGGGGAGCGCTGGGAGGCCGTGCACGACCGGCTGCTGCGCGCCGCCACCAGCATCGCCGAGGCCGACGACGGCACCGGCACGATGGCGGTCCTGCCCTAAGGTGCGGCCGCGCCGCGCCCCCTGTACCGACCCGTTCCAGCCGGCCGAGATCCGCCGCCTCGTCGGTGAGTTCGGCTCACCGCTCATGATCCTCGACTGCGAGCGGCTGCGCGCGCAGTGGCGCAAGCTCGCGCACGCGCTGCCGGGCGTGGCGCTTTATTACGCGCTCAAGCCCATGCCGCACCCGGCGGTGGTCGAGACCGTGCTCGCCGAGGGCGGCGGCCTGGATCTCGCCAGCAGTGCCGAGGTGCAGCTCGCCCAGCGCCTGGGCGCGCCCCCCGGGCGCTGCATCCATACCCATCCCATCAAGCGTCCCGCCGACATCGCCAACGCGCTCGCGTTCGGCGTGAGGACCTTCGTCGCCGACAACCCGGACGAGCTGGAGAAGTTCGCCGCGCTCCCCGCGCCGGTCGAGCTGCTGCTGCGCGTCGCCTTCCGCGCCCCGCACGCCATGTGCGACCTGTCGCGCAAGTTCGGCTGCGAGGTGGCGGAGCTGCTGCCGCTCGCGCGCCGCGCGGCCGCGCTCGGGGTGCCGGTGCGCGGGCTGTCCTTTCACGTCGGCTCGCAGGTGCGCGATGCGAGCATGCACGTGGCGGCGCTTCAGACCTGCGCGGCGCTCCTGCGCGCGGCGCGGCGGGAGCGGCTCGGACCCTGCGACGTGCTCGACATCGGCGGCGGGTTCCCGATCGACTACGCTCAGCCGGTCGCGGACATCGCCCCCTTCTGCGCCCCGCTCGCGGCCGCGATCCGCGCCCTGCCGCGGCGCGTGCGGGTGCTCGCCGAGCCCGGTCGCTACGTCATCGGCCCGGCGGTGCTCGGGGTCGCGAGCGTGATGGGGCGGGCGCGGCGCGGGGGGCGCTGGTGGTACTACCTCGATGACGGCCTGTACGGCTCCTACAACGGCCAGCTCTACGATCACGCCCGCTACCCGGTCGACTCGCTGCGCGATGGCGCGCCGCGCGAGCCGGCGGTGCTCGCCGGCCCCACCTGCGACAGCATCGACGTGATCGCCGACGACGTGCCGCTGCCGCACCTCAGGGCCGGCGACCTCGTGCTCGGGCGCAACATGGGCGCCTACACCTGGTCGAGCGCGACGCGCTTCAACGGCTACCCGCGCGCCACCGTGGTGGCGGTCAACCGCACCCCGGGGGAGGGTGCGCGGGTGCTGCCCCTGTCATGAGCGTGGCGATCGAGAGCATCGTGTTCGACATCGGCTGGGTGCTGATCCACCTGAAATACCCGCCGCTGCACCAGTTCCTGTGCGCGCGCGGCGCGCAGGCGCCGAGCCTGCACGCCACCTTGAACGCCTGCGGACTCGAGGAGCACGAGTGCGGGCGGCTGGCCGGCGCGGGATTCATCGCCCGCCTGAATGCGGCGCTGCATACCCCGGCCGCGGAAGAGGAGCTGCACGGACTGTGGCGCTCGATGTTCGTACCCGATGAGCGGATGCTGGCGCTGGCGCGCCGCCTCACCGCGACGCACCGCGTCTACCTGCTCTCGAACATCGGGGACCTGCACTGGGAGCAGCTGCGGCGCGAGTACCGACTGCACGAGCTCGGCCACGGCGCGGTGCTCTCCTACCGCGCCGGAGTGATGAAGCCGCAGCCCGGCATCTACCTCGAGGCGGAGCGGGCCCTGGGGCTCACGCCCGCGCGCACGGTGTTCATCGACGACCGCGAGGACAACATCGCCGCCGCGCGCCAGCGCGGCTGGCACGGCATCGTGCACCAGGGGTACGCCGCCACCGAGTCGGCGCTGGCCGGCCTCGGCGTGCGCTGAGGCCGCATGCCCCCGGCGCTGCTCGCGACGCTGCTGCTCCTCGGCTCGAACGTGTTCATGACCTTTGCCTGGTACGCGCACCTTAGGAATCTCGCCGACCGCCCGTGGTACCTCGCCGCGCTCCTCAGCTGGGGCATCGCCTTCTTCGAGTACCTGCTGCAGGTGCCGGGCAACCGGGTGGGCTACCGCGCGCTCTCGCTGGCGCAGCTGAAGATCCTGCAGGAGGTCATCACCCTCGCGGTGTTCGTGCCGTTCGCCGTTCTCTACATGCACCGCCCGCTGCGGCTCGACTACCTGTGGGCCGGGTTGTGTATCCTCGGCGCGGTGTACTTCCTGTTCCGTGCGCCCGCATGACCCTGAAGCACGACACGACGCCCGAGCTGCTCACGCCGATCCACGCGCAGGTGCTCGCCGCGCGCGCCGGGCGCGAGCCGCGGGTCGTGGCGCGGCTGTTCAGCGGCTGGGTGCTGTTCGGGGCGCGCCAGTTCGTGCGCGGCTACCTGCTGCTGCTCCCCGACCCGGTCGTGCCGAACCTGAACGCGCTCGGGGCGCGCGAGCGCATCGCCTTCCTGTCGGACATGTCGCGCCTGGGCGATGCGCTCATGAAGGTGACGGACGCGGTGCGCATCAATTACGCGATGTTCGGCAACCTGGAGCCGGCGCTGCACGCGCACGTCATTCCGCGCTACGCGGACGAGCCGGAGGCGCTGCGTACCCAGCAGCCCTGGGCCTATGACTGGGAGGCCGCGCCGCCCTTCGACCGCACCGCGCTCGCGGGGCTGGCCGAGGCGCTGCTGCGTGAGCTCACCCGCCTCGGGGTCACCAAGCCGATGCGCTACGCGCCCGGGGAGAACGCGGCGGGCTGACTCCTCACGGGGCGCGACGATAGCTTTGCAACAGCTGCCCGGCCTGCTGCCGCGCGTCCCCGGCCTGCTTCAGGTGTTCGAAGGCGATCATGACGACGCTCGCGTCGTGGACCCGCAGCCCGGTGGCGTAGAGCCGCAGCGCCCACTGCCACTTGAGGGCGCAAGCGCGCAAGGCTTCGCGGACGCTGGCGGCGGCGGGGCCCGCGGGCGGTCCGGAGTACAGACCGAGCGCCACCGCCTCCCAGCGCGGCACCAGCGATCGCTCCAGGCGGTTGCTGAAG
>JAFAPI010000205.1 GCA_019247195.1 Gammaproteobacteria bacterium
GGCACGACAGCCGGACGCGCCACCGGCTGCGTCATTACCCGCAGCCGGGGAGGTGCGCGGACTCATCGTCGCGCTCGCGCTGCTCGCCGGCTTGCCGGGCGTGAGTTGGGCGCTGCGGGCACGCCAGCCGCTGCCCGCCGTGGACAATGCGCCCGCCGCCACCGCGACGGGACTCTGGCGGGGGCGGGGAGAGATACAGGCGAGTGAGTGGCAACCTGTCTTTCCTGGAGCCGACCGCATCGAGCAACTGGCATTCCTCGGTCGGGAAGCCGAGCGAGTGGAGGTACTGCGCGTTCAGTATCAGGAGCAGCAGCAGGGCGCGGAGCTGATCGGCAGCGACAGCTCGCTGCTGGGTGCGCAGCTGCGCTGGCGCGGCTCGCAGCCGGTGGATACGCCCGTCGGGCGGCTCACCGAGACCGAGGCGGCGAGGCAGGATGAGGGGCGCTCGCTCATCTGGTCGCGTTATGTGATCGCGGATAAACCCATCCTCTGGCCACTCGGGGCGCAGCTCTGGTACGGGCTGCGGGCGACGGTCGGCCACCCCACCGCGGAGCTGAACGCACTGCGCAGTGACTGCGCCCCGGATTGCGGCGCCGCACGGGGCACGCTCGCGCGTTTTCTGACGCAGGCGCGGCTCGCCAGGTGAGACCCTCTTCACGGCACCGGCGCGCCGCGCACCGTTAAGCTGCGTCGCCATGGGGAGACGGTGCGGACTGCGCACGCGCGGGCTCCGAATACAAGGCTCTGATTGAGCTAACTTAAATCGGGAGCATCAAATCCAACATTTGCTGAGATGCACGCGACGGCCTTTCTGCTAAATTCGACTTTTAAGCCCAGGAACGGGTATGCGACGTCCCAACGTGCTGCGGCTGGCCGGATGGCTGGTCATAAGTCTTCTAATAACCAGTTGCGCGTCCACCTCTTCCTCGGTGCCGGTGCCGACAGCGGCCCAGACGGCGGCAAAAGAGCCCGGTAACGATTACATCATCGGCCCGGGCGATACGCTGCAGGTGTTCGTGTGGCGTAATCCGGAGCTATCGGTGACGGTGCCGGTCAGGCCCGACGGCAAGATCTCCACCCCACTGGTGGAGAACATGGTGGCGGTCGGGAAAACCTCGCCACAGCTGGCCCGCGATATGGAGCAGGTACTGAGTGAATATGTCCGCACGCCCAAGGTCAACATCATCGTCACCACCGCCGCCAGCGCGTTCAGCCTGGTGAAGGTGGTCGGCCAGGTGGTCCATCCGCAGGCGTTACCCTATCGCGAGGGGATGACGGTGCTCGATGCCGTGCTCGAGGTGGGCGGCCTCGGCCAGTTCGCCTCCGGTAACCGCGCCAAGATTGTGCGCATCGTCAACGGTCACCAGGAAACGATACGGGTGAAGCTGGCCGACCTGCTCAACAGCGGCGACGTGCACGAGAACCTTCCCCTACGCCCCAACGACGTCCTGGTCGTGCCGCAGTCGATCTTTTAACAACGCATGAACGCCGCACTCGATTTCATTCTGGAACAGATCCGAGGCGTCTGGCGCTTCCGCTGGACGGCCATGCTGGTGACCTGGATCGTCTGCATGGTCGGCTGGCTGGTCGTGCTGCTGCTGCCGGACACCTACAACGCCTGGACGCGCGTGTACGTAGAGACCCGCAACCGTATCGATGTGGTGACCCAGGGCATCGCCGTCGAATCGAACGTCGCCGCCCAACTGGACGCGGTGCGCGAGGCGCTGCTCGGCGGTCCGCAGCTGCAGCGCGTCGCGCTCGCGGCGATACCCGGATACGCCAATGCCCCCGCCGGCAAGCAGGCCGCCATCGTCGACAACCTGCGGACCCACCTCGTCGTGGAGGCGAACGGCGCTAAGGACCAGCCGGCCGATCTCTACGTCATCTCCTATACCGACCATGATCCGCAGACCACGAAGCGGGTCGTGCAAGCGCTATTGAAGCTCTTCATCGACAACGCCGTGAACGGCAGCCTGAAGAGCTCTGAGCAGGCGCAGCAGTTCCTCACCACGCAGATTTCCGAGTACAGCGACCGCCTGGCCGCAGCCGAGAGCCGCCTCGCCGATTTCAAACGTCAGAACACCGGCCTGGTCCCGGGGGCCTCCGGGGGCGACTACTTCACGCGACTGCAGACCGAGCAGGACGACCTCAACAAGGACCGCACCGCGCTCACCGTAGCCGAGCAGAAGCGTGACGAGCTGCGGCGCCAGCTCGCCGGCGAGACTCCTCTCATGGGAAGTGTGCCGGGGGCAAACGGCGGCGCCCTCGACACCGCCGGTGCCATCCGCGAGGCGCAGGGTCGCCTGGATGAGCTGCTGCTGCGTTTCACCGACAAGCACCCGGACGTCATTGCGGCCCGTCGCACGCTGGAGGAGCTGAAGCAGCGCCAGACGGCCGAGCAGGCGGCCATTCGCCGCGGCGATCAGAACGCGATCGCCACCAGCGGTCTCGCGGCCAACCCGGTCTACCAGGGCATCCGCCTGCAGCTCAGCCAGGCGGACGTTGAGGTGGCCGCGGCGACCCGCCAGGTCGCCGACCGCGAGGCGCGAATCGAGAACCTCAAGAAGATGATGAACACCGCGCCCGGAGTCGAGGCGGAATATGCCCGGCTCAACCGTGACTACGACGTGACGCGGGGCCAGTACCAGGCGCTCGTCGAGCGCCTGAACCGGGCCAAGCTGTCCGACAAGGCCGACACCACCGGGGTCGTGCGCTTCGAGGTCGTCGATCCCCCCACGGGCGGAGATCATCCGGTGTCCCCCGACCGGGCCCGGCTCATCCTGACGGTGCTCGCCGGCGCACTCGTCGCATGCCTCTCGGTGGCCTACTTCCGGCACCAGCTGCGGCCGTTCTTCACCTCCGCGCGTCAGCTGACGGAGCTCACGCAGCTACCGGTGCTCGGCTCGATCAGCATGACCTGGCTCGAGCGGCACAAGGCCCAGGGCCGGCGCGCCATCTGG
>JAFAPI010000221.1 GCA_019247195.1 Gammaproteobacteria bacterium
CCCGATCCTGCTGCGCCCGGTGGACGAGCTCGAGCTCACGGTGCGCAGCGCCAACTGCCTCAAGGCGGAGAACATCCACTACATCGGCGACCTGGTGCAGCGCACCGAGGTCGAGCTGCTGCGCACGCCGAACCTCGGCAAGAAGTCACTCACCGAGATCAAGGAAGTGCTGCAGAGCCACGGCCTGATGCTCGGCATGCGGCTCGACGGCTGGCCGCCGGCGGGCCTCAAGCACGACGACGAGCGCGACGTCATCTGAGGGCAACGAGCGAAGAAGGGTCGAGAGAGCCATGCGTCACCATCTGTCCGGCCGGCAGCTGTCGCGAAACAGTTCGCACCGTCACGCGCTGCTGCGCAACATGTCGGTCTCGCTGCTGCGCCACGAGACGATTCGAACCACGCTGCCGAAGGCGAAGGAGCTGCGCCGCGTGGTCGAGCCGCTCATCACGCTGGCCAAGCAGGATCAGGAGGCGAACCGTCGCATCGCCTTCGCGCGGCTGCGCGATGCGCAGGTGGTGGAGAAGCTCTTCGCCGACCTCGGGCCGCGCTTCAAGACCCGGCCGGGCGGCTACACGCGCATCCTGCGCATGATGGCGCGCCCGGGCGATTCCGCGCCGATGGCCCTCATGTCGCTGGTGGAGGGCGCGGCGCCGGTCGCGGCCGAGGAGCCGGCCGAGGGGAAGAAGAAGAGCGCCCGGCGCAAGAGCGCCGCCAAGAAGGCCAAGGCGAAAGAGGCCCCGGCCACGGCCGAGGCCGCACCGAAAAAGCGCACCCGCAAGAAGAAGGCCGCGAGCGCCTGATCCGCACCGGCGGCGGCGCCGCCGGCCGCCGCGGGCCCGATTTGCGCCCGCCGGGGCGTTCTGGCTAACCTCGCGCGTGCGTTCCGGCGCCCTGCGCCGGTCCATAACAACGTGAAGAATGGGGAGGACGCATGAGCTTCGGGTCGGAATTCAAAGAATTCGCCATGCGCGGCAACGTCATCGACCTCGCGGTCGGGGTCGTGATCGGCGGCGCCTTCGGCAAGATCGTCGCCTCTCTGGTCGGGGATGTGATCATGCCGGCGCTGTCGCCGCTGCTCGGAAAGGTGAGCTTCTCCGAGCTCGCCGTGCAGGTCGCGACCGATGCGGCCGGCAAGCCCGTGCTGATCAAGTACGGGGTTTTCATCCAGACGATCGTCGAGTTCCTCATCATCGCGCTCGTCATCTTCATGGTGGTGCGGGGCATCAACCGCCTGAAGCGCCCACCGCCTCCCACTGCCGTCGCGGCGCCGCCCCCGACCAAGACCGAGCAGCTGTTGCAGGATATTCGCGATATCCTAGCTCGCAGGCCATAATTGTCTCAATTGTGAGACGATAAAAGCATGCCTTCCGTACGCCTTCAGCCGGCGGACTGGAAGGCCTCGCGGGTGAGGTTCTCACACCCGGCCGGGGTGACGACCAGGTCATCCTCGATGCGGATGCCGCCGCAGCGGGCGAGCTCACCGATTCGGGTCCAGTTGAGGAGCCCGGCGCGCCCATCCGCCCGGGCGCCTTCAAGCAGGGAGTCGATGAAATAGAGCCCCGGCTCCAGGGTCACGACGAACCCCGGCTCGAGCACGCGCGTCAGGCGCAGAGCCGGGTCAGCATGCGGGCGCGGGATCTCCTCGGGGCCCTCGGGGGAGGCGAGGCGCGCGCCGACGTCGTGGACCTCGAGACCGAGCAGGTGGCCGAGCCCGTGCGGCAGGAAGAGCCGGGTCAGGCCGCGCGCCAGCGCCTCCTCCGGCGGGCAGCGCACCAGGTCCGCCTCGTGCAGCAGCGTCGCGAGCAGCTCATGGCAGCGAAGGTGCAGGGCGCGCCAGTCCAATCCGGGGCGCACCTCGTGTGCGAGGCGCTGCTGCAACCGGTCCATCGCCTCGATCAGCGCCGCGAAATCGTCCGCCTGGCGCGCATAGGTGCGCGTGATGTCGCTCGCGTAGCCGGCGAACTCGGTGCCGGCGTCGATCAGCATCGAGTGGCGCTCGGGCGGGGGGCTGCGCCCGAGGAGTTGGTAGTGCAGCACCGCCGCGGCCGCATTCAAGGCGACGATCGGGTTGTACGGCAATTCCTGCTCGCGCAGGCCGCTCGCGCGCAGGAAGGCGAGCTCGATCTCGAACTCGGAGGCGTCCGCATAGAACGCCTCGCGCGCGGCGCGGTGTCCGGCGACGCCGGTGCGGTTGGCCTCGCGCAGGCACACGATCTCGTAGGCGGTCTTCTGCGCCCGCGCGTAATCCAGCCGCCGCATGAGCGCGGCGGGGTTCACCGCCCGCACGCCCCACGGCTCGAGCTCGGGCAGGGGATCGCCGATGTAGGCGGTGTCCGAAAGGTTCTGCGGCAGCTGCGCCCGGGCCGCCGAAGGCTCGGGCACGGTGCGGATGTCGAAGTGCTCCGCCCAATAGCCGCTCGGCACCGCCGGGGGCTGGTGCCAGTAGTCCCGGGGTTGATGCAGGATCAATCGCGGGCGCTGTCCCGGCGCGACGTAGATGAAGCTGTCCGGGGCGTCGTTCAGCGGCGCCCAGGCCCGGAACGGCGCGTGGGCGATGAAGGGATAGGTGCGGTCGTCCTCGAAGACCATGAGGCGCGAGCCGGAGTGCAGCAGCAGCGCGTCGAAGCCCGTGGCCTCGAGCGCCCGTGTGGTGCGCTCGGCGAGGGTCGCGAGGTGCAGGGGATACGTGTTCGCGAGCTGTGCATTCAGGGGTGCGGGCATGTCGGGGCCTGTTGCGTTGGTTGTCTGAAGTGTCGTTCCAAGCAGACATCCGCGCGGAGCGACGTTTCCAATCGTACCGGGACTTCTATAGAATTCACGTTCCGCCCACCACCTTTGGGGTGCGCGGAACGATCCCAAAAGATCGTGGTCCGATTCACACAACTCTTGCTTCGGGGTACCGATCGATGAACACCAAACTTGCTCTTAGCGCGCTCGTTGCCGCGCTGATGCTGACGGCCTGCGCGAAGCAGGAATCCGTAGGCACTGATCAGGCTGCGACTCCTCCTGCCGCACCGGCTGCGACGACTGATGCGAACACGGCCGCAGGCTCGGCAGCGACTGCCGCGTCGGATGCCAACCAAGCGGCCGCGTCGGCGAACCAGGCGGCCGGCGCCGCTGCTGAGTCGGCCAACCAGGCGTCCTCGGACGCTGCGAAGACCGGGTCTGACACGTCCACGCCGCCGAAGCAGTAAGTTTCGCGCTTACGGCTGATACATCCGGCCCGGATAGTTCGCACAGGCGAGCTGTCCGGGCCGTTGTGTTTTTGGGGGATGGAGCATGAGCGCCGCGACCGTGGGCGTGCGCGATGCCCGGGCGGCCCCTGGCGACCGCCTGTGGATCCAGAGCGTCTACCGCGAATACCTGGATGATCTCAACCCGGGCACCGGGCTCTTCCCGCGTCTGCCGGAGGTCGGCCATCGCGAGGCCGACCTGATCGCCCACTGGTTCGCCGATCCCAACACCTATCCGCTGGTGATCCTGCGCGCCGAGGAGCCGGTCGGCTTCGCGCGCGTGCGGCGCCGCCTCGCCGCCCCCGGCGGCAGCCGCATCGACTATCACATGCCGGAGTTCTTCATCACCCGCCTGCGACGGCGTCTGGGCATCGGTCGTACCGCCGTGCAGCTCATCCTCAACCGCTTCGCCGGGCGGTGGGAGATCACCGAGTACCTGCGCAACGAGGTGGCGGTGCAGTTCTGGCGCCGTGTGGTCGCCGCCTACACCCAGGGCGACTACGAGGAGCGCATCGTCAACGGCGAAGTGCGTCAGGTGTTCGTTTCGGGGAAACCGCGTTAGGGGCGCAACCGGCGCAGCCCGGCGCGAGCGCGGCGCGCGCACGCCAGCGCGCGAGCCATCCGGCATGCGCGAACCCCGGCCGGCGCGCCAGCGCCTCGAGCAGCGCCAGGCGCGTGCGCGCGCCGAGCAGCCGCCAGGTGCTGTAGAGCGCGCAGGCGAGCACCAGCACGGCGACCAGGATCTGCTGCGCGAGCATCAACCGGCTCCCAGCGCGCGCGCCACGTGAAAGGTGAGGAAGGCGCCGGCGTAGGCGAGCGCGAACAGGTACGCCGCCATGTAAAGCGGGTAACGCCAGGAGTTGGTTTCGCGCTTGACCACCGCCAGCGTCGACAGGCACTGCGGCGCGAACACGTACCAGGCGAGGAGCGCCAGGCCGGTCGCGAGGCTCCAGCCCGCGGCGATCACCGGACTCAGGGCTCCCGCCACGTCCTCCTTGCCCGACATGGCGTAGACGGTGCCGAGCGCACTGACCGCCACCTCGCGCGCGGCCAGGCCGGGCACGAGGGCGAGTGAGATCTGCCAGTTGAAGCCGAGGGGCGCGAAGAGCACCTCGAGCGCCCGGCCGAGCATGCCCGCGATGCTGTAGCGGATCGGCGGCCCGGCCGCCCCCAGGGGCGGCGCCGGGAAGCTCGCGAGCGCCCACAGCACCACCATGAGCGTGAGGATGATGGTGCCGACGCGCACCAGGAAGATGCGGGTCCGCTCCCACAGACCGAGCAGCAGGTTGGACAGGTGCGGCACCTTGTACTCCGGCAGCTCCAGCAGCAGTGGCCGGTACTCGCCGCGCATCACCGTGTGTTTGAGCACGAACGCCACTGCCAGCGCGCTCACGATGCCGGCGAGGTAGAGCGCGAACAGCACCAGGCCGCGCAGGTTGAAGACTCCCAGCGAGCGCGCCGGGATGAGCGCCCCGATGAGCAGCGCGTACACCGGCAGCCGCGCCGAGCAGGTCATGAGTGGCGCGATCATGATGGTCGCGAGCCGATCCCGGCTGGAGGGGATGGTGCGCGTGGCCATGATGCCCGGGATGGCACAGGCGAAGCTCGACAGCAGCGGGATGAAGGCGCGCCCGGACAGTCCGACGCGGCCCATCAGCCGGTCGAGCATGAACGCCGCGCGCGGCAGGTAGCCGGAGTCCTCGAGCGCGAGGATGAACGCGAAGAGGATCAGGATCTGCGGCAGAAACACCAGCACGCTGCCGGTGCCGGCGATCACTCCATCGAGGAGCAGGCCGCGCAGCGGCCCGGCCGGCAGCATCCCGGCCAGCCAGCCGTTCAGCGATTGCACGCCCAGGTTGATGAGGTTCTGCGGCGCCTTGGCCCAGCTGAACACCGCCTGGAACATGAGGAACAGCACCACGCCGAGCAGCAGCGGACCTGCCACCGGGTGCAGCACCAGGGCATCGAGGCGGCGCAGCGCGGCGATGCGCGCGGGCACGCGGTAAGCGCTCGCGCTGAGCAGGCGCCTCACCTCGCGCTGCGTGGCTTCGATATCCGCCGCGCTGGCGCTGGACAGCGGCGGCAGCACGGCAGGCGCCGGCGCCGCATCCCGCGCCGCGCACCCCTCGATGGCCTCCAGCAGCGCGCGCTCGCCACCGGCGCGCACCGCCACGGTGGGCACGACCGGGATGCCGAGCGCGCGCTCGAGGGCCGCCGTGTCGAGGTGGTAGCCGCGCTGGGCGGCGAGGTCGCTCATGTTGAGCGCGAGGAGCATCGGGCGCCCGAGCCGTTTGAGCTCGAGCACCAGGCGCAGATTCAGCCGCAGGTTGGTGGCATCGACGACGCACACCAGCAGGTCCGGCGCGGCCTCGCTCGCGTGCCGGCCCAGCACGACATCACGCGCGATCGCCTCATCGAGAGTCGTGGGCTCGAGACTGTAGGCCCCGGGCAGGTCGACGATGCGGAAGAGGCGTCCGGTGCGCGGCCCGACCGCCCGGCCTTCCTTGCGCTCGACGGTGACACCGGGGTAGTTCGCGACCTTTTGTCGGCTGCCGGTGAGACGGTTGAAGAGGGCGGTCTTGCCGCTGTTGGGGACCCCGATGAGTGCGACGCAGGTCTGCGGCGCGGCCTGGGCCGCGGCCGCGGGCGCGTTCATGGCATCGATCCGGCGGCAGCCGTATCGACCCAGACGCTGTGCGCTTCCGCGCGACGCATGGCGAGCGTCGTCTGTCCGACGCGCACCACGAAGGGATCGCGCCCGGGGCGCGCCTCGGCGAGGATCTCGACCGCCTCGCCGCTGACGAAGCCGAACTCGAGCAGCCGCCGCTCCAGGGCCGAGAGCGCCTGGCCAGTGCCGACCCCGACGATCCGGCCGGTCGCGCCCTTCGGCAGGGCGGCGAGGCTTACGCAGCGCGGGTCGAGCGCGAGTCCGACGGGGTTGGCGGCAGCGTCCATGCGAAACAGTATGAATGAGAACTGTTCGCATTTGCAATGGCGCACGTCACGGCCGCGCTCCCGCCAGTTTTATCTCTAAATCCTTCGTAGAAACAGACTCTTATGCCTCAGCTGGCGCGACCGCCGCGGCGGATCGTCGCCCCGCGAGCAGCGGTGCGAGGAACTGGCCGGTATAGGAGTGCGGGGCCGCGGCGATCTCTTCCGGCGTCCCCTGCGCGATGACCGTGCCGCCGGCCTCGCCACCCTCCGGCCCGAGATCGATTACCCAGTCCGCGGTCTTGATGACGTCGAGGTTGTGCTCGATCACCACGATGCTGTTGCCCTCATCGCGCAGCCGGTGCAGGACGCGCAGCAGCTGCTCCACGTCGTGGAAGTGCAGTCCGGTGGTGGGCTCGTCCAGGATGTACAGCGTGCGGCCGGTGGCGCGCTTGGCGAGCTCGCGCGCGAGCTTCACCCGCTGCGCCTCGCCGCCGGAGAGCGTGGTGGCGTTCTGCCCGAGGTGCACGTAGCCGAGCCCCACGTCGGTGAGGGTCTGCAGCCGCCCGGCGATCGCCGGCACGTTCTGAAAGAAGCGCGCCGCTTCCTCCACCGTCAGCTCCAGCACCTCGTGGATGTTCTTGCCGCGGTAGCGGATCTCGAGTGTCTCGCGGTTGTAGCGCTGGCCGCGGCACACATCGCAGGGCACGTACACATCCGGCAGGAAGTGCATCTCGACGCGGATCAGGCCGTCGCCCTGACAGGCCTCGCAGCGCCCGCCCTTCACGTTGAAGCTGAACCGCCCGGCGTCGTAGCCGCGGGCGCGCGCCTCGGGCAGCTGCGCGAAGAGTTCCCGCAGCGGGGCAAACAGCCCGGTGTAGGTGGCCGGGTTGGAGCGGGGCGTGCGCCCGATCGGGCTCTGGTCGATGTCGATCACGCGATCGATCTGCTCGAGCCCGTCGATGCGCTCGCAGGGGGCTGCCTCGATGCGCGTGGCGCCGAGGCGTGCCGCGGTGTGCCCGAACAGCGTATCGATGATCAGGGTCGACTTGCCCGAGCCCGACACCCCCGTGACGCAGGTGAAGAGCCCGAGGGGCAGCGCTACGGTCACGTCCTTCAGGTTGTTGCCGCGTGCGCCCACGATGGTGAGCGCCCGCTTGGGATCGGGGCGGATGCGCAGGCCCGGCAGCTCGATGCGGCGGCGCCCGGAGAGGAACTGGCCGGTGATCGAGTGCGGATCGGCGGCGATCGCCGCCGGCGTGCCCTCCGCCACCAGGTGGCCGCCGTGCGCGCCCGCCCCGGGCCCGAGGTCGATCACGTGGTCCGCGGCACGGATCGCCTCCTCGTCGTGCTCCACCACGATCACGGTGTTGCCGAGGTCGCGCAGCTGGCGCAGCGTCTGAAGCAGCCGGCGGTTGTCGCGCTGGTGCAGCCCGATCGAGGGCTCATCGAGGATGTACATGACGCCGGTCAGTCCCGAGCCGACCTGGCTCGCCAGGCGGATGCGCTGCGACTCCCCGCCTGAGAGTGTCTCCGCGCTGCGGTCGAGCGTCAGGTAGTCGAGGCCGACGTCGGTGAGGAAGCGCAGCCGCTGCGCGACGCCGCGCACGATCTTGTCGGCCACCTCACCCTTCCAGCCGGGCAGCGCGAGCGCGCCCAGGAACTCCAGGGCGCGCCCGACCGGCAGGTGCACCAGCTCCGGCAGGCTCTTGCCGCCGACGAACACGTAGCGCGCCGCGCGGTTGAGGCGGGTGCCGTGGCACTCGGGGCACGGCCGCACCCCCAGATAGCGGCTGAGCTCCTCGCGCACCACCGGCGACTCGGTCTCGCGGTAGCGGCGCGTCAGGTTTGGCAGGATGCCCTCGAAGGGGTGACGGCGGCGTCGGCGGCGGCTGCCGTCATCGTCGAGGAACTCGATCGCCTCCGTGCCGCTGCCGTTCATCAGCACGTGCTGCACGTGCGCCGGCAGCTCCGCCCACGGCGTCTCGATGTCGAAACCATAGTGTCGGGCGAGCGACTGGATCAGCTGGAAGTAATGGCTGTGGCGGCGGTCCCAGCCACGTACCGCCCCGCCCGCCAGCGACAGGTGCGGGTGCTGTACCACGCGCTGCGGATCGAAGAACTCCTGCGCCCCGAGCCCGTCACAGCCCGGGCAGGCGCCGGCGGGATTGTTGAAGGAGAAGAGCTTCGGCTCCAGCGGCGGGACGCTGTAGCCGCACACCGGGCAGGCGTGCCGGCTCGAGAAGACGAGCGGGTCGCGAGCCGGCTCATCGAGAAAGGCGAGCCGCGCGATGCCGCCCGAGAGCCGCAGCGCGGTCTCGAAGGACTCGGCGAGGCGCTGGGCGCCGTCCGGCCGCACCCGCAGGCGATCGACCACCGCCTCGATGGTGTGCTTCTTCTTCGGGTCGAGCGTCGGCAGCGCCTCCATCTCGTGCAGGCGCCCGTCGATGCGCACGCGCACGAAGCCCTGGGCGGCGAGATCGCCGAGCACCTCGAGCTGCGCGCCCTTGCGGTCGCTGACCACCGGGGCGAGCAGTGCCGCGGCCGTGCCCGCGGGCAGGCGCAGCACCTGGTCGACCATCTGGCTCACGGTCTGGGCCTCAAGCTCGGTGCCGTGCTCGGGGCAGCGCGGGGTGCCGGCGCGCGCGTACAGCAGGCGCAGGTAGTCATAGATCTCGGTGACCGTGCCGACGGTGGAGCGCGGATTGTGCGAGCTCGCCTTCTGCTCGATGGCGATGGCGGGCGAGAGCCCTTCGATGCTGTCGACGTCCGGCTTGTCCATGGTGGCCAGGAACTGCCGCGCATACGCTGACAGCGACTCGACGTAGCGCCGCTGCCCTTCCGCGTACAGCGTGTCGAACGTGAGCGAGGACTTGCCCGAGCCCGACAGGCCCGTGACCACGATCAGCCGCTCGCGCGGCAGCGCGAGGCTGAGGTTCTTGAGGTTGTGAGTGCGCGCGCCGCGCACGCGGATTTCTGGCATCGAATCAAAAATGATACGCGCCGCGGCCGGCCGAACCTAACGGCACCCTGCCGGCAGCCACGGGGACGGAGGGATCGCAAGAACGAGTGCCTTTAATGGGGGCGGCCGGCCGGCCGGCAAGCGCTGCGTCGCCCGCGGAGCGCAGAGGGCTTACGCACCCCATACTGCACGTTCGCCGCCCTTTCGCGGGTCGCGTCCGCCTCGGCGCTCCTCTAAAATGCCCTCCCTGCGCCGGGGCTGCCGCTCGTGCCCCGCGCAGCTCACCGCGGATCATCTGCAAAGGGGCTTCACCATGGCGCGTGGCATCAACAAGGTCATTCTGATCGGCAACCTCGGCGCCGACCCCGAGACGCGCGCCATGCCCTCGGGCAGCACGGTGGCGAACCTGCGGGTGGCCACCAGCGAGAGCTGGCGCGACAAGCAGACCGGCGAGCAGCAGGAGCGTACCGAGTGGCACCGCGTCGCCTTCTTCGGCCGCCTGGCCGAGGTCGCCGGCGAGTACCTGAAGAAGGGCTCCCAGGTCTACATCGAGGGGAGCCTGCGCACCCGCAAGTGGACCGACAAGCAGGGGAACGAGCGCTACTCCACCGAGATCATCGGCAACGAGCTGCAGATGCTCGGCGGCCGCGGGGGCGGCGCCGGCCAGAGCGCGCCCGCGGGCGCCAACGCGCCGGCCTTCGCCGAGGAGAGCTCCGCCTCCGGCAGCAGCGGCGGCGCGCGCAGTGAGGAGTTCGACGACGACATCCCGTTCTGATTCCGGGGCGACCGCCCGGTCGGATCCGCTCAGAACATGTAGCCGAGGCCGAGCAGCGCCACGTCCGTATCGCGTCCGTTGACGGTAACAGTGCGGAACCAGTACGCGCGCGTACGCCAGTGCTCGGTGAAGCAGTAGCTCATCGTCATGGTGATGATGCCGAGCAGCTTGTTGCGCTGGCCGATCTCGTCCTGGTCGCGTGCCAGGTAGAAGCCGCCGCCGAGCCCGACGTCCATCCGGTGCTCGAGGAACTCGCGCCGGATGTAACCCTCGCCGGCCAGCCCGCGCCGCTTGACGACGTGCGCATCGCCCTCATCGAGCGCGGTCGCCGCCAGGTCGATGTAGGGGGTGAGCTTGTAGCGGTACTCGAGGGCGTACGCGACGCCGTGCGGAGAGTGGAAGTTGTTCACCACGCTGTTGCCGAGCATCGCGGTGACCTCGCTGCGCTCGGGGGTGCTGAAGTGATAGCCGTCCGCCGGCACCGGTCCCTGCGCGTGCGCAGACTCGAACTGATAGCCGAGCCCGAGGAGCAGCGAGTGGGTCGAGATGCTCGTCGTGGTGTGAACGTAGTTGTAGCGCAGCTGCAGGATCCAGGGATTGCGGTAGTACCAGTCGGCCGAGACGCTGTACATGCCGCCCCAGTCGTGCGCGTCCGTCACGCGTCCGAGCGCATCCACGTACGTCGTGTCGTAGTAGCGGTAGGGGCCGGCGCCGGCGGCGAGCGTGAACAGCCGGCCCGGACTCACCCAGCGAACCCAGAGCTGTCCGGACAGGCCGTCGCGGTGGTGGTTCGTGACGTGCCCCTCGTTGAGCCAGGTATAGGTCGCGAAGAAGGCGTCGTTGAAGTTGTGGCGGTATTCAAAGAGATAGGCGTAAGAGTCTTCCCGCAGCGCGGGCGTGTGCTGCGCGCCGACGATCGCGGAGAGCTCTTGCGCCGCCGCCGGCAAGGCGTTCCCTGCCAACCCCGCCAGGCCCGCCCAGAGCACCGCCAACCCCCGCGCCGAGGTGGGTCGTCGCATCTCGCCTCCCTGAAAGTCCCTTTGTCGGGTGAGCGTTTCACGTCCGCTGCGGCCGCGCTAGCGGACAAGCTGTAGAGAGTCGGCAAGGCGCGCCTCACAGCCGTAGTTTGTGCCATAACTGATTGATTATTAAGCGGTAAAAAGCAGGTTGCCGTATCTCTGCAGGCGCAAGGATCAAGGCCCGGCAGGGGTCCCCTTCGGGTAGAATTTCGCCCCTTCCGCCTATGCCCCGCCGCTATTTCATCAAGACCTTCGGCTGCCAGATGAACGAGTACGACTCGGCGCGCATGGCGGACGTGCTGCGCGCGGAGCTGGGCCTGGAGCCGGCCGCGGAGGCAGCGCAGGCGGAGGTCCTCCTCATGAACACCTGCTCGGTGCGCGAGAAGGCCCAGGAGAAGGTGTTCTCCCTCCTCGGGGAGTGGCGGCGTCTGAAGGCCGCCCGCCCCGGGGTCCTCATCGGGGTCGGCGGCTGCGTGGCGAGCCAGGAGGGCGAGGCGCTGAGCGCGCGCGCCCCCTTCGTCGACCTGGTGTTCGGGCCGCAGACCCTGCACCGCCTGGGCAATCTCATCCGCCGCCGCGAGGCCGAGGGGACGCCGGTCATCGATATCAGCTTTCCGGAGATCGAGAAGTTCGACCACCTGCCGACCCCCCGGGCCGGCGGAAGCCATGCCTATGTGTCGGTGATGGAAGGCTGCAGCAAGTACTGCAGCTTCTGCATCGTCCCCTACACGCGCGGCGAGGAGGTCAGCCGCGGCTTCGAGTCCGTGCTGGATGAGGTGCGGGCGCTCGAGGCGCAGGGCGTGGCGGAGGTCACGCTGCTCGGGCAGAACGTCAATGCCTATCGCGGCGCGATGCGCGATGGGGCGCAGGTCGATCTCGCCACCCTCATCCACCATATCGCCCAACTGCGCGGCATCGAGCGCATCCGCTTCACGACCTCGCACCCCCTCGAGTTCGACGACTCACTCATCGAGGCCTTCGCCCACGTGCCCAAGCTCGCCTCGCACCTGCACCTGCCCGTGCAGTCCGGCTCGGACCGGATCCTGGCGGCGATGAAACGCGGCTATACGGCGCTCGAGTTCAAGGAGAAGGTGCGGCGACTGCGCGCCGTGCGCGGGGACATCGCGCTCTCCTCGGATTTCATCGTGGGCTTCCCGGGCGAGACCGAGCGCGACTTCGAGGCGACGCTTGCGCTCGCGCGCGAGGTGCACTTCGACCAGTCTTTCAGCTTCCTCTACAGCCGCCGCCCCGGCACTCCGGCCGCCGCGCTGCCCGACGAGGTCCCGGCCGAGATCAAGCAGGCGCGGCTCGCCCGACTGCAGGCCCAGCTCGAGGCCCAGGCGCGCGCGATCAGCGAGGGCATGGTCGGCACCCGGCAGCGCATCCTCATCGAGCGCCACGCGCGCAAGGATGCGCGCGAGCTCGCCGGCCGCACCGCGAATAACCGCTGGGTCAACCTGCCCGGCCCCGAGCATCTCATCGGGCGCTTCGTGGATGCGCTCATCACCGATGCGCTCGCGCACAGTCTGCGTGGCCGGCTCCTGTCGCAGAGCGTGCGCACGCCGGCCGCGGTGCCCGCCTGAAACCCGTGGCCGCCAGCAGCGCCGCGGCGCGGGAGTTCGACCTCGTGCCCTCCGACAACAGCCGGCTCGCCAACCTGTGCGGGCCGCTCGATGAGAACCTGCGCCTGCTCGAGTCCCGGCTCGCGGTGCGCATCGACCGCCGCGGCGACACCTTCCGCGTGAGCGGCGTGCGCGCCGCGCACGCCGAGGCGCTGCTGCGCGAGCTGTTCGAGCTCACCAAGAGCGATGACGTGACGCCCGAGCGGGTGCACCTCGCGCTGCAGGAGCACGCCACCGGCGCCGCCGAGAGCGAGGCGGACAACCAGGCGGTGCGACTGCCGCGCGGCGGGGTGCGGGCGCGCGGCCCGCATCAGCGCGAGTACCTGCAGCACATCCGCAGCCGCGATCTCACCTTCGGCGTCGGGCCCGCGGGCACCGGCAAGACCTACCTCGCGGTCGCCTGCGCGGTCGAGGCACTGCAGGCCGACCGCGTCCGGCGCCTGGTGCTGGTGCGCCCGGCGGTGGAGGCGGGCGAGCGTCTCGGCTTCCTGCCCGGGGACCTGACGCAGAAGGTCGACCCGTACCTGCGTCCCATGTACGACGCGCTCTACGAGATGATGGGCTTTGACCGCGTGGCGCGCTTCATCGAGCGCAACGTCATCGAGGTGGCGCCGCTCGCCTTCATGCGCGGCCGCTCGCTGAACGATGCCTTCATCATCCTCGATGAGGCGCAGAACACCACCCTCGAGCAGATGAAGATGTTCCTGACGCGCATCGGCTTCGGCTCCAAGGCCGTCGTGACCGGCGACGTGACGCAGACCGACCTGCCGCCCGGCAAGCCCTCGGGGCTGTCGCACGTGGTCAACCTGCTGCGCTCGGTCGAAGGCGTGGCGTTCACCTTCTTCGACGCCCAGGACGTGGTGCGCCACCCGCTCGTGCAGCGCATCGTGCAGGCTTACGAGGCGCGCGGGGAGGGGACGTGAGCCGCCGCGGCCCTGCGCTCGATCTGGAGCTCGCGCGGCGGGTGCGCGGCTGGATGCCGCCGCGGCGCGAGCTGACGCGCTGGGTGAGCGCCGCGCTCGGGCGGCGGCGGGCCGGGGCGCTGGCCCTCGCCGTCGTGGGCCCGGGGGAGAGCCGCCGCCTGAACGCGCGCTACCGCGGGCAGGACCGCCCGACCAACGTCCTGTCTTTCCCCGCGCCGCCGGCGCTGCGCGGGGCGCGCGCCCTGGGCGATCTCATCATCTGTCCGCGCGTGCTCGAGCGCGAGGCGCGCGCTCAGGCGAAGCCGCGGCGCGCGCACTGGGCGCACCTGGTGGTGCACGGCACCCTGCATCTGCTCGGCTACGACCACGTGCGCGGCGCGGACGCCCGGCGCATGGAGCGCCGCGAGGTGCGCGTGCTGCGCACGCTCGGCTTCGCTGACCCCTACCAGGCGCCCGATGGCCCGTGACATCAACGCCACCGGCCGCTGGCTCAAGCGCCGCCTGAAGGGCGCGAGCGGCGAGCCGCAGGACCGGGCGCAGCTGAAGACGCTGCTGCGGGAGTCCGGCGAGCGCGGCCTGATCGACGCCGACGCGGTCACCATGCTCGAGGGCGTGCTCGAGGTGAGCGATCTGCAGGTGCGCGACATCATGGTGCCGCGCGCGCAGATGATCTTCGTGCGCCGCAGCGACCCGGCCACGCGCATCCTGCCGGTGGTGGTGGAGTCCGGCCACTCGCGCGTGCCGGTCATGGACGAGGACAAGGACGACATCATCGGCATCCTGCTCGCCAAGGACCTGCTGCGCATGACCACCGCGGGGACGCGCGAGCGCTTCGACATCCGCGAGTACATGCGCCCGGCGGTGTTCGTCCCCGAGTCCAAGCGGCTCAACGTGCTGCTCAAGGAGTTCCGCCGCAACCGCAACCACATGGCGATCGTGGTCGATGAGTACGGCGGCGTGGCCGGGCTGTGCACCATCGAGGACGTGATCGAGCAGATCGTCGGGCAGATCGACGATGAGTTCGACGTCGAGGACGAGCACAACATCCGCCGGGATGCGGAGCGGCAGTTCACGGTGCGCGGCGTGACCCGCATCGATGAGTTCAACGAGTACTTCGGCGCCCGGCTCTCGGAAGAGGAGGGCGTCGAGACCGTCGCCGGGCTCATCATGAAGCAGCTCGGGCGGCTGCCGCGCCGCGGCGAGAGCCTGAGCCTCGAGGGCTTTGAGTTCCGCGTCATGCGCGCCGACCGGCGCCGCATCGACACGCTGCGCGTGCTCGCTCCGCGCGACGTGCTGCCCGTCGAGGAGCCCGCCGGCGACGGCGCCGGGGGCGCATGAGCCGCAGCCTGCCCGCCGCGGGCGCGCCG